>NZ_JBHULN010000007.1:280858-329921 GCF_042684525.1 Spirosoma soli | reverse complement strand
TTACGTCAACGGTGTTCGCGGCTAGTTCGGTTAAGCTTATCGTTCTCCAAAAAGTTGACCCGGCACATTGATTCTATTCGGTTCGTGGTCATGCACTACAACCTATCATTACAAGTTTAGGACTACCAGATTATCAAGGAGCATCCTGATGTTAACTTGTATGACGATGATAGCCATCCCTCTAAACTAGGCGCTTACTTTAACGCCTGCATTTTTTACCGGTGTCTGTTAAATCAGAAAACGGGCTTGTTACCTTACGCAACAGATATAGACCCAAAGACGGCTCTCCTATTGCAGAAAGAATCGGATACAAACTGATTACAGGCGAAATGAATACATAGCACTTAAATAGACATGGTTTAATTACTACCGCATCTTATGAGATTTTGTTACAAGCTCACTAACTGCCTCACCAGCACTTTATTGATGCGAACGTAGCTTTCGTGTGTCCAGCCGGCAATGTGCGGAGTAAGTACGACCCGGTCTGACTGACGCAGGTAATCAAAAGCCGCCTGTTGGTCAGGGGTTAGCTTAGCCAACTTCTCATTCTCAAGTACGTCCAGACAGGCCCCACGCACTTTACCATTTTCTAAACCACGTACCAATGCCGACAGCGACGTTATTTCGCCACGGGCGATGTTAATTAGGAAAAACGGCCGAGCAAACTGTTCGATGAACGTATCGTTAATCATCATACGCGTATCGTCAGTCAGAGGGATGTGTAAACTCAATACATCAGCTTCTGCAATGAGTTGTTCCATTGTAGCTTCTTCGGCAAAATCATCACCGTAATTCGTCAGAAACTTGTCGTAGGCCAGCACCCGGCATCCAAAGCCACTAAGCCGTTTAGCCGTAGCCCGTCCGTTGTTTCCGTAGCCAACAATGCCAACGGTCAAACTACCCAGTTCGTAACCCCGGTTACCTTCACGATCCCAAATACCTTGCCGTACTTCGCGGTCGGCTTTCAAAATGTTGGCCAGCAGCCCCAGCAACATGCCAACGGTATGCTCGGCAACGGCGTCGCGGTTACCTTCGCCCGCGTGAAACACCCTGATACCCCGCCGTTCGGCAGCATCGAGGTCAATCAAATCCAGCCCGGCTCCCGCCCGGCCAATGAACCGTAGTTTAGGAGCTCTACTAAGTAACTCTTCGTCAACAGTGGTTTTACTACGAATAATGAGTCCGTCGAACAGCGCGAGCTGTTCCAGCAAACCAGCACGTGTAATGGTAGGTTGATATTCGTAGGTGAAGCCCGCATGATCGAGCATGGCAAAGATCGACGGGTGCATTTCGTCGGCAATGAGAATGAAAGGCTTATTCTGGGACATCCGTTGGCTTTTCGTAACTTGCAGCTATCAAACTGAATAATGTATAACGAAATATGAATACCAATTGGCCTTCTGGCTTATGGATAATTCTGGTTTCATTATGCTATAACATTTGGCGAAACTAACAAAAGTAGATGGAACAACGCCAATCTGAGGAGTCGAACGAACCCCGTGTGGAACCAGACAACGGAATGAACCAGGCCGATAAGTCTGCTACTCAGCAACCTATCCAGAACCAGTTGCCACCTGAGCAGCGTCCGGCTAACCAGCAAAATAACGTACAGCTGAACAACAGCCAGACTGAAGGAGGCCCGGGAAACGAAGCCGCTCGTCCACGTAACGATCGCCCGAATGGCTCGGAGCCAAAGCAGCGCGAAAACCGCCCACAAAACAGTAGAAACAACCGGGACGCCGGACCACGGGACGCCGGACCGCGAGAGGCTGGGCCACGGGACGCAGCCCCTCATAACAGCGGCACGCAAAATAGCGAACAAGCCGAGGTAATTCCTAAACCGCGAAACGACGGACCACGTCAAGAACCCCGGCCAAACGAACGGGATGCCGGACCGCGCGACCGTTCAAATCGAAACCGGAGTGACGTACCAAACGAGCCAGGTGCTCGTGACAGAACGGCTCGCGAACGAGAAAACAACCAGCGGGAGGCTTCCGCTCGGGAGACTAATCATTCGGAAGCACAATCGGCCGAAAATAACCGCAACGGGGGCGATACCGGAGCAACTGGACGCGAGGATCGACTGGTGATTGGCATATCACTCGGCGACTACAACGGCATTGGCCCGGAGGTCATTCTGAAAGCGCTGCAATACAACCGGTTACAGAAGTTATGTACGCCCGTCATCTATGGATCAATGCGCGTACTGAACCGTTACCGCAATTTGTTGAACTTCAAGGACTGGAATCTGAATGGAGCGCCGACCATTGGGCAGATCAGCCACAAAATGACGAATGTTATTACGTGCTGGCCCGACCAAAACCAGGACATTCAGCCGGGTCAGGTAACCCCCGAAGCCGGGCAGGCTGCTTTCGCTTGTTTACAACGGGCCGTTGATGATTTGAAGAATGGTAAGCTGGACGGAATTGTAACGGCTCCTATCAATAAATACAACATCCAGTCGGAGGAGTTTAAGTTCCCTGGTCATACGGAGTACCTGGCGCAGGAATTTGGCGTACAGGACAATCTGATGTTCATGGTCAGCGAACGATTACGGGTAGGCGTTGTAACGGGTCATGTTCCCCTGGGGCGTGTCCGCCAGAACGTAACCCGCGAACGTATTGCGCAGAAATTAACCCTGATGATGCAATCGTTGAAAGTGGACTTTGGCATCGACAAACCCAAAATTGCGGTACTGGGCCTGAATCCCCACGCGGGCGAAGAAGGACTACTTGGCAACGAAGAGCAGGAGATTATTAAGCCACTGCTTACCGAATGGCGGAATAAAGGGCATCTGGTGTTCGGTCCCTATCCCGCTGATGGCTTCTTTGGTACGCGCGGCTACACGAAGTTCGATGCGGTTCTGGCCATGTACCATGACCAAGGCCTGATTCCCTTCAAAGCGATTGCGTTTGAGGAAGGCGTTAACTTCACGGCAGGTATGCCCGTTGTCAGAACATCGCCCGATCACGGCACGGCCTATGACATTGCGGGAAAAAATCTGGCCGACGAAACGTCCATGCTTCAGGCCATTTACACCGCAATTGACGTTGCCCGCCAGCGAAAGGAATATTTAGAACTAGAAGCAGGCGCTTTAAAATAATTTACAGGTTTACAGGTTAAGGGTTACGCTGTGCTGACGCATTGCTTCGTAATCCTTAATCTATACCCCTCAAACCACAATTTTATGCTTAAATCAATGACTGGCTTCGGCAACGCGACTGTAGAGGCCGGTGGCCTGTCTGTAACGGCTGAAGTCAAAACGCTTAACTCTAAGTTTTTAGATATTTACTGCCGAATTCCCCGACAGTTTTCCGACAAAGAGATTGAGTTACGCGCTTTACTAACTCAGCAATTAGAACGTGGCAAGGTCGAACTGTCGCTTAACCTGGCCCGAACCAACGCCGTACGGCCCGGCGTAACCATCAACCGGCCTTTAGTAGCAGCCTACGTCAGCGACCTGAAAGAAACGGCGAACAGTATGCTGATGAGCGTATCCGACAGCGACGTACTCCAGCTAGCTCTGCAACAACCGAATGCGTACGTAACGGAGTCGGCTGATCCAAGCGCTGATTCGTCGGATTGGGCAACCATTCAGGCCGCCGTGCAGGAAGCGCTACGTCGGTGCGATGAGTTCCGTCGGCAGGATGGAGCCGTTCTGGAGAGTAAATTTCAGGAATATATCAAAATCATCAGCGACCGGCTGGCTGATGTCGAGCAGCAGGATGTCCAACGAATTCCGGCCGTACGCGAACGGATGCGCAACAATGTGAAGGAACTGCTGGAGAGTGAAACCTTTGACCATAACCGCTTCGAGCAGGAGTTGATGTACTACGTCGAAAAGTTTGACATCTCTGAAGAAAAGGTACGTCTCAAAAACCACCTCAGCTACTTTTTGGAAGTGTTGTCAACCGAAGAAGCGAACGGCAAGAAATTGAACTTTATTTCGCAGGAGATCGGCCGGGAGATCAACACGATTGGTTCGAAAGCAAACGACGCAGCTATTCAACGGTTTGTGGTACAAATGAAAGACGAGCTCGAAAAGATCAAGGAGCAGACAATGAATGTGATTTGATGGATCATGACTAAGCTTCCGCTCGATTTTTACGAACAGCACGACACCCTTACGCTCGCCCAACTGCTACTTGGCTGCGAACTGGTTCATGAGTCACTTGAGGGAACAACCGCGGGCATTATCGTAGAAACCGAGGGATATATCACCGGCGACCCGGCCTGCCATGCGTATCGTAGAAAGACCGATCGGAATGCGGCCATGTTTGGCCCCGCTGGAACGCTGTACGTTTATCAGATTTACAACCATTACCATTGCATCAACGTAGTGACGGGTCCCGAGGGGGTTGGCGAAGCTGTATTGATTCGCGCGCTCGAACCCACTGAAGGACTTGAACTAATGGAAATGCGCCGGAACGAAGCCTTCAAAACGGGCTTTGCCCGTTACCGGAATAATACCATTGATGCGTCGACGACCGAGGGGCAACGCAACCTGGCCAATGGACCGGGAAAATTGGTGATCGCAATGGGCATCAATCGGGTCGAACATAACTTCTCATCCCTTACCACAGGCCCCATTTCTATCCGGCCAGTTGTGTTGCACGACTTCGACATGGTTACCACGACGCGCATTGGCCTGACTCACGGAGCCGATTTGCCGTATCGATACTACGTTAAAGGAAACCGATACGTCAGCAAGAAATAGACAGCGTTAAGGTTTCAAGTAGGCTACCAAATCAGTTATCGATTGTATATCCAGCGCTTTTGCCTGCTCTCGACGCATCATCAGCGAGTAACTGTTGTTAAAACCCAGCGGCTTTAACCAGGTGAGTTTATACCGCTGAGTGAACTGTCGGTTGACAAAATCATATACTGATTCCGGTTGCATTGATAATGTATCTAATACAGCGGCTGGGGGTTGTAAAATGACCAGCAGACCGGTGCCTGTGTACTCAGGATAAAAGTCGATGGCTCCGGTACGTAACGCGTCGAAGCAGATCTGAGTGCCACCCAGGCCGGTCCGCGAGACGACCCGCAATGCCGTATGCCCTTCGATCAATTGACGATAGATCTCAGCCAGAATATACTGTTCAGTAAAGACCTTTGAACCCATGACGATGGTTTGAGCGCGTTCGACCGGAGCAGGCATCTTGTAGATTCCAGCCTGTTTCAAGAAATACCTCGCCACGTTTTCTGGTGATTCTTTGCGGTAGTCAACTCGGTAGTTTAGGGCTGTCATTACCGAGTCAGTTAGTTTACCAGCCAGGAGATTGAGCGTTGTACCGAGCTCTGGATAACGATCTAGCGTCGTTTGGCGAACAACCGGCGCAGCTCCGTACGGCGGAAATGCATGACGATCATCATTGAGCACCAGTAGATCGAATGCTTTGATCCGCCCATCCGTAGAATAGCCGCTAATGATGTCGACCTGCTTGCGATGGATAGCCTCGTACATCAGATTCTGGTCGATCAATCGGGGAGTTATATGCAGGCCATACGTCTTTTTCAAGCCTGGATAGCCATCTGCCCGACCGTAGAACTCGTGTGCAAATCCGGCAATTAATTTGTCAGTACGGCCCGGTAGCAGATAGAATGCCGATAGAAACGGCAACAGTATAACAAAAAGCACTGCGCCGACCCGCAACTTACGAGCAGATAATCGCTGGAGCCTGGCTAATCCATAGTCGAATCCGACTGCCAACAATGCTGCTGGAATGGCCCCGGCCAGCATCATGTTTACGTTGCTCAGGGCAATACCGCCGAAGATAAACTCCCCTAGCCCACCGGCCGCTACGTAAGCCGCCAGGGTGGCAACACCCACGTTAATAACCGTTGCCGTTCGGACACCGGCAAAGATGACGGGTAGCGCCAACGGTAATTCAACTTTCGTTAAAATCTGATTATCGGTCATGCCTACCCCCCGTGCAGCTTCTTTCACCGACGCGCTAACTTCTGTGATCCCGACATACGTATTGCGAATAATAGGCAGCAGCGCATATAAAAACAGCGCAACTAGCGCCGGACCAACACCAATACCAAACAAAGGTATCAGAAAGCCTAGCAAGGCTATACTTGGTACGGTCTGTAGTACGCCCGCGACACCCAACACCGCGCTAGCCAGCCGTTTGTGACGCGCAATCAGAATACCGAGCGGTACACCTAATAGCAAAGCCAACAACAACGACACAAACGTCAATCCAATGTGAGTTAACGTTTGCTCGAGGAGTTTATCGGCATTCTGGCGTATAAATTCAATCATAAGTCGGAGTCAATCCTATAGCATGACGTTTTGCAGAAGCTAGTGTTGTTTTATGGACCGCTGACTTTTAAGATCACTATGATTTGCGCTGATTCTGCTAAGTAAACTCAATCATAAACAGCAGCGGTCTACTAGTTAGTACAAGTCGAGGAAATCTTTTACAAAATCGGTGGCCGGATTGTGCAGGAGCTCATCGGGGGGACCAATTTGTACAATGCTCCCTTGGTTCATGAGCGCAATGCGGTCAGCCAGTTCCAGCGCTTCACTCACATCATGCGTGACTAACACGACCGTCGTTTCCTTTAATTCGCTTAACCCAAACAGTTCCCGACGGACATGTCGGCGCGTAAACGGGTCAAGCGCCCCGAACGGCTCGTCCATCAGCACGACAGGCGGCCGGGCGGCCAGGGCTCGGGCCAGACCAACCCGTTGTCGCTGGCCACCACTGAGCTCGGCGGGATACCGATTGAGCGCTGTTTCGGGCAGTTGGAGTTTGGCCATCAGTTCACGCGTACGTTCGAGGATGGCACTTGGTTCCCATCCAAGCAGTTTGGGCACAGTGGCAATGGCTTCGGCGACGGTATAATGCGGGAATAAACCGCCATCCTGAATGACATAGCCAATGCGTCGGCGAAGTTCAGGTCCAGACTCCCGACGCACATCGATACCGTCAATCAAAATTGAACCGCCTGACGGTTCAATCAGGCGGTTCATCATTTTCAGCGTCGTTGTTTTGCCACAGCCGCTCGTTCCCAGCAGGACCAGCGTTTCGCCCCGTGCGACGCTGAGTGACACATTATTGACGGCTGTATGAGAGGCAAACTGCTTTGTTACGTTACGAACCTCAATCATGCTCACGAAACGACCTGTACGCCTTTCCAGAAAGCTACCCGGTCTTTGATTTCGCTGGCGGCTGGCTTTGGTTCCGGATAATACCAGGCCGCGTCAGGATTAGTTTTGCCGTCCACAGTCAGCGAATAATACGAAGCCAGCCCTTTCCACGGGCAGGTGGTATGCGTTGAACTGTCCGTTAGAAATTCGTTATTAACCGACTCTTTGGGGAAATAATGGTTGTTTTCTACGACGACCGTATCGTCACTTTCGGCAATTGTCTGCCCGTTCCAGATTGCTTTCATTTTATCAGCTAGTAGGGTTTATTAACGCGTTAACTTCTTCCTGAGTGAGATTTGTTAAGGTCATTACCATAGGCACAGAGAGACCATTGGCCAGGGCAGCACGGGCAATCTGGATAGCCTGTTGATGCTTACCTTGCTCTATGCCCTGCTGAACTCCCTGCTCTATACCTTGCTCAATGCCCCGCTGAATGCCCTGTTCTACACCTTGCTGAATGCCCTGCTCTATGCCCTGTTGAATGCCCTGTTGAATGCCTTGTTCTATCCCTTGCTGAATACCCTGTTCTATCCCTTGCTGAATACCCTGCTCGAAACCTTGTTTTACTCCTGCTTCCAGCGATTTCATTTCGGCAAAACTCAATACGTTCTTTAGGTCCCGATACGACTTTAAACTTTGCTCATACCGGTCGCGTTCCGCTTTACTGAAGTTAGCTACTTCAGCCGCATCAAACAGTTTTTGAAAAACAGATTCTTCCATCTCCTTAGGTCTTTCGTGTAACTGATCGAGATTATTAAAGATGTACTGCCATTTGTCCGCCTTTGTTTTCAACTCATTAAGCGACTTAGTGAATTTGGGCATTTCCAGGTAGATGAATGCCAGCTTATCGTAAAACAACCGGCCATACTGATCTTTTAACTGTACGATAGAAACAACTTCCGATCCATTGTCATTCTCAGGCAAAACAAAATTTAAGATACCGATCGTATAAACAGCAGCCAGCTTAAAGTCCCAGTCTCCGGTTTGCCCCTGTTCCTGAATTGGAAACGAAGCATAAAATATACTTCGGTCCTTGAAATACAATTGTTGAGCCTTTTGTAATTCAACAATGAACCGATCGCCCGTATGGCTGATACAATATACATCAAAAACGGCCTTTCTGTCCAATTCATTTGACCCCAATTGTTCGGTGCGTGCATACCGCAGATCGGCAACCTGATGTGGGGTAGGGAGGAACTGATTTAGAAAGTCAATCAGGATGTCTTTGTTAGCTTCGGTGCCGAATAGTTTCTTAAAGCCATAGTCAGTGAATGGATTAATAAATGTACTCTCTATGCTCATAGTACGGTGGTTATAAAAATCAAATACAACGTTTGTTGTCTAAGCGAAAAGATTATCCTTTCGCTTAGACAACGATAAACTTATTTTAGCACCTGCACTTCGATGACCGAGTTGTCGTACACCCGATGTGTGGCTTTCTGAAAGTCTTCGGCATTGGCTTTGAAGATGTTATCGACGTACTTCTGCGGGTTGCGGTCAATCAGTGGGAACCAGGTACTCTGCACCTGAATCATGACGCGATGGCCCTTCTTGAACGTATGAAGCACATCCTGCAAACGAAACGTAACGTCGGTTACTTCACCGGATTTGAAGGGTTCGGGCTTTTCGAATGAGTTACGAAAGCGACCACGCATGGCTTCTGAGCGCACCATTTGCTGGTAATTCCCTAACGTAATATTTTTATTGGGCATGTACGCATGGTTCGGCTCATCGGGTGGGTACACGTCAATTAGTTTCACAACCCAGTCGGCATCAGTGCCTGTTGTACTCACTTTGAGCTTCGCCGTAATTTCGCCCCCTAACGTAAAATCTTCGGTTAATACGTCGGTCTGAAAGGTCAGCACGTCCGGACGGCGACTTGCAAACCGCTGATCCTCCGACATGTAATTGAAGGGCGTGAAGCCCTGCGTTGTGGTGATGTCTTCTGTGTACGGCACTGGTTTCATCGGATCGCTGACGAATTCAGAGAAGCCGCTTCCGTTGCCCTGCTGTGCTAGCTGACCATTAGCCGACAAGTAGAACTGAACCGTTTGCGCGTTGACAGCAGGCCACTTATCAAAGGTGCGCCACTCGTTCCGGCCGGTGTTAAACAGGTACGCTTCGGGCAATCCAGTCTTGCCATCGCCCGTGCCTTTCAGGAAATGATTAAAAAACTTAGCTTCGATGTTGCGCTGATAGAACGTAGCGATACTGTCACCGAAATAGATATTGCTGTGCAACGTATGACCCGTTTCGCGCGACCAGCGCCCATGTCCAAATGGCCCCATCACCAACGTGTTATACGTTCCAGGGTTATTCTTTTCGACGGTTTTATAGATGTTCAATGGACCGTACAAATCTTCGGCGTCGAACCAGCCGCCAACGGTCATCACCGCGTGTTTAATGTTTTTCAAGTGCGGAATAATGCTACGTTTCTGCCAGAACTCGTCGTAGTTGGGGTGCTCAACCGTTTCCTGCCAGTAAAAATTATCCTTGTAGTATTTATCGGCGTTTTTTAGTGGGCCAAGATCATACTGCCATTGAAACCCATCTTTTGACCCTGTCTGAATCATCTGATTGTTGTACCAGGCCTTCGTTGTTGGCTCGGGATGCTGAACGCCAAACACTGGAAACGTGAACAGATACGCCTGAATGAACGCGCCGTTGTGATGGAAATCATCAAAGAAAAAGTCGGAAACCGGTGCCTGTGGCGACGACGCTTTCAGAGCTGGGTGAGCCGCTACTGCTCCCGCGATGGTGTAAAAACCGGGATAGCTGATACCCCACTGCCCCACCCGGCCATTGTTATTAGGTACGTTTTTGAGCAGCCACTCAATTGTATCGTACGTATCAGAGCTTTCGTCAATAGCCATTGGGCCGGTTGGCTTTTCGGCTTTTTTCTTGCTTTTCGCGGCCGTGACGGGCTGCTGATCGCTGACGGTTGGCGTCATATTGGTCCAGGTGCCTTCCGACGCCCAGCGTCCACGCACATCCTGATATATAAAAATGTATTTGTCGCGCATGAGCGTTTGCGACGGTCCAACCTGATTAGCATAAGCATCAGCGCCATAGGGTGCTACGCTGTAACAGGTCCGCTGCATCATAAATGGGTATTTCTTATTTGCAGAGGCATCTTTCGGCACGTAGACGGCGGTATGCAGCTTAGTGCCGTCGCGCATTGGAATCTTATACTCATACTTCTGGTAGTTTTCCCGAACGAAATCAGAAGCAGGCTGAGTTTGCGCCTGGGTAACAAATGGTACAGTAAATCCGAAGAGGCAGCAAAGCCAATTTTTCATCTTAATTTGAGCTATAATGAGCAATAAACGATGGTAAATATAGCTTTTAGAAGAACCTTTATATACAAAAACGCCTGCTTGTGGCAGACGCTTCTAGTTTTCATTGCTGTGTGTAGTTTGGCAACCCGGCTAACAGCAAGTTCCGGTGATGATAGATATACAAATATCAACGTAACCAGGTATCCAGCCTCTTAAGTCTATCAGCTTCAAACGCAACAGCTTCCGCATTAAACGGCGATAAAGCACGCGCGATTTCATCAGCGTTGACAAATTCCCGTACGCCTAAAATCTCAGGCAATAGCGTATACGAGGCTGTCGTTTTACCGCCGGTTCGGCGTTCCGACCGTTTGGCCCAGCCATAATATAGAGATTTGGCATAACTGCGATTTATGCTACTTCAGGTAAGCAAGTTAATCCGTTTCCTCTAACTGGAATACCTGCTCAACCGGCACGCCAAACACCTGAGCCATTTTTAAGGCCAGCACGGTAGATGGCACGTAACGGCCCGCTTCGATGGAGTTGATTGTCTGCCGACTTACACCGATGCGATCAGCCAGGTCAGCCTGCGAGAGATTGCTCTCGGCCCGCTGCACTTTCAACCGATTTTTCATGCCGCTAACTGGTGATTATTTCTGTAAATAAGCCAGCGAAAACGAACAATAAACACCAACAATACGGTGAACATATTGTAGACCATCACATTAAAAAATGCTTCGTTGTAAAGTGTAAGGGATAGCGATTGCCAAAACTAAATAATTGACATAGACGCTCCATTGCAACGCTTCAAGCCGCAACTGACCAATCATTTCGTCTTCAACCTTTTCTCGTGAGAACGCAATAAGCAGTAGCCCAACAATCACTCCGATGCTGGCTAACTCATCCGTCAGATTTTGAATTTCAACCAGGTTGGTTTTCGAGTTACCCAAGTCGATCGTTATGGGTTCATTTAGAATACTGGCGACCAACCAGCTAACGCTAAAACCGGCGTATAGGGTAGCTAATCCAAGAATAACTGCCGGAAGAAAAATTAACCAACCAATCAGACGGTACCGATGAGGAAACAACCATTTCGTTTTCATAGATATGTAAAGTTTGTTTTACACTCAAACGTAAAACAAACTTTACATATTGTCAACTATGGACGACTATTTATTTTTTCAGCAATTGCGATCTGATAACGAATCAGGCACTAAAAATAAAAAAGTGGGTTAAGACCAGGACAATCAATTGTCCTGGTCTTAACCCACATCACTAGGAACGCTGTTAGCTAACCTTTTATCAGCAAGAGCGAGGGTTATAACTGAAAGATCTTCTCCATCAACATCCATTTTTCGCCTGGCTTAGCCATAGGCAACGGTTGCTGGTAGTGCCACATCAACGTCTCCCACTCCTGCACTTTTGGATTGGCGGCATCGGCGGCTGCTTTCTGGTCGAAAGAAAACGTAGCGTCGGTTTCCATAATCATGAACAACCGATTGCCAACGCGGTAGATTTCCATGTTGGTAATTCCCGACTCACGAATACTGGCATCAATTTCGGGCCAGATACGCTCATGGTACTTTTCGTATTCGGCAATCAGAGCCGGATCATCTTTGAGGTCAAGGGCAAGGCAGTAGCGCATAATTACGGAGCGATTTCAGCCGGAGCGTTAGAACTGTAAAGATCACCTGATTTGATACGATACCCCTGCATGGCGTAGAACACAATGTAGGCGAAGCAAACTAGTGGCACGAGCAAGGCATACACCGCACCGCTGGCAAACAAAGCGCCCGCTACCAACGGCATTAAAGCACCCCCTACAATACTCATGATCACCAACGATGACGCTATTTTCGATTCTGCTCCTAGGCCTTTTGTGGCCAGCGCAAAAATGGTTGGGAACTGAATCGAATGAAAGAAGTACGTAAAGCTCAACGCGATAACGGCCGTTAGGCCACCCACCAACATGGCAATGACGACCATGGCCACGGCTCCACCCGCGTAAATGGCCAGCACAACGTTTGGCCGGATACGCGTCATGAGCGCAGTCCCAACGAAGCGACCGAGCATAAATAACACCAGGGCAAACGAGGCATGGAAACCGGCAATCTGGGTTGGTGACAAATCGGTAGGCGAGCCCGTTAAGGTGTTAATGGCATTCATGTACGCTTCGGCCAGTGCCCAGTGCCCTTCGCGGGAGAAGTCAAGTTTAAGGTCAACGAAATAGCCCCAAAGCGTGGCTTGTGCCCCTACGTTGGCGAATTGTGCGATAACACCTAAGGCCAGATGGCGGTGGCGTAGTACACTAAAAATAGGGATCTTACCAGCAGCCTGTTCTTCTTCCGCACCTACTTCGGGCATCTTAGTCACGGCGAACAGGATCGTTACCAACGCGATAATGATACCAATGACCAGGTACGGTCCCTGTACCGAAAGAGCCTCTTCGACACGAATGGCCTCTGCCTGCGCGGGTGGCATAGCCGTCAGCATTTCGGGGGTGTATTCGGTTTTTGAGAAGATGAACAGCGCCCCAATGATTGGCCCCAAAATAATACTGATGCCGTTGAACGACTGCGAGAAGTTTAGTCGCCACTCCGATTTGGCGGGATCGCCCAGAACCGTTACGTACAGATTGGCCGCCGTCTCCAGAAAGGCAATGCCGCAGGCCATGGTGAACAGAGCCAGCAAAAAGAAGCTGTACACCCGCACTTCAGCCGCTGGATAGAACAGCAGGGCTCCTCCTCCGTAAAGAAGTAAGCCAAAGAGAATGCCCCGCTTGTACCCAAACCGGCGCATCACATAACCGGCGGGCAACGCCATGAAGAAGTAGCCCAGATAGAAAGCGAAATCGACAATACCCGCCTGAAATCGGTTGAGGTCGAGCGCAATCTGAAACTGCTTGATGAGTGAACCGTTCAGGCTATTGGCCAGTCCCCACAGGAAAAATAAACTGGTGACGAGGGCAAAGGCGATGCCGTAATTTCCGGCAGAACCGGGTTTAAGTTTAGGGGTTGTTGTCGGGGTTGGTAGGGCCATTCTTTGTTCCGAATTTAGGAGCGTAAAAGAGATTGCAAGCTAGTTATACTGTAGATTCGTAACTACACGTAGTCAGGCAGTAATTTAGCCATTGTTAATCCAAAAATAGCAGAGCACTAATAAAAGAAGACGCAAAAAGAAAGGCAGTCTACAGCCGATTCTCCCTGCGTCTTTGTGTATTTAAAGCAGTTCAATTAAGGTACGTACGTTTCCAGTACCGTCATGTCGCCATCGGGAACGAGCGTTACGTTATCTACCGAAGCGGGTATCAAGGCACACTGCCCCATCTTCAGCGGCACATCATAACCACCTCCCGCTTTGATTGTTAAGGCACCCGCCACGCAAATCAAAATAACGAATGAATCAATGTGCGTGTAATCGTGCTCGACTTCTTCGTTGAAATTCAACACGTTTGTTACAAAGTAGTCACTCGTAACGGCGTTGACGCTTTCGTTCAGTTTTTTGTCGTACTGGGATTTGTAGTGGTCGTAGTGGTGATAATCGATGGCATCGACGGCTAGCTCGGTGTGGAGTTCGCGCTTTTGACCGGTTGTAGCGTCAACCCGGTCGAAGTCGTAGATTCGGTACGTAGTGTCGGAAGTTTGCTGAATTTCGGCAAGCAAAAGCCCTTTGCCGATGTAGTGAACGCGTCCGGCTGGCAGGAAAAACACGTCGCCCGGACCAGCTGGCTCAATGTTCAGAATGTCCTGAATGGTATTGTCGGCAACCGCTTTAACGTACTCGTCTTTGGTTACCTCCCGATTGAAGCCTGAATTCAGCTTAGCACCTTCGTCGGCCTGCATAATGTACCACATCTCGGTCTTACCGTAACCACTTTGGCGCTCTTTCGCCAACTCGTCGTTTGGATGAACCTGGATGGAGAGGTCGTCGTTGGCGTCGATGAATTTAATGAGCAACGGAAACCGGTTACCGTATTGTTCGTAGACATGCTCACCAACGAGTTCGCCTTTATACTGCTCGACTAATTCGCGGAGTGATTTGCCCTGTAAGCTCCCTTCTTTGACTACTGAAACGTTGCCTTCTACGTCGGAGACTTCCCAGGTTTCGCCACAGTTCGGCAGCGGGGCAAATTCTTTTCCTAATACGGTTTTGATCTTCTGGCCACCCCAGATTTTGTCTTTAAAGATAGGTTCGAATGTAAGCGGATACAGCATGTTGAACGAGCCGTTGAGCGGTTAGTTTGGCTCAACTAGGCGGCAAAATACAGCATTTGTCGGTCTGATTGACGGCCCTACCAAGCTTAGTTAGCCTACGACGAATTTCTCCCAAGAAAGCGTATGGCCCATTCCTTACCGACTATTGCCTCGTTTAGCCTTAACTGGCCGGGGTTTCATGGCGAACCAGCCGATGACAACGAGCGGAATGCCCAAACTGATCCAGGAAAGCACATGCCACCAATCGTCGCCAATCAGTGCAGCTAGTAGCCCTAATAGACTAAGGCCCGTTAGTATCAGTGGAATAGTCCAGACGTGCCAGAATTCAGACTTCATGCGTGGCTCCTTTCTGCTCGTTCAGCGTTAATATCTCCGATTCTTCGAGTTGCTGAGTCTGGCGTTGGTTAGTCGCCGTCATGCGGGCCAGGTGCGCCTTCGTGGCTTTGTTACGCGCAAACCACAGATACAATCCACTGATCAGTACCACAATCGTTATAAGGTCGAACACTGCCCAGATGATTTTTAAGGGTAGCCCACCATAGTCGCCGAAGTGAAGCGGTTGCGAAATAAACAGGGCGTTGGCGTACCAGGGCATGGCCTTCATATCGGTCAGCTTACCGGTTTTAGCGTCAACCAGCGCCGGTGTTACCAAACGCTCGGTCAGCGGGGTGCTTCCTTTCATGAAAACAGCATAGTGGTGCTGACTAGAATAGGGCGACCCTGGATAAGCCACAAAGGATGGACTCATGCCCGGAGCCGCTCGGTACGCTTCCCCCATAGCCTTATCGAGTGGACTAAGTTTGCCGGTCAGGGGAGCCGCGTTTTTGTAGGGAGCAACCATTTCAGCGAGCTGGCCTTGCTGCCAGGCACCCACCACCACTTCGGCCAGTGTATTGATAACGCCAGTAAGACCGACCACTACGGCCCAAGCTACCGTTACCACACCGAGCAAGTTGTGTAAATCAAGCCACTTCAGCCGGGTCGATTTCTCGGTGCGAACCATGCCAAAGTCGAATCGGCGCATAATCGGGCTGTACAACATCAGACCAGATACGATGGCCACGACGAACAACAACCCCATTAAACCCAAAAACAGCTTACCGCCGAGACCCATGAACATATCGACGTGCAACTGAAGCATGACGTACATGAATCCTTCCTGCACTTTTGGCTCCTCCAGAACTTTAGCCGTGCGGTCATCCAGAATAACGAGCTTATAATTATCGGCGGGCGCGGTCAGCGAGTCCGTTAGCGTAAAGGTGGTGGTATTGGGTTCGTGCTCGTCCCAGTACACGTATCGAATCACCTTCGTCGGAAACTGCTGGCGGGCCGTCTGCGCCAGTTGTTCGAGCTTCAGCTTAGGGGTTCCGGCCGGGAGTTCTGGAGCCAACGCAGGCTTACCTTCCAGTTCCTCAATTTCTTCGTGAAAGATCAGCGGTAAACCGGTCAGGCACAGCATCAGCAAAAAAGCCGTGCAAATCAGACTGGTCCACTTGTGAATCTGGAACCACGCTTTCACCTGTTTTGTGGTACTCATAGTCGCCATTCGTTTATACGCTCACCTATAATAACGTAGCCAACCAATTTAACTGGTTGGCCACGTCTGCTTAAAATTTATAACTAACACTGCCCACAAAGCTTCTCAGCTTCTGCGGATTAGCCGTCGTATACCCAATCCAATAACGCTGGTTGGTAAAATTATCTATCTTGGCTGCTATCCGAAACTTCTTACGATCGTAGAAAGCCGACGCATTCAGCACCGTGTAAGCCGGTAGAATGAATTCCCCCTGGCTGATGCTATTGAGAATTTTGTTATCGCTGGCGTAGTTTCCACCAACGCCAAAGCCCAGGCCTTTAACGAGGTAGTCGGGCAGTCGGTAGCTCAACCAGAGGTTTGCCAGGTAAGGCGATGAAGCCGTTGTAGGCCGTCGACCTTCAACGTCAGGAGTAGCTCGTACGAGTTTAGAATCGTTGTAGCTGAATCCGGCCACTACGTTCAAGCCGTTAATGGGGTTCGCAATCACGTCAAATTCAAACCCTTTACTGGTCTGGGCACCGTCCTGCGTCTGCGCAAACCGGGCAGCGGCCAACGGATTGGGGTCATTGCGCAGCAGATCGTTTACCCGAATGTTGTAGTAACTAATGGTAGAGCTCAACTTGCCGTTGAAGGCATCCAGTTTGATACCGGCTTCAAATTGGTTTGCTCGCTCCAGTTTAGCCTGCCGCTGGCTGATACTATCGGACGCCGTTACGTCATACGCATTGTATACACCTCGATTGCTGAAACTATTCTGGTAGTTAGCAAACAAAGAAACCTTGTTTTTAATGGGCTGGAATACAACCCCAAACTTAGGCGAAAGCGCTGTTTGCTCGTAGGCAGTAATTGGTGAGCCTTCAACCCCACCTTTGTTTTGATAGTGGTCAACGCGGAGCGCAGCCAATACGCTGAACTGATCCGTCAGGTTGAGCACATCCGATACGTATCCGCTATACACATTCCGCTTATTCACGATAGGATATGTAAACTCCGGCGGTCCACTGGCGTAGATAGAATCCATGCGAGAACCGTTGAATCGGGTATAATCAAAGTCACGAACGTTGAGTGGCGCAATATCGAACGTACTACCAAAAAACTTTTGGTTTGAATTAATACGCAGGAAGTCAAGCCCTATCACAACGCGGTTACGGAGGCTACCCAGTCGAAAATCGCCATTAAAATTCTGCTGAACTTCGAAGATCTCGTTCGTACTGTTATCCGTCGACTGATCGGCCCGGGCCAGGTAGTTAGCTTTGCCAGCATCAGCAGCATTACCGGTAACGACAGCATCAGGAACCAAGTAGAAGTAGGGGCCAATACCGTTCGAAAAGCTGCGGCTGGAAGTGATGTTGGTCGACGAGGTAAACGTAGGCGAGAGCTTATAGTTGATCTGACCAAACAAGTTCGTGCTTCTCGACTGTAGCGTGAGGCCACTACCCATGTACGAATTGCGATAATCCAGATTCAGCTGGTCGGCCCGACTGGCTCCGAGTTGACTCGCGGGAAAATAGAAGAAGATGATCTGTTTCCCGACACTAGTTCCGCGCACGACTTCAGCGTCTAACAGAATCGACAGGCGATCATTGGGCTTGTACAATAAGCTGGGAGCAAACGCAAAATTCCGCGTAAAGCCCTGCGTCTGGAACGTACCTTCGTAGTTAAACGCTGTGTTAACGCGTAGCATCAGTTTACGGGCCGGATCAATTGGGGTGTTAACGTCGAGGCTCACCCGGTTAAAACTATAGCTACCGCCCGCGTACGTAATCTCGCCACCGAACGTTTCATATGGTTTTTTCGTAACCCGGTTCATCAGGCCACCATAAGACGTCAGGGCGCTACCGAACAACGTAGCCGATGGACCTTTGATCACTTCGAGCTTTTCGAGGTTCACCGCGTCGATGCCGCTGGACACGTAACCAGCTACCCCGTTGCGCAATGCACTCTGCACAATAAACCCCCGGCTGCTGTAAAAGCTCCCTCCATCACCCGAGCGACCCGTGGCCTCCCACATGCGTTGAATACCTGGCGCGTTGCGAACAGCGTCATCCACCGAAAACACAAGCTGTTCCGTCAATAGCTCTTTGCCAATGCTGTTGTATACCTGCGGATTTTCCAGATTTTTCAGTGGCATTTTCGAGACGTAATCGCTCGACGGCCGGGCGAATCGGTTGGTACGGCCTCCGGTGACGATGATTTCCTGCAACTGAGCGGTGTTTTCGGACAACACAAAGTTGAGCGTGGGATTCTCACCCTGGGCAACGGTCAGCGTTCTCTCTTCTGTTTTTAGGCCTACAGCCGTCGCCTGCAAGGTATAGTCCCCGGCTTTAACCCGGTTAATTACGTAATCTCCTTTGGTGTTCGTAATAGCGCCCTGGCCTTTTCCTTTTATGCTGATCGTAACCCCTTCAACGGGTTGACCATCGGAGGTGGTTACGTTGCCCCGAATACTTACAGTTTGCTGAGCTAAAACAGGTAATGATGTAGCAAGTAAAAAAACTACTATGTGGATGGGTCGAAATACGTTCATCGCAATCTTTTAATTAGACTCTTTCTAAAGAGATGCAAATGAACGACGAAATCACTTTCAATGAAAGTTATTTTTAATAATTCTAAATAAATCTATTATATATAGTATTAAGCCCAGAAAAGTCTGTAAAATAACAGCGGGCTGTAGCCTATTTTTAGCCACAGCCCGCTAGTTTTTATGATGCACTACATCAGTTTGTAATCAATGTGAACGTAAACAGTCTCTACGCAGAAATTAACGCTCCTTCTTTCTCACCGTCGCGCATGGGTACCCGCTCAATCTTACCGACAAGGAATATATATGAACATGCCCCGATCAGGCCGAGCGCTCCGATGAAAACGAGGGCCGGTTTAAAATCTCCCCCCTGTACCAGATGTCCAATAACAATGGGCACGACAATAGAAGCCAGATTACCCATGAAATTGAATATTCCACCCGTTAGGCCAACCAGGTGTTTGGGCGACAAAATAGACACGAACACCCAGGAAATCAACGCCATACCCGACCCAAAGAAAGCCAGCGCCATAAAGAAAATAATCATGGCGGTGTCGTTGGTGTAATTAGCCCCCACGATACTCATCGATAAGAGAAGACCAATGATAATGGGCGTTTTGCGAGCCACGCCAATGGATACACCTCTTTGAACTGAGCGATCTGATAGAAATCCTGATAGCAGCAAACCCGCACAGGCCGCCAAAAAAGGCACCGAAGCCAAATAACCCGACTTAATGAAGTCTAGTCCCCGGTATTTCACCAGGTATGTAGGAAACCAGGTTAGAAAAAACCAGAGCATTGAATTGACGGCAAATTGGCCGATATAAACACCCCACAAGGTGCGGCTGGAAAAGACCTGCTGGAAGTTGCTCCACTGCCATACGGAGGCTTTACCACCATTTTTGTTTGCTCGCCGAATCACTGCACCACCTTCTTCGATATACGTCAGTTCGGCCTCATTCACACGCGGGTGGTCGAGCGGGTCGCGGTAGAAGAAGTACCAGACCGCTCCCCACACAATGCCGACTAATCCGGTTGCGATGAACAACCCTTTCCAACCGGCGTAGACCTGAATCATTGTCAAGACTGGCGTCAGAAAGGCTAGCCCAATGAACTGCCCCGACACATACATGGCGATGGCCGATGCTCGTTCGTGGTCGGGAAACCAGCTGGTTACGATGCGGTTATTAATTGGATACGAAGGGGCTTCGAATGCGCCAGTAGCCAGGCGCAGGGCGAAAAGCGAAGCGAACCCTCGGGCAAAACCCTGAAACAGCGTAGCCAGTGACCAGGTAATCAGGCAGAAGGCGTACAAAATGCGTGGCCCAAAACGGTCGGCGATAAGTCCGCCTGGAATTTGCAGGAAAGCGTATGTCCAGCCGAAAGCCGAAAAGATAAGCCCCAGCTGAACGGATGACAACTCAAGGTCTTTACTGAAGGTTGCTGCCGCTACTGAGATGTTGCTGCGATCGAGATAGTTGATCACTACATTAATAAACACAAGGAACAACATCCCGTAGCGCACCCGGGTTTTCTGGTCTCCACGCTTTACTGATTCCATATTGAGAGGATTTAGGAAAAACTCATTGGTCTACTACGCTACTGTTACGTGCTATTTTGCCGTCCAGCCCCCATCCACGGTAAGCATCGACCCGATCATGTAGCTGGCTGCATCGCTGGCCAGAAAGATAGCGGCTCCCTGGATCTCGCGCAGCAATCCCCAGCGGCCTAACGCCGTAGCGCCCACAATAAAGCTTTTGGCTTCGTCGCTGTCGGCAATGGGTGCGTTCATTTCGGTTAAAAAGGGGCCTGGGCAAATGGCATTTACATTAATGTTAAAGGGTGCTAACTCCAGCGCGAGTGCCCGGGTCATCTGCACAACGGCTCCTTTGCTGGCGGTGTACGGTGTACGGTTTGCCAAGCCTACTAAACCCAGCGTACTGGCCAGGTTGATGATACTCCCCCGCCCGCTTTGTTTCATATAAGGCGTTACGGCTCTTGAGCAAAGCCACGTACCGTTTACGTTTACCTCCATCACCTTATTGAAATCGTCCAGCGTAAGCTCGTCAATAGCGCCCCGAATATTGATACCTGCACTGTTAATAAGTATATCAATCCGTCCGAAGGCTTCCATGGCCGCTTTCGCCATCGCTTCGGTTTGATCGGGCTTCGTAATGTCAGCAGGAAACGAAATGGCTTGCACACCAAAATCCTGACGCAGTTCTTCGGCCGCCTGGGCCCCTTCTTCGGCTGTCCGGTTTACCAGCATTATACTGGCCCCCGCCGATGCCAAGCCAGCCGCCATAGCTAAACCAAGTCCTTTTGACCCGCCCGTAATAATGGCGGCTTTACCGCTCAAATCAAATTGCTTAATGCCTGGAAGTATTTCTTTAGTCATTCGTAGTCGTTAGTCACCATTAATTGTCATTAATTGTAAGTCGTCAACAAATGACTATCAATGACAATTAATGACCACAAATAGCAACTTAGTTGAGGGCTAGTTTATCTTTACTGTAAGCAAGGCACGAGCGGATATTCTGCTCTTCGGCTGCCAGACGATCTTCGGCGCTTAACTGGGAGATTCTGGGCAGGGCCGTTTTAGCTTTGTGCTGCCTGACCATTCGGAGGGTTTGCGCTAGTTCTTTTCCCGATACGTCGCCAAACGTTGCCCAATAGTCATCCGTCAGGCACGGAATTTCGAGCGGGTCGCGGGTGATCATCTCCAGGTTAAACGTAACGGCCGGGTTGTGTTGCTTGCAGAGTGCAATCATTTTGGGCAGATCGAGAATACCGGTTCCCAGTGGCACCTCAGAGAGCAAGAACCCATTGGCGTACTCTTCAACCCCCATATCTTTCACGTGCGTACTGAGCACATAAGGCACCAGAGTTTGTACTACGTCCATCGGGTCTTCCAACAAAGCAATGCTGTTGCCGAAGTCGAGGGTTACGCCGACCCACTCGCTGTTAAGCTGTTTTAGCATAGCTGCCATCTCTTTAGACCGCCAATCTTTGTGGTTTTCTAGGGCCAGCTTCACCTTATGTTTGCGCAGAACCGGCTCAGCCAGTTGCAACGATGCCAGCGCCTTCGTCTTGACGTCCTGAAACGCTTCGGCTGAGTGGTAAGTCTCATACCGACGGCCACTTGAACACACGGTTCGTAGAATCTGAGCCCCGGCCTCTTTGGCATTTTTAACGTCCTGCTCAAACCGGGCTATATCATCGGCGTTTTTCGGTACGCTGATTGACCCTTCAAGATACAGGCCCGACTTCTCGCGTTTGTCGCGCACTTTCTGCGCGAAGTCTGTAGTCCAGTTGCCGACCACCACCTGCACTCCGCCCGCTCCAATCTGCTGACAATGGTCGATCAGGTCAATGGCGTTGGCGAACCCAGGATAGTTTTTACTCTCAACTTTCGAGTTCCAGCGGCTACCATATGAGTGAACGACAACGCCCATCCCCGTTTGCTTGAACGCACTGGGCAGCTGCGGCAGCGATAAAGCGACAGCCCCCATAGCGGCTCTTTGGATAAAATCTCGTCTATCCATTCGTATAGATGTAGAGCCCGTCGTTACTTGATGGCGGTTCGCTTCCATTTTCTTTAGTATAAGGGTTCGGTCTCCTTTATTTTCCGCTGGTAGCCTTGGCTTCCAGAACGTATTTATTCAATTCCTTGGCGGTCCAGGGCACAACCCGCCCCTGCGAGGTAATGCGGGTTGTACCAACTGTGCGTTTATTGATTGGCCCGGCGTTGTTGCCCCATTCGTTTCGGATATACATCAGGATAGACGTGATGGCTGCATCATCCATCGTCGAGTGAGCGGGCATAACTGGTAAAATATCCGGCGCGTTATATACTTTACCAGCTACGTCAATTGGCCCTTCCATACCCTGTAGCACGATCAGCGCTAGTCGTTTTTCATCCCCTAATACCCAGTCCGATCCAATCAGTGGTGGCGCAAACCGGTTCAAACCGGCTCCGTCGTTACCGTGGCATCCGGCGCAGGTAGTGAGGTAGTGCTGCCTGCCCATGGCGAAGAGTTTCTGTTCTTCGTCGTTTAACGGGTTCTTTTTCTGAGCGCTGCTTCGCTCGGCGGTGTGTCCGGGCCATTCGAATAAAGAACTTAACGTCTGAAGCCGTGATTGGTCAATGGTAGCTGTTGATTGCGTAAAGATTCGGGGAGCTGACGTAAGCTTGATGGGCTTCATCTTGCCGGTGCTTGCCTGAATTGACATACCTGTAAGCACCGCCTTTTCCTGCCAGCCTATCGACTCTTTTTCATCGTCCAGCATGGTCAAAAGCGCGGTCAACTCCGTAGGATCACCTTTACGTACTATCGACGAAGCCAGCGTTTCCAGGAATATTTCTTTGGTCGGCTGCTGCGTCTGCCATTGGGGTGACTTCATGAGGGTTTGCAAGAAGACAAACTCCTGATTTTGGAGGCTACTCATTACGGCATCGCGAATCAGAGGTAACTCACCGTATCGATCGACAATACCGGCCAGTAGCGTGTGGGCGGTTTTCTGATCAAGTGCCGGCGCCGAGAGCGCCATTTGCAACATTTGCTCAATCGGGGCTTTCTCCCAGGTGGTTAACAAGGCCTGATCGAGTTTGGCGCGAACCTGGTTGTCAGCTTTGGCAATCGGCTCAAGCAGTCGCAGGGCGGCCGTGCGAACCAGCGGGTCCTGATCCGTAACCAGTTGAACGAGCAAATTCGGATCACTCGCTTTCAATCCATCCAGCGTCCACAAGGCATGGAAACGGCCAAAGCTGTTGCTTCCCTTAGCCGCCAGATTGACAAGCGCCCTGGTTGCTTTTGGATCATTTCGCTCAACCAACAGCCGCTGAGCCATATCCCGATACCAGCCGTCGGGGCTCGACAGATAACCAACTAGCTCATTGGTCGACGCTTTCGACAACTTTTTAGGCTTCGATGGTTTCCAGCTTTCGGGAACGATTCGCCAGATTCGGCCGCGATTTATGGGTTGAAGCAGGTGCCGGGCCAGCGTTTGCTCTTTCAGATAAGGCGTTACGTAAGCCGCGTGCTGGATAAGGCCCCGGTACATATCCGCTACATACAGCGCTCCGTCGGGACCGGTAGCCAGATGCACCGGCCGGAATCGTTCATCAGTCGAAGCCAGAAACTCTTTGCCCGGATGCGGATCAGTAGCCGACAGAATAAGCCCCTTGTCGGCCACTACATTACGTTTGATCAGATTGCCAGCGGGTTCGCAGACGAAGACGTTGCCGTAATAAGGAGTGGGCAAGGCCGTTCCCCGGTAGAAAAGGGGGGAACAGGCCGCCGTAAACTCGCGTAAATGCCCTTCTTTGTCTAACGTGCCGGGTATATAGCCCCGGTTGACCGCTGGCGTAGGACGGATCGGATACACCCGCCGATCAACCGTGAGACCGTGGTCAATGCCGGTTGTGGGTTTGTGATTTTTATTCCGCGACAGGTAATTGGGTGGTACTAAATCAGCGTGTAGTTGCGACCAGTTGTAATTGTAATACAGTCGCCCCTTATCGTCGTGGCTGATGCCCCACTGTCCTCGAAACTCAGTGGAATCGCGTTGCCATTTGCCGTCTACCATTCGGTAGCGAAAGCGCGACTTGGCGTTGTAGTACCAGTTATCCATGCTTCGCCAGAGTCCATTCCCCGAATGCTCGGGCAAACCAGCGCCCGCGTAATCCTTATCAATTAAAACTTTCGAATCAGCTTTCAGATCGCCGTTTACATCCTTCGTTTCCCATAAAGCGGCATTTTCAACGACCAATGCGCCACCGGGTATCAGGGTCAGAGCGCGGGGCATCACCAGACTGTCGAGGTAAATGGTACTAACGTCCATCTGCCCGTCGCCGTTCTTATCTTCGAGCACCGAAACCCGCCCGACAGGCTTATTCTCACCTTCGCCGTCAATAGTAGGCATATAGCCTCGCATCTCGACTACCCAAAGCCGACCATTCTCGTCAAAATTCATGACGACCGGGTCCTGCACCAGCGGCTCGGCCGCTACGAGTTGAATTTTAAGACCAGGCTCTAGTTGAAACGTAGCCAACTCTTCGGCTGGTGTTAAGACAGGCGTAGGTTCTTCTGGTAGGTTAGATCTAAAGCTCAAAAGGCCCAGAATACCAGCAATACACAAAGAGATACAATAAGCAGGCTTAAACATGAGACGTCGTTTAGCTTTACTAGTATCAGAACAGATGACAGGTAACTATTTTGTATCTTTTACCAGGTAAAGTAGATCTACTAAACCAAATACTCCTAAGACTTCTAAAAATTTTACAAAGGTAAAATTAGCAATTAACAGCCTTATAAATCACGTCCTTACTGCTTTACTTACCGATTTTACAAACGTATTCTTTTCCTATTTCATGGTAAACCGATTTGCCAATCAGATAGCGCTGGTTGCTGGAGGAGCCGAGGGCATCGGCAAAGGAATTGCCCAACGTATTGCCTCTGAAGGAGCGACGGTGGTGCTGTTCGACATCAACGAAAGCTTGCTCGAACGTACCATAGCTGAATTCAGCGGGCAAGGCTATTTTGTAGCCGGTCACGTGGTTAACATTGCGCAGGAAGACGCGGTTAAAAACGCCGTACAAGCTATAGAAGACAGATACGGTCGTCTGGATATTATGGTCAATTCAGCAGGTATCGTTGGGCCAACCAGCACCAAGATTACCGAGTACTCCGTAGAAGATTTTGATAAGGTGTACGCTATTAATTTACGCGGGGCCTTTCTGATGACTAAGTACGCCATTGCCGTCATGGAAAAGAATAATTACGGGCGTATTCTCCACATGGCTTCCATTGCCGGGAAAGAAGGCAACCCGTTCATGGCGGGCTATTCGGCCATGAAAGCAGGTCTAATTGGTTTAGTGAAGGGCATTGGCAAAGAATACGCCGAAACGGGTATCACCGTAAATGGACTGGCTCCGGCCGTTATTAAGACGGCGATGAATGCTAACACCGCTCCCGAGCAACTGGCGTATATGACGGCCAAAATACCCATGAAGCGCTTAGGCACCGTAGAGGAAGTAGCCGCTATGGCTGCCTGGATTGTCTCAAAAGAATCCAGCTTCACGACTGGTTTCATCTTTGACCTGTCGGGCGGCCGGGCTACCTATTGAGGACCCTTTGCACTCTTAACAAGTCAACTCTTAGAAAAAAGCTTCGACAAGGATTAGCCGAGCCGTATCACGCATCATTGTAATAACGGGCAATTTAATGATTAGAATTATCCAACCGCCGAATCGATGCCTCTGGAAGTCAATTGACCTGAATAAGACAACAAAACGGGCAAACCAGGTTAAAACCGGCCAGCATCGTTTGGTGGTTTATTTATTTGAAATCGATAAACCGCCCCCGTTGGAAAGAAGAAGTACCTAACGAATTAGCTCAGTGCAGAATTAGCTATAACAATACAAACTCAACGCGTCGGTTCTTTCGGCGGTTGTCTTCGTTGTTGTTGGGAGCGACGGGCTCAGTTGGGCCACGCCCAATGGCTTTCAAACGATTTTTACGGATGCCCTTTTTGAGCAGATAATCGACTACTGCCTGGCAGCGCTCACGCGAAAGCTGCACATTGGCATCAAAATCACCCTGGTTGTCAGTATGGCCTAAAACGTCAATCCGTAACGATGGGTACTGGGTCAATACATCA
The DNA here is from genome assembly GCF_042684525.1 of Spirosoma soli. Taxonomy (NCBI): domain Bacteria; kingdom Pseudomonadati; phylum Bacteroidota; class Cytophagia; order Cytophagales; family Cytophagaceae; genus Spirosoma; species Spirosoma soli. Next base: position 303,550 of record NZ_JBHULN010000007.1, on the reverse strand, counting down.
TACAGTTGGTCGAGCTCGGCATAGGATTCGGGACGCAATACGGCGCTGCTTTGATCGAAATAGATCTTGTTCAATCGAACACTCTTCCCTTTCTCGACCACGCCAAACGCTGCCGTCTTTACAGCTGATACCGACGACACTGCCGTTGCTACGTTCACTGCCTGTGCCGTAAGTGCAACAGGTTTTGTTTCAACAGACAATGGCTTAGGCGCTAACCTGACCACTACATCGGGCTGCTCTTTGCTGGCTATTAATCGTTGAGTCACCTCCTCATACCCTTCGGCAACCACGGTTAATCGATATGGCACACTGCCGGACAGACGAGTCGTGAATGTGCCGGGTCCGTTAGCTGTAAGCGCAACCGGTTTAGTCCCTGTTGGCCCTTTAAGCTTAACTTGAACTTCAGGCAGGTTCTTGCCCGTTTCACTGTCTACGGCTTGAATATGTATGACGATCGGTACCTTATCCAGCACGGCATCGAACTCATATATTTTACCGGTTAATAGTCCTTCAATGGCTAGCTGCCGATGGGTCGATGTATACCCTGCTGCGTTGATCTGAATGTCGAGTTGATCTGATTGGCTGAAGGCGCGTTCGAGCCGCCCGTTTGGCAAGTTAAACTGCTCAACTTTGCCGGTAGTTTTAGAGATAATGACCGCCACTGCCGACGTCAGTGGCTGCCCAATCCGCTGGTCAAATACCTTGATCACTAGCAAATTTGGCTTTCGAATCGAGTCTGCCAACGTTTTTTGGCTAGCTAAACTCTCTCCGGTCGCCAGATAAAGACATTGTTGCTTCTTAGTATAAAAAAAGCTCCCAGTCAACAACAGCCACAAGGTGGTGAAAAGAGAATACCTAACCTTACTCATTTAGCCCTTGATTCAAACGGTAAAAGTGGCGCGTTTTACAGAGGAAACGACATCAGCTTAACGGCCCAAAAGTAAGTACTGATACACACCACCTGCCTGCGTTTATCAATCGGGTAAGGATTGGTAGCTAATATCACCACTCAATATCTCCTGACGAAGCACGGATTCGTGAATAGCTTGAGAGCGTTCTCTAATCACCTCGGCTTTTTGGTAGAAAACCTGGGCAATTTCGTTCTGAGCCGCTTTATCGAAGTGCTGCCCCAGTCGATTCAGCAACATGGTTGTCTCTTCCAGACTTTGCATGGCTTGCCAAAGTATCGCTTCAATATTGGTAGAGACCTCTGATAAGAGCGCACTAATGGTGTAGGCATGCCCGGTATGGCATCGGAATCGAATAATCTTACCTTCTTTGAACTGTGTCAGAGCTCCATGGCACTCCGGACAGGTAAATGGAGTAAGCTCACCCAAATCAATAATACCCATTTGAAAGGCATTATCCTTACCAGCGATAATGATTTCGGTTTCCAGAAGTTTCCGCTCCTGCTTGGTTAGTTTAGGCGTCGGAGGCACCGGTTGGCTGGTCAGTTGAGATAACAAAGCAGCCATTTGAGACGCCGGTAGAGAGTAGTCGATTTCTACCTGCTGCTCAGCATTGATAGGCATCTGCGGAAACAAGGCATCTTCTGGCTGTTGAATTATAGTTATTCCCCCTAGTCGCTTAATAGACCAAAGACCTGACGTACCGTCATCCAGCACACCCGACAGCACTACGCCGATCGCACGAGAACCGTAGGTGTAGGCCGCTGAGCGAAACAGGGCATCGATGGAAGGACGAAACCGATTCTCTTTAGGGCCACGTTTAACGACCACTTTCTGCTCCTCTACCAGCAGATGATGATCGGGGGTAGCTACATAAATCGTTCCGGGCTGAATCAACTGCCCATCCTGGGCCACCAAGACTGGTAACGCGCACTGGCGGTCAAGAATTCGGTGCAGGTTGCTTGTTGAATAGGGCGGTACGTGCTGCACGACCAGAACAGCCGCTGGAAAACTAGCGGGTAGAGACTCTACGATCTGCGTTAGCGCAGTTATGCCTCCCGCTGAGGAGCCAATAACAATAATGTCCCGGTTGGGATGACTACTTTTCGCTTGTTTCATTCGGTTTGGTGTTTTTATTCAACCCCACTCTTCGTCTGGTACACCGTAGCAAACTTTATTAAAGCAAAAGTCATCTATCTGTCAGCCTGGCGCCATTCCATGAAAGATGATAGGTTCTATCAATAACTATCTCATTAATGAAACGTTGCTTAACTATTCATAACGTTAGTAGATATAACAGAATAACTGCTGCTACGCCAAAAGATCTTTTAGCGTAGCAGCAGTTATTCTGTTATCAACAATAAAATTATTGGTATCCCCTGGCCTGTAACCCGAACAACTCTGCGTAGCGTCCGTCTTTTTCGAGTAGCTCATAATGCGACCCAATCTCAAGTAGCGTTCCATTTTCGAGTACTAAGATTCGGTCGGCCATGCGGACAGTGCTAAAGCGGTGCGAAATAATTACCGACGAACGGCCTTCGGTCAGCTTAGCGAATCGTTGGAAAACTTCATACTCGGCCCGGGCATCGAGAGCCGCCGTAGGTTCGTCGAGAATAATGAGCTGAGCGTCGCGCATATACGCTCTTCCCAAAGCAACCTTCTGCCATTCGCCCCCGGAGAGTTCAACCCCCTTGCCAAACGAACGCCCTAACTGCTGATCGTAACCGCCGGCCAGCTTCGCAATGACCGTATCGGCCAGACTCCGCTGGGCAGAGGTTTCAATGCGCGACTGGTTCGTACGTTCATCAATGTCGCCTACGGCGATGTTCACTCCCGCCGACATCTTAAAGCGCGTATAATCTTGAAAGATGACGCCAATGTTGCGACGGAGCTCCATCAAATCATAGTCGCGGAGATCGTAACCGTCCAGCAAAATGCGCCCTTCAGCCGGGTCATAAAGCCTGGCGAGCAGCTTCACCAGGGTCGTTTTTCCTGCACCATTCTCCCCCACTAAGGCCAGTTTTTCACCAGCGTGTAGGGTAAACGACAAGTTTCGCAACGCCCACCGCTCGGAGTTCGTATATTTGAATCCAACATTCTCGAACACGAAACCCTCCCGAATCGGGCTCGGAAAAGGCCGGGTGCTTTTAGGCGAATGAATCAGCGGTTTGATGGCGAAGTAATCGAACAAGTCCTGCAAATAGATAGCCTCCTGGGTCAGGCTACTGAACTGAAGCAGAATGCCTTCCAGCGAACCCCGTACCTGCCGGAACGACCCCGCCAGAAAGGTAAGATCGCCAAGGGTGATCTGACCGTTCACCGCCCGCATCACAATCCAGACATAAGCGCCGTAGTAGCCCGCTGTGCCGAGCGCCGTCAATAACGTTCCCCAACTGGCCCGACTAATGGCCAATGCCCGGTTTTTTGTGAAGTACTCCCACGATAAGCTCCGGAAACGGTCTATCAGGAATCCCGAAAGGCCAAATATCTTAACTTCTTTAGCCGTTTCGTCGCTGGCCCCAATGTAGCGCAGATAGTCGAGCTCGCGCCGTTCGGGTGTCCAGGAGCGCGAGAGCGAATAGCTGCGCTGGTTAAAATAATTATCGCCAATAAACGAAGGCGTTACAGCCACCAGAATCAGCAGCAACAGCCAGGGGTTATACACCGCCAGACCAGCCGCCAGGAAACCAACCGATATCAGCTCCTGCACTTGGCCAAACACGCCCGATAGCAACACCGTCCGGCCCGTGGTTTGCCGACGAGCGCGCTCAAGTTTATCGTAGAACGTAGCGTCTTCAAACTGTTCAAGATCTAAGGTAGCCGCGTGCTCCATCAACCGAATCGAGGTCTGATTAGCGAACAGATCGCCCAGCAGACCATCCATCAGCGACACCGCCCGGCCCAATGCCGTTGATAAAATAGCTAGTCCGAACTCAGCTGCCACAAACCACCATAGCTGCGTGGTATCGGCCGCGTTTGATATGTCGCCCGCTTTGTTGAGCGCAACTACCTGATCAATGATGAGTTTACCAATATAAAGTGTTGCGGCAGGAATGGCCGCCCGAACGAGTCGTAATGCGGCATTGCCAATAAATAACGCCGGCGAGGTTTGCCATACCAACCGGAAAAAAGCAGGTAGATTACCCAGAGCCGCAAAGCGTTCGCGCCAGCTTACTTCTTCCTTATTATCAGCAGGTTTAACGTGTGGTATTGTTGTTTTTGCCATATACAAAAAAGACACGCGCAACCCACTATTAGTTCACTATCTTTTCAGGCCAACTACATAGATAGTTCACCTGTCAACCAGTCCTACTAGTAGGTATGTATCTAAATAATTAGGCCCACATTTACTGAGCAAACTCGGCCGCAAAGCTGAAGCCATTAAAGTACAGCAGGAAGCCATCGCGAAGATTAAAGCTGCTGGCGAAGACACTGCCGATTATGAAAAAGGGTTAGCCGAGATAAAGAGGAAGTAAAGCACTGCCTGGAGTAGCAACGCCGACTTCAAATAGGTCGGTGTTGCTACTCCAGGCAGTGCGCTAGTTTTAAGCATAGGAACGGCCTAGGTAACTGCACGTAGCAAAAAGAAATTGTCTTTGTGGCTTCAATGTCTAAAGAAGCCAATCCATGTAATTCTCTGGTGAAACAACGTTCATCTCAGTATCGGGATAAGCGGCCTTAAATGATTGATCGCCGTCAATCGAAAAGCCAGTAATCGGTTGCTCAATGTCGAAGACCTGACGGAAGCTGAATTGCATGCCCTTCATCAATTTTTCGGGCGGCTAGCCGAGAAGGCGAAATTAGAAGATAGTTTATCCGAATCGCACTCTATTGAAGATGCAGAAAAGATTCACCAGGAAAAACTGGAAGAAAGAGAAAAGAGACATCAAGCTAAGAAAAACAAGCAACCAGCGACCGATTAAACCAGGCAACCGCATCAGCGAATTACTGCCTACATTTGGTTAATGAAATACGCTGCCCTTTCTGTTCTGTTCTTGTGCTTCCTTTTTGTTCATGCGCGCGCTGATGAGCCCGTTGGCATCCGTTTTTTCACTGGCTCCTGGACTGATGTATTAGCGGAAGCGAAACGCCAGCACAAGCCGATCTATGTCGACTTTCACACAACCTGGTGCCCTCCCTGCCGACGTATGGCGCGCGAAGCCTTTCCCAACCCACAAGTCGGCGAAAAATTCAACGAGCATTTCGTTAGCTATCAGGTTGATGCCGAACTAGGTGAAGGTTTTACATTGGCCAGGCAGTATGCCGTGAGCAGCTACCCGACCGCGCTTTTTATTACACCTGAAGGCGAACTGGTTCATCGGGCTGTCGGTTACGGTGGCGTCAACGCTATGCTAAAGCAGGCCGATATGGTGATGGCTATGCCTAAAATGCGCCGGTCGCTTCGGAAGCGAGGTCACCCCAATTCTTCCATCATAGCAGCTCCAACGTTAACTACTCTGCCCGATTCAACACCGAATCAAGAGCCCAAAGATTCGTTAAGGTGAGTTAACCACCTTTAAAACCCCATCTTAACCTCTTGCCGCTCACCCGATACGGTTTGCTCCTCAAGATTAAAGATATCAGCCAGGGTCATGGGTTCCTTTGTGCGGTATTCCATTCCGAGGTGTTGCAGCAGGTCATTGGCTTTACCCGGAGCCAGTTTGCCGAACGCGTAATCGACCATCAAACGACCCTTACGTAGCAGGGCTTTATCCAGCAGATGCTTACTGGCGTTGAAGGTAGCAATGACCTGAATGTGCATACAGTCAGCGAGCAACCCATCCGTCAGGTTCAGAATGTTTGAAACGCTGTTCGTGTCGCCCCCGGCCTCGCGCGACTGCAGAATTCGTTCGGCATCTTCAATGATGAGTACGGAATCTTTGTTATCCAATAAAAACGGAATGATCTCGGGCGAGGTCAGGTAATTGGTCATGTAAGGAGGCAGAATCAGCATGTCCTTCTTGACCAATGAGCTAAGGTATTTGATGTAGGTTGTTTTGCCCGTTCCGGGTTCGCCGTGAAGCAAGATCAAGCCTTTGCTCTTGGGTTGCGCCAATAGCGTAACCAGCCGTTCGTGCACGGGCGGAAAATCGCTATTGTAATGCAATTCCAGATCAATATCGGGCGGGAGAATTTCAACCCGTTCGGTATGCAGACCGCCTAGTCCACTCTGAATTAAATAGATGTGCGTCTGGTTTTCTTCGTGAACGTATTTATGTTCCTGAACGCCCTGTAACAGCGTTCTGGCCGCTGTTTCGTCGCGATAGAAGCCATAAAGCCGCAGAAACCGCTCGCCAACAAACTCGGCTTTCAGTAACACACCATCGTCGTGCTGGTAAATCCGCTCGACAACATGCCAGCCTTCGTCATTCACCCGAGCCGAGTGGTTTATCAACGCAAAGCCACGGCTATCCAGCAACTCCCGCGCCGACGGCTTGAAATCGTCGCTGAAGTGCAGGTAGTTAGGGTAACTACCAAATGCCTGAACGAAGTGCGGAGCCAACGGAAACTCCCGGTCGAGATCGCTGGGGATGTATAAATTCTGAATAGTTTGTTGGTTGGGCATACGACTGTCGGCCGTCAGGTAGCGAAACATGTCGGCCCTGGAAATCTCGTCGTGGGGTTTCAAACGGGCGTTGAATTACGTTTCTAAGCGACTAAGTTACCGAAAAAATGAGAAATCGCCTAACGCAGGCCTGACCAAACGGAGACGGCAAATTTTTAACATCTGTCCGGATACCGAGTTGCAGAATACGGTTACGTCCTGATATACGAACAGAGTTACCATAGGTTGCTGGTGCTCAACGCGCTCTATCCAAACTTGGGTAGAAAAACTGTTTATTTGAACCGTGATGTTGTCATTCTAAACGCCAATACTCCATGCGCTTAACCATTGAACAAATCGCTGAAGCTTTTTCGAGACATGAATTCTCCAGAACGTACCCTTACTTATTGGATACTATCCAATGGAATTTAGTTGGCAACGATAGCATTGTCGGCAAAGAACGCGTCATAGAAGCCTGCGAACAATCGGCTACTTACCTAAAGACAGTAGACGTTACGTTTCGCAAATTTTTCGTGGTGCCTAGTGATAACTGTGTCGTAATTGACAGCATCGCTGCCTACGTAGATGTTAATCAGCACGTTACTCAGGTAGCCTCTTGCGATCTTTACTTATTTGCGGACGGCAAAATGACCGGGATAACCTCCTACACCATAGAGTTAAACAACCAAGACCAATCAGAAGACTAGCCCGCTTCATTAATACGAGAATTGCAAGGTGTTCGGCGAGAAGCGTAACACCACTTCATGCACGCTTTGCTGAAAATATTGATTTGAATTGGGGCTTTCGGGCGTTTTTGAATAAAAGAGGTAGCCCAGACGTATGGCCTTGGTAAGTTGATATTCAGCCAACGCTTGTAGGTAATTCGTTTGGATAAGGCCCGGACTATTCTGCCGGTACGATAGCCCCAACCCAATCTCTTCATTGAACCAGGCTCTGAGATTTACGTCGAAACCCATGGGCAAGTTGGCTATTTTAGAAATCAATACCGAAGGTATCAAAACGGTTGTTTCGCCAACTCCAAACTTACCTCCGGCCTGAAGCATAACGGGCCGGACACTCCGGTACGTCGCCCGACCGGTGAGGTCAAACGTCTGACCTGTCATTTCTGGAGCAGACAGCCCACCGAAATAACGATCTGACTGGTAGTAGATACCTACACCAAAACTCCCGATTGCCCGGTTAATACTCGACGCGGTGGTAAAATCGTAAAGCGGCAGCACGTTCACGCCCCCCTGAACGCCAATAGAGAGCTTAGCCAATGCGGGTAGATTGAATCGATACGCAACGCTCCCATAAACGCCTGTGGCTAGAAACAAACCCATTCGGTCGTTTAGCGCTTGAAGTCCTAATCCAACACGGCCGTTGGCAATGGCTACATCGGCCGAAACGCTTTGCGTAAGCGGTGCTCCGCGAACTCCAAACCATTTACGCCGAAGAAAGGCCGACAGATGAAATGACTCTCGGCTACCAGCATAGGCCGGATTGATACTCAACGTATTAACCAGGTATTGTGAATACAGAACTTCCTTCTGAGCTTCAGCACAATGGCAACAAAGAGCAAAAGCGATGGCCAGGGCAATAAACTTGGATCGAACGAGAGCAGGCATAGCGTAAACGAATAGGCAACAAATTGCGGTGTTTTGCCTTAAAAACCTAAAATGGCGGGTTCGTTAAAAACGTTTTTAACGAAGCCGCCATAAATTCCTGAAATCTGGGTTAATCTAATTTTAGAATTTTAATTTCCGTCCGACGATTCTGCTGGTGCTCTTCTTCAGGACAGTTTACACCGTCTTTGCACTTGTTCAATAAGGCACTTTCTCCATATCCTTTCGCGACCATTCGCTTGGCCGAAATCCCTTTCGACTTCAGATACGTAACGGCCGACTTAGCCCGATTACTCGACAGTGTCTTGTTATACTGTGCAGTGGCCCGGCTATCAGTATGTGACCGCATCTCGATGGTCATTGTTGGGTATTTATTCATCAGTGCAACCAGCTTATCAAGTTCCGCAGCTGCGTCGGGGCGAATGGTCGCTTTGTTGAGGTCGTAGTATATATTGTCAACTTTAAGCACGTCGCCCTTCTTGAACATATACAGGTCGGTGGAGCCGGTGCCTTCTTTCGTGATGCGGCTACCAGCATTACCCATGTTTGCTTTCATGGCTTCGAGCACGTAGGCACAACCCGTAAAGATCTCGAATTGATAAGTACCATCCGCGCCAGAGGTTGTTTCCTGGATAGTTCCGTCACATTCATTCACGGCCACCACCTTAGCATCAGCGACGGGTTTATTATCTTTTTGGGTTAATACCCGGCCCCGCAACATCATTGTCTTTGCTTTTTCGGCTTCTTTAGGCTTACTCAGGGGAATGTCCAGACGCGATGGCTGGTCATCCGATAAATCTTTCGTAGAAAAACCGACTTTGTTATCCATATACCCTTCCCGGCTGGCCAGAAACTTAAAGTCGCTGTCGGAGTTAAGACAAACGCGCACCAGTCCCTCGGCATCCGTTTTGAGTTCTTTTTGTTTGTCGTTAGCAGCATTATCGAAGGCGATAGACGTATTGGCCAGGGGTTCTTTCGACTCCGCATCGAACACACTAACGGTTAGCTCACGGCATGGATAGAGCGACCCCTCCCGCGTAAACCGATACACATCATCATCGGCACCGCCATTTTTGCGGTTACTGCTGAAATAACCCGTCTTACGTTCGCCATCCGTTACGATACCAAAATCATCCTTGGCCGAGTTCAGGGGTTCTCCCAGGTTGCGCACGGTTCTCGCTTTTACGCCTTCGGCCGTGAGTTGGGCGTAGAACATATCCAGATCACCTAAGCCCGGTTGTCCGTCCGACGAGAAGTACAGGTTACCTTTCTCATCGACAAACGGAAAAAGTTCGTTGCCTTTCGTATTAACTTCCTTGCCCAGGTTTACGGGTTCTCCCCACTTACCATTCGACCACCTGGAAACGTAGATGTCGGTACCCCCATAACCACCGGGACGGTCCGATGAGAAGTAAAGCAGTTGATCATCCTTAGACAGCGCCGGATGACCCGACGAATATTCGTCGTTGTTAAAGGGCAGTTCCTGAGCCTCCCCCCATATTCCGTTCACCTGAGTAGCCGTGTAGATTTTAAGCTTGTTTACACCATCCTTACTCTGACGGTATTGGCCATTGTTAAAGTTGTTTCGCGTGAAAATTACCCGTGAGCCATCTTTAGTGAACGTGGCAGGCCCTTCGTGATATTTTGTGTTGAGTGTTCGGCTAAACCGGTCCGACTCGCTGAGGGGCTGGTCTTCGTAACCCAGGCTGGGGGTAGCTCCGCCATAGAAGCCAACTGTTTTGGTATCATTGGCCGTTGGTGCCGTGAAGTCATCATGCCCGAGCGGCCGGATGAGCTGGGTGCGTACCCGTTTTGTCGATTTAGATCCACCAATGGCTGAGGCTTTTGACCCACGTAACGTTTTCACTTCAGGCACATAATACAGATCCAGAAAAGGAGTGCTACTCCAGTTAAACACCCGTTTGATACCATTGCCGCCGGTACCGGCCGACACAAACACCAACCCCTCTTTGTACAACATCGGGCTGAATTCTGCCTTCCGTGTATTCATGGTCAAAAACTCAACTTTGTAACTACCCGCATTACGAGTTAGCGGACTTACATCGCGGTAGAGTTTAGAAAACACCGGTCCTCGCTTATCTGAAGCCTGCTGATTTCCGTATTTATCGTAAGCTTCCTGTGCTTCACGATACTTTCCGTTGCTGGCCAGGGCCTGAGCGTAGTAGAGATAGCATTGATTGTATTCAGCCGGTAGATCGCCACTGCTGATCAAGTCGCGATACACCCGTTCAGCGTTTTGCATATCGCGAACTTTCTGATAGCTGTAACCGAGTTTAACCTTGGCTGCCCGTAGCGCTTCGCCGGATAAGTCCGATGGTTTTTTAAGAGCCTGTTCGTACAGTTCAATGGCCTTGGTATAGGCTAACTGATCAAATTGCTGATCGGCCTGCTTGGTCAGTGATTGTGCCAGCACGGAACTAGTAACCAGCCAGACAAGTCCGAGTAAAGAAAGGATACGTGTCATACACAGTGGTGTTTGGGAGAGAATACTAAAGCCCAAAAAGAAAAGGTATGCCCTCACAAATGCATTGGGAGAACATACCTTTCCAGTAAGCAAATACTGCGCCGAAATTAGAAGTAGCGCGGTGTCAGGATACGGTTTTTACCAAAGCCAAACTCGTAGCGGATCATAATCTCATGCGAACTCGGCGCTACATCACCCAGCTTGTTCATGGTACGGTCGTAGGCATAGCCGAAGCGGAACTGATCTGTCAGCTGTACTTCCAGCATACCCACCAGCGCATCCGTCGAGTAATTGTCATAGGAGTAGAACTGGCTCCGGCGAACCGAAGCACCAATGGCGATACGATCAGCGAACCAGAAGTTGATGTTTCCGTCAAAGCCTAATGGCGCTCCTTCGGCATATCTAACAAGCATCGACGGCTTCATTTTTACGGCCGGGCTAATACCAACTACAAACCCGGCTGTTAGATAACCTTGGCGACGTTGTACAGAGCGAATATCACCAGATGCATACTCTGATATTTTGTTTTTTATCAATCGCGGAAGTGATACGCCAATGTAAGATCGATCATTACTTAAATAAATACCCGTACCAAAGTTTGGCAGTACTTTCGATACATTACTGGCAAAAGCTGGATCAATTTGGCCAGAGCCATCCGGGTTAGTTCTAACATTGGCTAAATTCCACTGAAAACTTGAAGCCCCTCCCTGCAATCCCAAAGCTAGTGTAGTCTTTTCACCTACTTTAATTCGAAAAGCATACGACGCGAAGGCTCCTGCTTCTTGCATTTCACCAAATTTATCGCCGTACAACTGCAATCCAATGCCAACCCGCTCCTGATTCAGGGGCATGTCCATAGTGAAGGTTGCCGTCTGTGGACTTCCTGGTAATCCCGTCCACTGATTGCGGTAGAGCGCCGACATGCTCAGCACATCACGACTACCAGCGTAGGCCGGGTTAAGGGCCATCATGTTGAACATGTACTGCGAGAACATTTTGTCCTGCTGAGCCCGGACCTGGCTGCTGCCGATCCCGAGGATCAGCAGCAGCACGACTGCCCAATGTTTGGTTGAAAACTGGTTTGACATCGGTATTAGCGGTTAATCGTCATGTATCGTACAAACTTGCGTCCGTCACTTGTCTTAATCACGTAGTAGTACGTTCCGTCAGGCACGCCACTGGCGTTCGAGCTAATGGCTATGCCCGTATTTGGCTTACCATCCCAATCATTCTGGTAGTTGGCGCTTTCGTACACCAGGTGTCCCCAACGGTTGTAGACATCCAGGCTAACGGTTAGTCCCGTTGTACCGCGAATAACGAACAGATCATTGATACCATCGTTATTCGGCGAGAAACCTTCAGGAATAAAGATCGACGACAGCGTTGGTGGCAACGACAGCGGAGTTGCTTCACGCTCGTTCTGATCGGTTGGGTTATTGTTACCGTTTAGATCAGGTGCCAGTCCGTTCGTCGATACATCCGTCACGTTACCGGTTTTGGCTCGTGCCTGAGCGTATACCGTATTTAGGAAGGTCGTCGTACTACCGTTGCTCACTACGTTTACAACCACCAGGATCGTGTCGACTTTGCCGACTGCCAGCGAGCTGGTGCTATCACCCAGCACAATCATCGGATCAGCGCTACCATCGAAGTTGGTATTCAGCTTCAGGGTACTGCCCGTTGAGGTTGTGATTGGTGCTTTCACTACGCTATAGCTTGCGCCCGTCTGGCTGTTGAACACTTTCGACAGCGAGTCGCTCAGGGCTACGTGCGTCAGCGGATCAGGACCGTAGTTTTTCACGACAATCTGATACGTAACATCGAAGCTACCGTCTGCCTTCCGAACCGTATCGCTGACGGCCATAGCTACCCCGATATACGATGTAGTCGACAGATTGTTCAGCACAATCGGCGTTGGCTCACTGTTGTTACGCGGATCAAGATCGTTATCCGGATCGTAATTCGTACCGGCCGTCGACATATCTTCCACTACCTCGTTGCTCTCCGTCATAGCCGTTGCCTTAGCCGTGTTGTAGAACGTTAGCGAATCGGCACTCTTCACATTCACCCGAACCGTGAAGGACAAACTGCTGCTGGCTCCCGCTGGCAGATTGCTTAGCGAATCGACCAGCATCTTTGTGATCAGGCCCTGGCCGGTGTAGACGGAGTCTACGGTCAGACCCGGCCCCGCCTTGACAGCGATGCGGTTGCTCACGATCAGTGCTCCATTGGTAAAGGCTTGCGACAGATTATCTACTACCTGTACCTTCTTGAGCGGTACGGTGCCGAGGTTAGTCAGCTCGATGGTGTATGGAATGTCGTAAACCCCTTCCTCAACCAACGTCGGCGTACCCACTGATTTCGCTACGCCCAGCAACGCTTGTGGCAGATCGAAGCGAACGGCGGTCGATATAGAACCCAGCGGTGTTGGATCGAAGCCACTGTTGGAAATATCCGTAACCGTCTGCGTAGAATCCATCGTGCGGGCAACCACAGTAGCCGATGAGTAGAACGGACCGTTATTGCCATTCGGCTTCACATTTACCGTGATCAGCAGCGTATCCTGCTCACCAGCCATCAGACGACTCGTGTTCGCCAACAGATTAGACTGGTCGTTACCGTTGTAGTTAGCATTGACAACCAGGCTGCTACCGGCTCCGACAACAGGCGCTCCGACAACCGAGTAAGAAACCGGTGCTGCAAACGCCTTCACCAGGCTATCCGTCAGGCTAATGCCGTACAGATCTACAGTACCAAAGTTCTTGATCGTTGCTTTATACGTAACGTTATAGCTGCTGTCAGGCTGTTTCACCACCTTAACTACCCCAAGGGCCAGACCAATGCTTGGTCCTTCTGGTTGTTCGGCACCCAGCGTAAAGCTCGACACACCCGTGTTGTTGGTTGGATCGCCGTCACCATCCGGGTCAGAGTCACCACCGTTCATCGAGAGGTCAGAGACCATCGTTACACTGTTGATAGCCGATGCACTCGCAATGTTTTGGAACGCCATGGTCGTGTCGCCCGCCGTCCGCTGTACCGTTACGTCGAGACGGATTGTATGCGAACGGCCTGGTGCGAGGTAACTGGTTGAATCGAGCATGTTGGCATTGTTTCCAATACCGGTAAAGTTTGCATTCGATTTCAGCGTAGAACCTGTACCCAGGGTTACGTTTGCTGCAACAACCGTGTTTGGCCTGAAGAAGTACGCCAGATCATCGACCACCTCAACGTTGCGGAGGGTATCGTCGCCGAAGTTCGTTACGACGAAGCCGTACGACACTTTAATGAGCGAGTCACCCACGGCCATTGGTGTACCCAGTACAGCTTTCGCCAAACCGATCAGGCCTGGTTTAGCCGACGACGTATCCTGTACGGTTACGCTCGACGAGTTGTTGGCCAAGTTCGGATCGTTTTGGTCTAGATACGTAATCTCGGCCTTATTCACGATCGCGCCTTTTTCCACTACCCGGGCGACAACGGCAAACGATGTAGATTGACCGGCCCGCAAGCTATCGATACGCTTGGTAACCACACCGTTCGACACTTTGTAGGTTGCTGTCGGCTCCGTGATCAGCTCTAAACCTTTAGGCAGAACGTCGCGAACATCGATATTCTTAGCCGTGTGTGGTCCCATGTTTTCTACTTTAATGGTATAGATGACCGGCTGACCATTATTGACAGTTGGCGTATTTACCGTTTTGGTGATGCTTACATCAGCCTTCAGCGTATCGGTTGCACAGTTGAATACTTTCACCTCAATCTTAGATGGTGCACTCACACAACCCGATGCTGCTCTCTCTACTACCCAGTAGGTACCCTCGCACACAGAGTCTGGCCGCATGATGACGTTTGACGTCGTGCATTCGCAGATTCGGTAGATGTACGAGCTACCTGCGTTCGTAGACGCTAGCGCTTTGGTTAGATCAACAATCTTAGACGGACAGGTATTCCGCAGGTTAGACACGATCGGCGGCAGAACAGGCTCAGCCACATTCACCGCTACGTTCGCTGATTTAACCGACGTACATCCTTTCGGATCGAGCAACTGAACGCTGTATTCGCCACTCGATTTAACCACGATGGTCTGCGAGGTTGCGTTGTTGCTCCACCGGTAACCAGCGGCTCCATCCGGCGCTTTTAGTCTCACTGAATCACCGTAGCAGAAGTTCGTATTACCCAGTACCGATACCACCGGTATGGTTTTGCTACCTTCTACAGTCAGAATCATCTGGTCGGTAGCCACCGGACAACTTGCGTTGTTGGTGCTAACGGAGAGGGTCAGCGTCACTTTACCCGACATTACGTCTTCGGCACTGGCCGTGTAGACGGCGTCGAGCGCGTATGGATTGCTAAACGTTCCGTTACCACTGGTTGTCCAGTAGGCTACTTTACCCGCTCCCCCCAGTTTACCTGCCAACTGGTAGGTCTTGGCGGCACAGATGCTGGCATCCGCTCCTGCATCGGCCGTAGCCGGATTCTGCGGATCACATGGCACCTGCACGTCACAGGTATTGATCTGTACGTGGATCGCAACTGGCAGGCTGTAGCAGCCGTTCGCAGTCTTCTCAACCACATAGTACGTACCGGTACCTACGGCAGCCGGGTTACCTACTTTCGACTCCAGACCCAGCGATGCGCTCGTGTAGAACTCGAACACGCCACCGGTTGTCGTTGCCGTACTGGTCACGGCCGTAGTCAGATCCACCGTATTGAACGGACAAGTATTCGTCTTATTAACTACCGTTGGCTGTGCCACTTTTGGCAGTACGGCAATCGCTATAGCATTCGAGGCTTCGCTCTTACACTGGTTCGAAGTGCAGCAGCGAGCGGTGTAGCTGGCAGTATTCGCTGGCGATACGGTGATCGAGTTGCCCACCATATTGTTCGACCAGGTTACGTAGCTGTCGTTCGAGCATCCTGTCGCGATGAGCGTCACTGGAGCACCGAAGCAAACCGTTGCGCTACTGGTACCCGTTGCGCCAACGATCGAGATTGTTGGAGCGGCAGGAGCACCCACCTGAACCGTGTTGTATGCCGACCACTCGCTCAGGCACTCACCTATCTTACACCGTACGCGGTATTGCGACGTCATCGTTGGTGTAACGGTCAATACGCTGCTCGTTGTGCTCGCCGGATCTGACCAGACGTAGGTACCACCTTCGCAACCAATTGCGGTTAACGATACTGGCTCGCCCAGGCAAATCGATGGCTTACTGCTGACAACGGCCGGGATGGCTGGGGTGCCAACCGTTACGTTGATGGCCGTCGATAGACCACTTACGCAACCATTTACTGTGCAGGTCGCCCGCAGGCTTAGATCGCTGATCACTGTTTTCTGGATCGCCTGACCAACTGAGCCGTCAGACCAGTTGATAATACCACCTTCGCAACCGGCTGCGGTTAGGGTTACAGACGAACCGTAACATACCGTTGGCGATGATGCACTCAGCACCGGTGGCGCCATTGAATTCACCACCACTTTAGCACCGGCTACGTCGAGTTCAGCGCAGACATTCCGATCGGCGATGAGTTTGACTACGTCAGCGCCCGTCGTAACGCCTGGCTTGATCACCGACAGATCCAGGTAATTCTTATCGGCTGGGTTGGCGTTGTACACCAGTGTATGAATGGTGTAGTTGCCAGCTTCGGTTCCTACGTTGAACTGCGGAGTTGCACTGGTCTGCATGACCACTAATTCAGGTCCTTTCGTCAGCACATACACGACTGAGTAACTAGCTGGCTGAACCAGACCACCGTTTGTGGCGGCTGAGATTAAGGTCTGTCCATTGGCACCGACACATACCGTTGCGTTCGTGGCGACAAGCGTACCGGCTTTGGCCACACAGTCATCACCTGCGTTCAAGGTGAGGGCTGCCGACGGATCGCTCAGACACTCGCGGAATCGGCACTGAGCGTAGTAGGTCTGACGACCTTCTGGCCGTACGACAATCGACGCCCCTTTGTTGTTGCCGTTGATGTCGTTGGCCGACCAGATTACTTCACCCGTGCAACCCGTTGCCGTCAGGGTAATAGTACCGCCTGGCTCCACCGCGCTTGCCGATGCAACAATCGTTGGTACTGGAACCGGCGTTACCGCAATGGTGTACGTTGGCGATGTTTCGCTCTTGCAAACTCCGTTCTGACAGTATACACTGTATCCTGTCGTCATCGTTGGCGATACGACGATGGTGGTTGTCGTCTCGCCGGTGCTCCAGTATGGCGTACCCTGGCAGTTATTAACCGTTAGTGTAACTTCCTCACCCGAGCAGACAGCACTTGCGCTGCAGGTTACGGTTGGCGCTGGCACTGGCGTTACGGTCACTTTCACCGTGTTCGACTTACCGGTAGCGCACGTTTCAGCTGTTTTACATACGGCGTAGAACTCGCTGTTGGTTGGCGTTACCGTTACCGAAACAATCGGTCCAGTTTGACCATCCGACCAGAGTACAGTTCCGGTGCAACCCGTTGCGCTGAGCGATACCACGCCACCATTGCACAAGGCAGTCGTTGAAGCGGCCACTGTCGGTGCCGGAGCGGTCGACTTGTTCACTGTTATACGAATCTTGTTCGACGCTTCGCTTTCGCAGGAACCCTGTGTACAGGTAGCGTAGTACTCCATTGTCTCGGTTGGCATAATCTCAATGCTTGCGCCAACCCGATTGACACCGTACCACTTCACTGTACCCGCGCAGTTGTCTGCGGTCAATACTACCTTCTCGCCACTGCAAATAATCGGTTTTACCGGGTTCATCTGGATAATCGGAGCCGCTGGCGTCACCACCGTCACCGTCGCCGTGTTCGACGGCTCGCTTAGGCAGGTACGGTATCGGCACTGAGCGTAGTAGCTCGTGGTAGCCTCCGGATTCACCGTGATGCTCGCCCCGGTTTGACCCGCCACGTTCCAGAGAACGGTGCCATTGCAGCCGGTAGCCGTCAGAATAACCTGACCTTTCGCACAAATTGAATCAGCGCTGGCCGTGATCGTCGGAATTACTGGTGCTACTACCTGGATGGTGTAGACTGGTGACGATTTACTCACACAAGCGCCATTCTTACAGTATACAGAGTAGCTGTTGTTGCCAACGGTTGGCGTTACGATAATGCTACCCGTTGTCTGTGTTGTGCTGCTCCAGACTGGTGATCCTACACAGTTATTCACCGTAAGGGTTACTGGCTCACCTGGGCATGCAGTCGTTGTGCTACACACGATCGTTGGCGTTGGCAGATCTGGCGAGATGCCGATCGTTTTCGTTGCTGGACTACTTAGACAGCTACCAATACGGCACTGCGCGGTGTAAGTCGTCCTCGTATTTGGAGTGACCACAATGGAAGCGCCCTTCTGTGCGTTTTCCGACCACTCGATCGTGCCACCAGCGCAACCTGCTGCCGTTAAGGTTACCGAAGTACCTGGGCAAACATTCTCGGCGCTGGCGGTGATCGTTGGTATTTGCGGATCGAGAACAGTTACCACAATCGAGTTCGATGCCGCACTTGTGCAACTACCTACTACACAACTTGCGGTATAGGTCGTCGTCTGAGTTGGGCTGACACTAACCGTCAGACCCGTTTTACCATCCGACCAGCGGACTGTTCCACCCTCGCAATTTGTTGCTTGCAGCGTTGTCGAACCACCTTTGCAAATCTCGGTGATTGCACACGTAATTAATGGTGGTCGAACAGCGCAATCTACCGTTCGTATCGTCACCGACGACGTATCATCGAGGGCGAAGTTCGGATCATTTTCGGGGCTGCTTACAGTAGCCAGGTTTTTGATAGATCCAGCCGCATTGATGGTCGTCTCGATCAGCAGGCTGCGGTCAGAACCAACCGCCAGCGATCCTACTGTCCAGACGCCCGTTCCGGCGTTGTAGACCCCAGATGGTGTCGAGCTAACGTACCCCAGCGATGCTGGCAGTAGGTCGGTCACCTTCACACTGGTAGCTGCAATTTTGCCTTTGTTAGATACCGTCAGCGAGTAAGTTACTTTTTGACCTATGCTATATGGTCCGGCGGTTTCTATTTTCTTCACGACGGCCAGGTTAGCCAGGCAGGTACCTACAGTTACGGTAACCGAGGAACGGGTAGTGCTTACGCAACCATCCAGGCTAACCGCTTCTGCGAAGTAAACTACTGCACCGGCTCGCGATGGCGTTACCACTTGCTTACCACCGCTTTCAGTCGTACCAATCAGTGTATTGTTCTGGTCATACCAGTTGATTCGGAAGCCTGGTGCGAAACCAATTAGTTTCGTGCTGCTACCCTGGCAAACCAGCGTATCGTCGCAGGCCACACCCACTGGAGCCTCTGGCCGCTTGTTAATCTTAACCAGCAGCGAGTTGGTGCCTGGTGTGCAGACCCCTGCTCCGTCTGGATCGTTCGTCGTTGCCGTAATCAGCACAGAACCACTAGCAATATCGGCCGCTGATGGCGTATAGGTGCTGGTCAGACTCGATGGGCTGCTGAATGTACCCGTGCCGTTTGACGACCAGGTTACGCTCGTTGCCGATCCTGACAGGGCAGCCTGTAGCGGAATTAAATCGCCGGAGCAAGCAATCACGCCAGGACCAACATTCACGCCAGCCGGATTTTGGCAATCACAACTTACAATGTTAACGGTTACCACCGTTGGGTCGCTGTAGCAGTTACCCGACTTAGCGAAGAGGTAGTATTGACCAGCGCCTACAGCGGTCAGGTTTGTTACCCGCGTAGCTTGTGAGCGCGTCTGGCTTGTATACCATTCGTAGGTCAGTCCAGCGGTTGTATTCTGAATCTGAACGGTTGCCAGGTTAGCCGTCGTAGCTGGGCAGGTGTTTCTGACAGTACCTACTACAATCGGTGCGGAAACCGTCGTGACCGTCACTACCACTGGCACGCGAGTGCTCTTACAGCTATCAGCCGTAGCTACTTCAACGTAATAAGTAGTTGTTCCGGTAGGGCTCACCGTAATGGCTTCAGCACTTTGTACGGTAGCGATAGCCGTTCCACCGGTTGGTGTCAGATACCACCTTATTCTCGAGTTTGGCACAGCTGTGGTCGCTACTAACCGGATGGAGTCGCCATTACAGATCGTAGTACTGTTCGATACCACGATGCTGTAGTCTGTTGGACAAGCGACGCCAACCGATAGGCTGTACGGTGCTGTACCTGTGCAAGACTTGCTATCCGAAACTACCACAGTAAAGTTTGCAACGGTAGCCGCTGTTGGCGTACCGCTCAGTACACCGGTAGTCGCATTCAGACTCAAGCCTGCGGGCAATGTTCCAGCCGACACGATGTACAAGTACGGAGCGGTGCCTCCTGTTGCGGTTAGCGTCTGGCTATAAGCCGCGCTTATCTGACCGTTCGATAGGGTAAGTGGTGCCAATGCAATCTGCGAGCATACTGTGCACGAAGTTGGTACTGCATACGTGGTGCTTGCCGTCAGTGTAGCTAATGTAGCAACTAAGGTGCGTGAGGCAGGCAACGAACCACTGATACCTGTTGCGCTAAAGGCAGCTGACGTTTGCCCAGCGGTAACTGGTATGGTTGCAATCAATACGCCGTTATCTGTAATTGTGAGTGTACCACTTGGCGTATTAACCAGCGTAACCGTACCGGTTGTACTGTACACGTTCGTAGTTGGATTACAAACAGCTGGGTCAGTAATCGTTAACTGAATCACTGGAGCCAGCCCTATTGGTGTAGTGACTGTAGCCGTGTTGTTAGCCGGGGTAGTATCAACTGGTACTGGACCGTTTGCGTCAGTCGTCGATGTATACCGGCTCACCACTGCTATGTTCTGAACAGCAGTACCCGAATAGCTTGGGCTTATTTGCGCTGTTAGCGTCAGACTTACACTACCGCTAGCCGAGATCGGGCCGGCCACAAGAGCACTTACCGAACTTGGTCCACTGGCGGCAAAGCCGTCTCCGCTAACGAAGCTTACCTGTGCTGGTAAGACATCGTTCACCCGTACATTATATACTGGCTGATTCGAATTGTTTGTTACGGTCAGTTGATATGTCAGCTGACCTCCTGCGTTATATGGTGCAGCACTAATTACCGTCTTGGCAATAGCCACGTCATAAACAGGTATTAGTTTAACCCCAGCATCAACAGAGAGATTGTTCTCCCCAGCCGTTAAGCTAATTGGCGCAGTAGCGCCCGTGGTTGGGTCAGCGTCGCTGTCCAACGCCGTGTTGGTACCACTCAAGGCGCTAGTCAACGTAAAGCCCGAGGGTAGAGACGCTGTATTAAATACTACCGTGTAAGACGTACCTGGGGTCAGGCCCGTGAAGGAGTACAAGCCGCTCGCGTTAGTCGTTGTTGACACTACTCCACCTACACCACCCAAAAGGCTAACTGTTACGTTCGGCACACCTTCTTCGCCAGTGTCTTGTACACCATTTCCGTTTGTATCGAAGAAGACAAAGTTACCCAATGTAGCCCGCTGGCCAATTGGAAGGTCGGCAGTGCCACGGTCGTCCTCGCCCGCATCATTGTTACCCGGTGATGAATCATCGTCAAACGGTGGTGCATCACCTGATATGAGGTTGTCGTCAGCTGCCATGATCTCGCCAACGTTACGCAGGTTACCTCCCGTAAAATTAGCATCGATACTTGCTAGCAACGTCAACGATACCGATTGGCCGGGCTCAATTGGCCCAGCAATGGTTGTTGTCGCTACGCCACTCACTACACTGCTAAAGCTGCCGCCCGCCTGAGCCGTCAGGCCAGGGGGTGTCATATCGGCAACTACTACGTTATAAGCAGTCAGGTTACCCTGGTTAGTCAGGGTAAGCGTGTAGGTTATGTTATCTCCCGGATTGAACGGCCCCTGGCTAACCAACGCTTTCGACAAAGCCAAGTCGAACCGGTTTGGCTTAACCCCTGCATCAATCGAAGTGTTATTTTCACCAGCGGCCAGGATGATTGGCGCAGTAGCGCCCGTGGTTGGGTCAGCGTCGCTGTCCAACGCCGTGTTGGTACCACTCAAGGCGCTAGTCAACGTAAAGCCCGAGGGTAGAGACGCTGTATTAAATACTACCGTGTAAGACGTACCTGGGGTCAGGCCCGTGAAGGAGTACAAGCCGCTCGCGTTAGTCGTTGTTGACACTACTCCACCTACACCACCCAAAAGGCTAACTGTTACGTTCGGCACACCTTCTTCGCCAGTGTCTTGTACACCATTTCCGTTTGTATCGAAGAAGACAAAGTTACCCAATGTAGCCCGCTGGCCAATTGGAAGGTCGGCAGTGCCACGGTCGTCCTCGCCCGCATCATTGTTACCCGGTGATGAATCATCGTCAAACGGTGGTGCATCACCTGATATGAGGTTGTCGTCAGCTGCCATGATCTCGCCAACGTTACGCAGGTTACCTCCCGTAAAATTAGCATCGATACTTGCTAGCAACGTCAACGATACCGATTGGCCGGGCTCAATTGGCCCAGCAATGGTTGTTGTCGCTACGCCACTCACTACACTGCTAAAGCTGCCGCCCGCCTGAGCCGTCAGGCCAGGGGGTGTCATATCGGCAACTACTACGTTATAAGCAGTCAGGTTACCCTGGTTAGTCAGGGTAAGCGTGTAGGTTATGTTATCTCCCGGATTGAACGGCCCCTGGCTAACCAACGCTTTCGACAAAGCCAAGTCGAACCGGTTTGGCTTAACCCCTGCATCAATCGAAGTGTTATTTTCACCAGCGGCCAGGATGATTGGCGCAGTAGCGCCCGTGGTTGGGTCAGCGTCGCTGTCCAACGCCGTGTTGGTACCACTCAAGGCGCTAGTCAACGTAAAGCCCGAGGGTAGAGACGCTGTATTAAATACTACCGTATAAGACGTACCTGGGGTCAGGCCCGTGAAGGAGTACAAGCCGCTCGCGTTAGTCGTTGTTGAGATTGGCCCGGTCAGACCACCTAACAAGCTTACTGTCACATTCGGTACTCCTACTTCGCCGTTATCCTGTATACCGTTTCTATTCGTATCAAAGAAGACAAGGTCCCCCAGGCTGGCGCTTGGCACAAAGAAGCCTGCATCTACTGAGGTGTTGTTCTCACCCAGCGTCAGGGTGATGGGGCCGGTGATGCCTCCCACAATGTCAGAGTCAGTCAGGTCAGAGCCCACATTGGCCAGCGTGGCCGTGTAGCCCG
>NZ_JBHULN010000007.1:0-280760 GCF_042684525.1 Spirosoma soli | reverse complement strand
GTAAGGGACACCAGCGGTTAAGCCCGTGAAGGAGTAGAGACCGTTGGCATCGGTCGTCAGTGAGGTCACGACCGTACCATTGCTGACTAAGGTCACCACTACACCGGCCAGCCCTGGCTCACTGCCATCGGTGGCCTGCTGACCATCCTTGTTGGCGTCCACAAACACCTTGTCGCCAATACTGGCCCCTGGAATGAAGAAGCCTGCATCTACTGAGGTGTTGTTCTCACCCAGCGTCAGGGTGATGGGGCCGGTGATGCCTCCCACAATGTCAGAGTCAGTCAGGTCAGAGCCCACATTGGCCAGCGTGGCCGTGTAGCCCGCTGGGGTGGTGAAGCTCACTGAGTAAGGGACACCAGCGGTTAAGCCCGTGAAGGAGTAGAGACCGTTGGCATCGGTCGTCAGTGAGGTCACGACCGTACCATTGCTGACTAAGGTCACCACTACACCGGCCAGCCCTGGCTCACTGCCATCAGTGGCCTGCTGGCCATCCTTGTTGGCATCCACAAACACCTTGTCGCCGATGCTGGCCCCTGGAATGAAGAAGCCTGCGTCTACCGAGGTGTTGTTACGTGCTGTGCTTGATTCTGGCTGGCTAGTGTCTATAGTATATACGCCGGTGAAGCCATTGGCTCCCGCATCACTATCCAAATCGTCGGTTACTACACCTACATTGGCGGATGAGGATTGGTATCCTGCCGGAGTAATAAACCGGACGACGTAATTTCCATCGGCTAAGCTATCGAACAGATATTTACCGCCGTTTGCGGTAACCGTAGAATCTAATTTTGTGGTACCCGTTGAATCGTATAAGAATACAGTTACGCCATCCAGTCCGGTCGCGCCATCATCTTGCGCTCCGTTTCGGTTGGCGTCCACAAATACATAATCGCCCAGGCTACCGAATGGTCCCTGGATGACTTGAATGTCACAACAGTTCGTGGCCGGGCAAGTTGCTCTGTAGCTTACAAACCGGTATACTCCCGGACTTTTGATTGTCAGGGAGAGGTCAGTATTAACTTCAGCCAAGCTCGTTGATACACTTGACGTACTTATCGGTACATCATTTCGGTACCAGACAATTTGATCGTAACCGGATGGAACGGTAACGGTATACTCATCTCCCGCGTACCAAAGTATGGGTACGGAGAAACAGACGGCATCGTAGTCGTCTTCCAGTAACTCCTGATTGTTAGGTGTCGAATTTGAATCTGTTTGATCGGCGGAGAATATTTCAGCGGTGTTAAACCAAACGCCACGTTCGAGTACCGTCGCGCTCAACACCAAAACAACAGAATCGTTAGGAGCGATAGGGCTGGTAATATTCCAGATTCCGGTTCCGGTATTATACGTACCGCTACCACGTAGTGCACTAGCTGACGAAGGCACATAGGAAACGCCACCCGCAGGTAATTGATCCTTAACTGATACGCCAGTAGCAATTGTTGATCCTGGTGCATTGGTAACGACGAGCGTATACGTAATAACATCACCAATGTTTGGCGCCTGGCTATTAACGGTTTTATTGAGGCTTAGGTTGATTGATGCCGGTGATTGAGCTTGTACCGAAGATGCTACCAATCCAAGTAACATAAAGATAAACGCGGTACAGGCTCCTTTTACGGCAAGCCTTGTCATAAGAGAACCAGAACCTGCAAACGAGGATAGCAGCTTCTCTAAGCTGCCCTTCGAGGAGAATGCCTCCTTCCCTAACGTTGTCTCTCCATCCCCGTCGGGTATCGCTCGGGAAGAAGGGGCGCCGGTTAATTTGCTTAGTAGAAGTTGCTCATTCATTAGATATTGTACGAAAAGAGTAAATGTCTGTTGAGTCGTCTCGTGTGAAATGCCGGAGAGGCTGGGCTTGGGTATGTCGGGTGGCTCGCCAGTAGACCGTATCAATCGGCGGCTGGTTTTATAGACGTAACTTTCTGGCTTTCCCGTGATTGACGAAGGGAAACTGGCTGCCCCTGTTAGTTCATCAGGCAGAGGGGACTGGGGCCGCCCACAAACCAGCTGCACAACATAATAAGCCAACCGGCTCACAAAGCTGGTCAGTTGGTGTAAATGCCTTACAGACTCAGAACGCTTGTCCTTAGATAAGCGGCCAACTGTGGGCTTAAGACGTTTCTTGCGTAGCGTAGAAGTTACTTCCATCTGCAACTTAATTTGGGGCGATCTTTATAAAGCAAAATGCCTCGCCAGTATGCGATTCTTCAGACAGATAAACCTATGACAAGTCACGGGACATCTGTTCCAAACTAATAATGACTTTTGCTTCGTAGAAATTAACTAAAACTATGCCAATCCAAAGTAACAAGTCATCTCTTTAGGTTAACAGCTATTAAAAAGCTTCTTTTTAAGCAGTTACTTATCGCAAGCTCCCTCTATACTTATCAACAACCGCCTTTTACCGGCACCTCACGGCTACCTCTTAAGCAGGAACTATAGTGAGGAGGGGTTAGCGAAAACTATGCCAAGTCTATTGTAACCGCTCTTCGTAAATTTATTAATCGAATAAACAGCCTTTTTAAGGCTTATCCGTCCATTTCTATTAGAAAAGTCGAATAACCAATTATGTATAAATGAAAAAAGGCTAAAAAGTTTACAAACATTAATTTCGCTAATATTTATTTTTAATAATATTAGGTAACAATATTACTTTAAGTACGCTTAAGTAGATACACCAGTAGTAGCTAATGTTCAGCGTCGGCTAAAACCAAAAAAGCCACCTCAAAAGAGGTGGCTTTTTTGGTTTTAGCCAATCTTGATTAAAAATCGTACCCCAAGGTTAGGTAGGCTATTGGCTTGCCAACGGTGCGGTCCTCAAGACCCCAGGCATAGTCAAACTTGACAAAGTAGCCAAAAAGCATTGTCCTGACGCCCGCGCCATAGCCGATCAGGAAGGGGTTTTTAAAGTTGGTCACTATAGCCCGGAATGGAATGCTTCCACCGCCAATGATTTCGGTGTTCAACGTATTCTGCTGACTAAATGGGCCAGTTCCCGCCCAGGCAGTACCGATGTCGGTAAACGCAACTAACTGTAAGTTTCTTAAGAAGTTTGACGTAATGTTCCCTCTGTATAGATACCGTATCAGAGGCAGGCGTAGTTCAGCATTAAACAACATATAACTATTACCTGTCAATTTACCCTGACGGAAACCCCGCAATGGAGCTACAAAATCAAGGAAAAAGACGTTACGGTAGTCGCGTGGAGGTTCGTTCAAAATTGTATTGGGCACAAGCAACGGGTTGGAACCTACAGGCTCCTTCTGATTGGCGCCGATCCAGTTTTCCATACCACCCAACGTGCTTTGCTTAGGCGAGGGGCCGCCCGACTGGCTAAAAGCAAAACGAGTCGCTAGTATCAGATCGCGATGAATCTTCTGATAGTGACGTAGATCGAGCGATAACCGGCGGAAGCCTTCCGATGCAGACCGTAAGCCGGCATACTCCTCGAAGCGCAGCTTTAGCCGAGTGCCTACGATCATGTTCATTCCATTCTTATTGGTGTTATCAAACACAAACTCTCCTCGCAGACCTGCGTAATCAGATACCCGATCTGGCTCAGCGAAAGATGACAGGTCAATCAGGCGGGTAATGGCATAGAAAGGAGCTACCGTGAAGCGACTGTTGACGGAAATCGGATAAGAAGCAGAGACCGAGAACCGGTTGTAGCGGTACTTCTGCAACAATCCTACCTCCGGTGGTACATATAAAGTCTGCCGGTCGGCACGAGCCCCAAAATCAATACGGTGTGTCAGATTGCTATACTCTGCAAACAAGTCACTGTTACGAAGCGTAGTCGTAATGAACCCACCCGCCCGAAGAACATGATTCTCGAGCTGGTCGGTCAATGTTACGTCCTGAGAATAACCAAATCCCCGAATGGGATCAATTCGCCAGTTTGAGGTAGCATCATTAATATGAAACATGCCCTTGTACTCAAACGGTCCACGGATGGTGATGTTCTCCCGACGACGATTGCGGGGGGGCGCCGTTGTGATTGTCGGTGAAACACCCGTATTAGAACGGCGTTGCCGGTATTCAGCCGCTTTCAAAACCTCTGGATCGAACTGATAATTATCGGTATCGACTTCACCTGGTTCTAAAGCCAGTCTCTTTTCTGGATCAGGTTGCAACCCGCCGGATGCATTACGGCCCGCGGCACTTGAGTCTGTAGCAGTACGATTTGTTTGAGCCGCCCGCGCCGTATCCGCTTTTGCCGGATTAGGCCGGTTAGTAGTAGTCACCCGAGCCTGGCTACTTGCCCGCTGCGTTGGGGGGGCCTGAACGGCCTGCGTCAGATTCAGTTGTGAGCGAAACCCAACGTATTCGTCTCCGTTCTTCAAACTACTATAAACAAATCCGCCGTTAGCTGGATTGAGATCGTACAAACGAATACTCTGCGGGAAAGCCGTTAACTGGCTGATTGCTTTATTTTCTGTGCTAAGCCGGTACAGATTACGAATCCCTTTATCATCACTCAGGAAGTAAATCGTCGATTCATCGGCCGGGATAGGCTGAACTGCCTGAGAAAGCGAATCGGTCAGCCGGGTCAACGACAAGTCGCGCGCACCACCCTCGTGCGAGAACAGGCTCAGTTGCTCACGGAATGTCTTATACGATCCTTTGTCAACGCCAAGTGTATCTTGTTTCCGGTTTGAGCTGAAAACTACCTGGCGCGCGGTACGGCCCACAAACGACGGATAAAGGTCGTCATATAAGTCGTTCGTAATCTGTTGATACGACCCTCGATTTATACTGTATAAGAACAGGTCATTTTGGCCTTTACGTTCAGCGCTTAAGACCAGGCTTGCTCCATCTTCCGAAGCGTCCATCCAAACGACCTGCGACAAACCATTAACCTGCCGTTTAAACTGCTGCTTGGGACGTTTTTCGAAATCGCTGAACTGATACAAATTTGTTCGCCCCAGCTCATCGGTAATAACTAGCAGGTTATTATCCCGTTGCCAGGCCACTAACGGAGTACTTGTCTTGGACGATTGCCCGTCGAGCCGATACCCACCGGAGAGAACAGATAGCTTTTTTCGATTTGTGGTATTAACCACCTCGACGTTGAACTTGCCATCGCGTAGCACCGTGTAAGCTATAAACTGTTTATCAGGACTTAATTTTAAGCTAACCAATGATGTTTTCTCGTCCGCCGACCCAACTTTGATCTGAAAATCGTCGGCCGTGCTGCGATACGACTGCGATACGCTATTCGCCATACCGGCATAATATTCGCGCCATTCGCGCAGAAACCGGTTATAGGGTACACCTAACGTGCTGGATATGCTGCTCTGCTCATTGCGAATAATACGGGTTAAATTCAGGATGTTAGAGACATTATCCCGGCCGTATTTCTGAACGATGTAGTTCCATATAGAATGGCCAATGCGCTCAGCCTCAGCGCCCGATAGCAACGACGGCTTCTTTACTGGGTGATTCAGCGAGACATCGCGCATGTAATCATCTAACTCCAGGCTATTACCCTCAGCAATGTAGGCGGCAATACCCGGCATAAACCAATCGGGCAAAGTGAGCAAAAGCGAGCTTTGGAGGGCATCTTTCAAGCTTCCTCCATACAGCATGTCGTAAACAAACAACATGGAAATGTCGCGGATGATCTGCCGACGAAAGCTAACCTGGTCTCCGGTGAATGCCAGCTCAACCCTAGATTTGGATAAATCCTGCTCCTGGCTACTCAAGCTGCCCTGCGAATTGAGCCCTATGTTACTTTGAGCCAGCTCTTCGGGGGAATTAAACAGAAAAATTTTGATCCGGTTGTAAGGCGTGTAGCCCAATAGCTCCGTAATTCGATCAAATTCTGACTCGGCGTATTGAGCCGTCAGGTTGGCAATCTGGGTGCCATCCTGGTAATAATAAATCTCAAAGTTTGATGTCCGAATGATTTTCCAATCGAAACTACGGTACTGAATGCGGTTTTTTCCGAACCGCTCAAGCGAAGGATAGTTTTGCGCCGTGGCCACGCTCAATCCTCCCAGCCACAGGCCCAACAGCAGAATGTATTGATTTCGCATAACAAGACGGTTACCAGTCCGGTCAGAAAGCCGCCTTCCACTAAAGCAAGCCAGCCTTGACCTTTAACGACTAATTAAATCAGAAACTTAAGGCTCTAAATTCAATGAATTAATTTGTGTTACTATAACGAAACATACCGACTAATATTCGCTTCTGGATCTAAATCTTCGCCATCGAGCAGATGCCGAGAAAATTGCTCTGCCAGAAACGGGGATAGCGATACGCCCTTGGTACCCATTCCCCCAAAAATACCAATTGCAGGGTGTGAGGGATGCAACCCTACGAATGGTCGGCGATCTTTAGTAGACGGACGAATACCGGCTTGTTGCGCTACAATCTGAAACGGTACTTTCAGAATATCACGTACTTTCGACTCTAGAAACGCTCGGCCGTCATCGGTTGTTTGCCAATCTAAGTCATGCCAACTGTAAGTGGCGCCAATTCTTATTAAACCGGTCCGTAGCGGCAAAATAAACACGCCCTGATTGACTATGTTCTTAATAGAGTACCCTTCAGCAACCGCCGTCAGAATCTGTCCTTTGACAGGATTG
Source organism: Spirosoma soli (assembly GCF_042684525.1). Taxonomy (NCBI): domain Bacteria; kingdom Pseudomonadati; phylum Bacteroidota; class Cytophagia; order Cytophagales; family Cytophagaceae; genus Spirosoma; species Spirosoma soli. The sequence goes on along the minus strand of NZ_JBHULN010000007.1, from coordinate 274,164 downwards.
TACGGAAGCCAGTCAAATAACGAATTCTCGCGGCCTTGAGACCCGTCGCAGAATATAACTTTACTAATTTCAATATCTTTCCACTTCACAACGTCATCGTTGATTATCAAATCATTTACACTGACGCTCCCTTCATAATATTGATTTTTTCTAACAAAATATCCCTTGATAATTCTGACAAACTCAGTTAAATCGATCCACCCGGACTGCTTTACTTCTATGCCCCCAAAAGAATTATTTATATACTTATTATACTGCTCATTGTCAGCGTTTTGGTTAACATAGGGTTGTATATCAGGGTCAGCTGTAAGCTTTAGATAATCGTTTTTTTCGGTTTCGGACCGGAATGGACGATAGATTGGAAGTGGATGATAGAATCTGACACCGAGTGCCTGCTCAATGCCGCTGTAGAACTGATGCAAAAAAGGAAACAGGTCACCCGCCTTCCAGGTGCGCACGAGTTTACGCCCGGTTAACGGATTAACGATACCTGCCGCCACCGATGACGCCGATGGCAAGGCAGGGTCATCGGCCAGGAGCACCGAACAGCCTCGTTGGTCGAGTGTCCAGGCCAGCACAGAGCCGGCTACCCCCTGCCCTACTATCAGAAAATCAATCTTCATGAAAGTGGAATGGATGAAATGAGGGGAGTAGTGAAATGCTGGAATGAGTTTAGCCATACCTCACCTATTCCACTCATTTCCTCACCTCAGCAATTACACTTGTTAACTATTTACGACGCGAGCGAAGCAACTCGGCCAGACGCCGGTCAGCTTGTTCAATGACCCAGTCTACCTGCTCTTCAATCGTCATATGGGACGTATCGAGTAACGTAGCGTCGGGCGCTTGCACAAGAGGGCTCTCAGCGCGGGTGGTGTCAATTTTGTCGCGCTTCTCAAGATTATGGATGATGTCTTCCAGGTTTACCAACTCCCCTTTTTCGAGAAGCTCCTGTTGTCGGCGCTTAGCTCGTATGTAAGTTTCGGCGGTCATAAACACCTTTACTTCAGCATCAGGAAAAACCTTGGTGCCTATGTCCCGACCATCCATGACTACGCCCCGTTTGCGACCCATTTTCTGCTGCTGAGCCACCATGGCCCACCGTACCTCCGGAATTGCGCTCACTTCGCTGACGATGTTTGAGATGTACATCTTACGAATTTCCTCTTCCACGTTCAGGCCGTTTAAACAGGTCTCGTTTTTACCGGTGCGGGCGTTATGGTTGAAGGTGATATGAATCTTATCGAGCGCAGCAGTTACTTCCCGGTGATTAGAAAGAGCAACGCGTTCCTGAGTAAAAAAGAGACTCACAGCGCGGTACATGGCCCCCGTGTCAATGTAGCCATACCCCATTCGGGCGGCTACTGCCTTAGCGGTTGTACTCTTTCCGCAACTGGAATATCCGTCAATTGCAATTACTATCTTCGGCATGAAAGCTTGGTCCGCCGAAGCGGTAACATTTCGGCAAAATAACCACAAAATAGGAGGATAATCAACCCGACAGGCGGCCTACCTTTCCAGGTACTCGGCCCGAAGCATCGCGAATATGTGCTCGTCCAGGTATTGGTTGTTCTTGACAGCGGCCTTTCGGTGGACAGCTTCGTGCCGATATCCAGCCGATTCGAGGACACGCATTGATCCAACATTACCTTCTAATACACAGGCAAAGAGCCGGTTGACCTGAAAATTCTGAAAAATGTAGTTTGTTACAATTGGCACGGCTTCGCTCATGATGCCCCGTCCCCAATAATCTTCGCTGAGCCAGTAACCAATTTCGGCGTTATACCGATAAATATCGTCTTTAACGGTAAACCCAACATTGCCCACCGCTTGCCCATCTACCTCAATGGCAAAATTGTTGGGCTGCTGATACGACTTATTTGAACGTACCCACGAATGAGCGTCACGGGGTGTGTAGGGATACGGAAAGAAGTCTCTAACGTTATTCCAAATGCGCCGGTTGCTGGCGTGATGGGACAACGACTCCTCATCGCCCTCACGCCAGGGGCGAAGGCGGCCGACAGAAAGCTGGAAGGTAATCAACGTAGTAGTCAAGGGAGCGCAGTATTTACTACGTCAGTAACAACGTATAAACCTAAATGTTAACCCAAAGATTTGGCAAGTAATATACCGTTAAATCAACAATATTCTACTCTGCACTCTGATCACTACCAACTAGTCACTCTTACTGGTCCTCGACAAACGTAGCATAAAACCTTACCCGGTTCAGCTCCATATTCCCTATTTTGTTGGAATAACAATGCCCAGTAAACTACTGGTATTGACTGTTATTGTGCAGGTAAGTGATTACAGTATAAAGGGTAAATCGTCAATTTAATACTTGCAAAACAAATCAACTTCATCCTTTTCCTTTTGTGGTTCACTCCCTGCTTTTCGGTATTCGTCGGAAAAGCCAGGTAGGCAGCGATTTGGCGCCCTAGTTTTGATTCATCATCTCGACAACGCCAATTCTGATGAAAACACTATACCTCTTTTTTAACAGCCTGCTTCTGATGATCTATATTGGTCAAGCGTCGGCGCAGACAGTACTCACTGGTCGTGTCATAGACCAGAAAGGCCATGCTCTACCAGGGGCCAACGTATTTTTACGCGGCACCTACGACGGCGCCAACACGGACAGCAGTGGAGCTTTCCGGTTTACAACGTCGCGAAAAGACACAACTACCCTCCAGGTATCATACATTGGGTACGAACCTTTCGTGCAGAAGATTACGGCTGGTCAAACAGCCCCGCTCACGATCCGACTGACGGAAATGGCTAATGAGCTGAATACAGTTGTTATTACTGCCGGTTCGTTTGAAGCCTCTGACGAAAAACGGATGACGATGCTGAAACCTATGGACATTGTCACGACCGCTGGCGCAGGTGCTGATATTACTGCCGTCATGAATTTGCTCCCCGGCACACAACGGGTGGGTGAGCAGGAAGGTTTGTTCGTGCGGGGCGGCTCCAACGCCGAAGCTAAGGTAGTCATCGACGGAATGATCGTGCAGAACCCGTACTTCAGCTCGCTGCCCGACGTGCAGTCAAGGGGACGTTTTCAACCGTTTATGTTTAAAGGTACGTCCTTCAGCACAGGTGGCTATTCGGCGCAGTACGGACAAGCGCTGTCGTCGGTCTTGTTGTTAAATACCGCCGATCAGAGCCAAAACAACGGCCTTAGCCTGAGTTTAAACATGGCCAGCGCAGCCGTCAGCTATGACCATGCAACCGACAAGTCATCGGTCTCGGCGACAGGCTACTATGGCAATCTAAAACCCTTGTTCGCCCTTGTTCCCCAGACTATTGACTGGACGTCTGTTCCTGAGTTTGCAGGTTCGTCACTAACGTATCGACTGAAAGCGAGCAAAACAGGAATGCTTAAGTTCTACGGTATGTACTCGGATAGCCGATTGGGCATGAACTTCCGGGACCCGTCGTCGGAAAATAACTTTACCGCTTTAAAACAGCGCAACCGGAATTTCTTCACAACCAGCACCTACACAGATAGCTGGGCCAATGGTAGATGGTTACTCAACTCCGGCTTATCGTACAGCTATGACACCGACGCGACAACATTTGACGCTCAAGACTTTGGCCGATCGATCCAACGATTACAGGGACGTATCGTATTAACAAGACTTCTGGCCAATAACAATTCGATACTGTTTGGCGCTGAAGCTCATGCTATTACCCTCTCTAATGCGGTGCAGAACGTCAATTATTCGCTCAATGACAACTATAGTGCTGTGTTCGTCGAGTCACAAACGTACCTCGGTCGAAGTCTGGCGGTGCAGGTAGGATTACGTGGTGAGCATACGTCAGCTATCGGTCGATTCAACCTGGCACCTCGTGTGTCGCTAGCCTACAAAACAGGATTATATAGTCAGGTATCATTAGCCTACGGCCAGTTTTATCAGACACCCGATTATCGGTATCTCTATCGGAACACCTCACTCGGTTTTGAACGAGCCGATCACCTCATCCTGAATTATCAGATTATTAAGAATAAGCGCACATTCCGGGTAGAGACATTCTATAAAAACTACGTACAATTGGTACGGGAGTTTACAGGCCAGGCCGGTTCGGCGTCCCGATACGACGCAAACCCGTATCGGTTTCCGTGGGGGCGCACAGACAACTCGGGAAATGGGTATGCACAGGGTTTTGACGTTTTCTGGCGCGATCAGAAAACCGTGAAAGGTCTCGACTACTGGATTACGTATAGTTACGTAGATACCAAGCGTTTGTTTCAGCAGTACACCGTTGCCGCCACGCCTACCTTTATCTCGAACCATAACATCAGCCTAATCACCAAGCGGTACTTCGAAAAGATCAGCACGAGTGTTGGCCTGACCTATACCATCAGCAGCGGACGTCCCTATTACAACCCCAACCGCAGCGATGCTGACTTTCTCACCGACCGAACGCCTTTTGTTAATAACCTGAGCTTCAGTGCCAGTCATGTCACCAAAATCAAGCGCAATCTGGTCGTCATTTACGCGGCTGTAGACAATATCCTCGACACCCGCAATGTCTTTACGTATCGCTATACTCCAGATGGAAAGACCCGATACGCTGTTGGGCCCCAATCGTATCGGAGCTTCTTCGTGGGGGGCATGATCATGCTCTCGAAGAAGGCTAAAGTGAATGTCAATGAATTGTAACAACCAATTAAATCAACATATCTCATGAAAACCATCCTCTTGTTCATCGTTGCGGCCCTGGTGGCCAACAGTCCTTCTGCCCGGGCGCAATCAGACCAGTATAAGCAAGCCATGACCCAGGCCATCGCCACCATACAATCGCACAACCAGCAATCTCCCCCCGCCGACATGCTGGCTTCGGCCAACCAATTTGAACGTATTGCCAGCGCCGAGCCTAAAGAATGGCTTCCTCGTTATTATGCTGGTTTGAACTATGTCTATTTGGGTTTTATGGGAAAGACAGAAGCCGAAAAAGATAAATATCTCGATCAGGCAGATGCCAATCTGAAAGCCGCCGAGGCACTGGCGGTTGACAACGACGAGCTGGCGGTATTGAAGGCTTACATTGCGCAGGCACGTATGGTCGTTGACCCTATGAATCGCTGGCAGCAATACGGCCCTCTCTTTCAAGCCGGTATCGAAAAGGCAAAAAGTTTAAATGCAAATAATCCGCGTGCATATGCCCTCGAAGGTTCAGCCCTGATGTACACACCAGATCAATACGGGGGTGGCCCCGGCACGGCTTGTCCCGTACTGAAACAGGCCGCCGAAAAATTTGCTACTTTTAAACCAGCCAGCGATTTGCATCCGGGTTGGGGGCTTAAGAACATTGAACCCCTACTGGCCAAGTGTAAGTAAGCGTTAAGATTTTCGATTTACAGTTTTCAGCTATGAACTAGCATCCCAACTGTAGACTGAAAACTATGAACCGAAAACCGCAAACACATGACGCGTGAACAACTGATTGGCACCATCGGGAAAAACGGCCGCCGTCTTAAAATGAGGGCGTCGGACATGGTTGACTTTGACTTCAGTGGTCTGGATTTGACCCAGGCCGACCTTCGTTTCTCGAATCTGGCGCGGGCTAACTTCCGCGGAGCAATACTGCGCCAAGCCGACCTGAGCTTCTCGGATTTAAACGGAGCCGATTTCACCGACGCCGACCTATTTGAAGCCAACCTAAGCTTTAGTGGCTTGGAAGGCACAAACTTGACAGGAGCTAACGTAGAAGGAGCCAAGTTTAATTTTTCGGGACGAAGCACTTATCGCCCCGAGCTCAGCCAGGCAGAATCCATTACGTTAACAACGATTCTTCAGAAACCCGGCTGGGGAACGCTCATCGGCTCAGTTTTGGGAGCCCTTCTGATTTATGGCAGTAACGCTATCATTTATTTTACTCACCTGATTTCGAACGCCAAAGACCCCATTATAGCGGGTTTTTATCGGTTCCTGATTGTCCAGAACATCACCGATGGCGCCATTGTGTTCTTGTTAACGTGGGCGTTATCAGGCTGGCTTAGCCACCAGTTTAAAGTTATATGGAAGCGGCACGTCATAATCACTTTAGCCGTGATGATAAGCTTTGTTGTGGTCAACACCGGCATTTATTACCTGTTGGGAAAGACATACGCGGATCAGTTACAAAAGCGGCCCGAAGGCATTGAAGGATCGGCTCCCTGGTACGTTTATGTGGTGGGTGACCTTATCATTGCTAACTTCTTTTTGTATGTTCTTCAGCAAGGTCGTCAGTTAACCCGTAAACTCTCCGAGCAGGAATATCAACTGCTTAACCTGGAAAAGCTCAAAACCCGCGCGGAGCTAGATGCCTTGCAAGCCAAAATCAACCCGCATTTCCTCTACAATGCGCTCAACAGCATTGCCAGCCTGGTTCATGACGACCCTGACAAAGCAGAAGAAATGACGTTGCTGTTATCTAAGCTATTTCGCTATTCGACCGGCCGCGACGGCGAGTTGTTTGCGACCCTGGCCGACGAGTTAGAGATGGTCCGAACATACCTGCAAGTTGAGCAGGTTCGTTTTGGCAACCGGCTCACGTTTAATGTCGACGTATCAGACCCTGCCTTGAATGACCTTAAATTGCCGCAGTTTCTGCTCCAACCTATTGTAGAAAACGCCATTAAACACGGTATTGCCAAACGGGCAGATATGGGCCGGATCGACGTTCGTATTTACGAGAAAAAACGGGACACCGGATCAAACGAATTGCACTTATGTGTGCACGACAATGGTCCGGCTTTTCCGGATGACATGAATGGTGGTTATGGTCTGCGTAGTATTCAGGACAAACTCCGGTTACTCTACGGCGACGATGCAGGTATTGAACTACAAAACTGGCCACTTAAGCAAGTTCTATTGTCCATCGGTATGGATAAAATACGCGGCACTCACCCTGTGATAACGTCAAACACCGAAAAGGTATGACCCTTCCTTTAAAAACGTTACTCATTGACGACGAGTCATTGGCCATTAGCCGTCTGCGTCGTTTGTTAGAAAAGCACCGCGATACGTTTGAAGTCATCGGCGACGCCCCTAACGGAGCCGAAGGCTTGACACTCATAGAAGCCAAACAGCCTGATGTTATCTTTTTAGACATCGAAATGCCCTTGCTCAATGGTTTCGACATGTTATCACGCCTAACGGCCATGCCAATGGTTGTTTTTGCTACGGCCTTCGATCAGTATGCGATCCGGGCTTTTGAAGAAAACTCGGTGGACTACCTTCTCAAGCCTATAGAAGCGGATAGACTAGCCCGCACAGCTCAGAAAATTCGTTCACTCGTTGAACGTAGCGATACTGGTCAGCCACTTAATAATCCCATGACGGACAATGTCATGCGCTTGCTGGCTCAGATGCAACCCAAGAAAGAAATTTATTCGATCTCGGTGAAAACGGGTGAAAAAATTCGGTTGATACCGCTTTCTGACATTGCCTATTTTGAAGCAGAAGATAAGTATGTCTTTCTGGCAACAATGGATGGGCAGAAGTTTCTGACAACCTACACCCTGACGACACTTGACGAAAAACTTCCCGAAACGTTTGTGCGCGTCAGCCGATCAGTTATCGTGAATCGTCATAAGATCTCAGAGATTCATCGGCACTTCGACGGCAAGTTTCTACTGGCGCTAACCGATAAAAAAGCAACCAAACTTACTACCGGCAGTACCTACGGCGAAACAGTGCGGCAGCTGTTGGAATTATAAAAACAACGGTATGAAAGCAGCTACTGAACGTAAAATCATCCGCTGGTTTCACATCCTGGCCAGCATCCCTATTTTGGGCTACATTTATGGGCCAGTTGCGACCTTAGCTGAACCTGCCTTTGCGGTTAAGTTTGTTATTCTGCCCGCTGTAATTTTATCAGGGTTCTGGTTATGGCTTGGCCATTATGTCCGAAAATGGTGGCGTACAGTTAACCTTCGCCTTCGGTGAACGAGTGAAAGACGCTATTTTTGCCGGTAAACAGAAGGATTTATGAGCAAGAAGAACCGCAACGGAATTGTGTATTCCACCAACCCTGACTTTGAGTATCAATCTGATGGTCAGTCTGCAGCGGAAACGTTACCACCAGCGCAACAGAACTTCAAGATCTGGCTCGTTAAGCTAGGCGGAAACAAAGTTGTCACAGCCGTTCGAGGATTTATCGGTACCGAAGCTGATCTGAGCGAGTTGGGTAAACAACTAAAAGCCGCCTGTGGGGCAGGCGGCTCTACTAAAGACGATGAAATTCTGATTCAGGGCGACCACCGCGACAAAGTACTCACGTGGCTCGTAGGCAAAGGCTACAAAGCGAAAAAAGCAGGCGGCTAAGTTATTCCACCTGAGTGGTATTATTGTGCTTTTTCTTGAGGTATGGCAGCAATAATGCTACTTACTTCATCAATATCCATCTCGAACGTGTCGGCGATGGTCTTCGCGTCCATACCCAGTTTTAGCGCACCTTTTACTAATTTAAAAGTGGCTTCTCTTCGGCCTTCCTGACGGCCTTCCTGCTTCAATTTTTCTAATCCACTCATGACCACAGGGTTTTGAGTTGCTTCTGTAAATATAGAAATTATGTCCTGTTTTGTATAATTCGTGTATTCCAGAATATACACAAGAATTGCTTCAACTGTTTGCCGTTGTTCATCTTCAGACAGGCTGTTAAATTGGTGAGCAACGACTTCAGCAACGATCCGCTTAAACAGTTTGGTACGATGCTGGTACTTCATCAATGTAGCAGAAATCTGCAAGAAGCGACTCCGGAAAGTCTGAATCTGTTCATCTGGCAACACTGACAAATCAATCAATACATAATCGAAGTCGGGCACGTACCGACGCAGGGCATCATTCATCCCCATCAAGCTTTGTTCGAGCGACTTGTAGCTCCATGGTAGATTATTACCGGAACAATGGGGTCAGTTTACGCTTATGTTGCAAGTCCTCCTGCCATCGGTTTAACATGTACCTCAGCAGTTGCAAATGCGGGTGCAGCTCTACGTAGCTCTTGTGTTCAAGCAGCAGAGCTACCACAAACGGGAGACCATCGTTGAAGTGGCATTCATAAACCAAGTCAGCCAGGTGCTCGTTCAGCGCATCATCAATGTACGAATCGTTAGTCAGACGAAGGGAATCAATAGCGATCGCCGAAGCGAGGTCTGGCGGAAACAGGTCTGCAATCAGTGACGCTACCACCCCGGACTGCGAGAAAACGGATTTGAAGAACCGGTCGTGGATGTGATTCATGGATTAATCAATTCCCCCCATCCACTTCTTAAGCGGCTTCACGAAAAGTAGCATCAGTATACCTGCCCCAAGACTAAAGAAGGCGACGCTCTGAAACATAGTGGGCATCTGCTGAACGTTCTCTTCATCGAAACCACCCGCAAACAGACCCGCAATCAGGTTGCCCAACGACGAACCAACGAACCACAGGCCCATGAGCTGGCTGGTATACCGTTTAGGCGACAGTTTAGAAAACGCGCTCAGGCCTACCGGACTCAAAAACAACTCCCCTAACGTAAAGAACAGGTACGTCATGGTTAAGTACAAGGGCGAGGTACGCGTACCTGTCAAGGCCAGTTTTGAGGCAATAATCATGACAACGTATGCCAGCCCAAGTAAAACCAGACTTGTAGCGAACTTAGCAGGTACTGAATAGTTAATTTTTCGGTTTGCCAGAAATACCCACAGTGCAGCCAAAACAGGCGAAAAAATAAGAATAAAGGCAGGATTCAGATTTTGGAACCAGCTCGAGGGCATTTGCCAGCCAAACAGATTGAGATCAGTATAGCGATCAGCAAAGATTTGTAGCGATGATCCTTGCTGCTCGTTACCAGCCCAGTAAACAGCGGATGCGAGGAAAAAAACGAATAACACTATTACTCGTTTCTTTTCAACGGCATCCAGTCCCCCCGCCAGAAGTATATAAGCAAAGCCCCCCAAAGCGACGAGTGAAATGATAGTACCCATTGCTTGAGCTAATCCCTGCGCGGTAGTCAGATCCAGCACGCCCGTTAGCTGTAAGCCTGCTAATATAACTACCATCACAGCCAGAAAAACCAGCAACGAGCGCTTACCACCCGATGCCTTTTCGGGAGTTTCTGATTCCTGTGCCACGTAGTTACCATAATCGCCGAGGTAGCGTTGCCCAAGTGTCCGGAACGTGATCATCCCTAACGCCATCGCAACCGCAGCTGCGCCAAAACCATAATGCCAACCGACTTTCTGCCCCAGGTAACCAACAATGGAGATACCGAGCAGTGAACCAGTGTTGATACCCATGTAGAATATCGAGAAGGCTGCGTCTTTTCTGGCCCCCCCTTCTGGGTACAGTTCACCGACAATACTGCTGATGTTAGGCTTCAATAGTCCTGTGCCAAGCGCTACTACGCACAAGCCCGAATAGAAAAGCCCGGGCCCAGACGGAATAGCTAAGATGATATGACCGAGCATGATAACTAAACCTCCATACCATATCGATTTACGCTGACCAAGTATGTTGTCGGCAATCCAGCCGCCGGGTACAGAAAGCAGATAAACGGAAGCCGTATAAATACCGTAGATGGCGGCTCCTTCTGCCTCCGTCAGCCCCATCCCTCCCCGAACGTTGTCGATGAGGAATAGCAACAGAATGGCCCGCATGCCGTAGTAGCTGAACCGCTCCCACATCTCGGTAAAAAATAAGACAAAAAGACCTACCGGGTGGCCAAGCATTGTAGCCTGACGAGCGGGTTTGTTGATGGTCGCTTCCATGTAGTTAGGTTAATTGGTCTGTTGACCAAAGAATATAGCTTAGTTAACGAAGAAAATAGTCGTAAAGATACCCATAACAACCGAAATCTGGTCAACTGATACCTAGGACTCATTTGGTCATTAAATTGCGGGCTCAATCCTCATTAAGAATGCTTGTCCCCTTCGACTTTCGGAAAGAACCCTATCTTATTCTTGATTTTTCGTCCAGTAACCCAGACCTGGCTACGCTTGATTTAACCAATACAGCCACATTCGCCGACTACGTAGTCAACCAGCTAAAGTTGAGTGGTGCCAGAGTAGGCGTAGGCGGTTACAACGAGCACCGGGTCATCTACCGTCGGAGTGAGCACTTTCAGCAAATGACGGAACCACGAGAAATTCACCTCGGCATTGACCTTTGGGCTGACGCTGGAACACCCGTCTTTGCGCCGTTAGACGGCGTAGTGCATAGCTTTCAGGACAATGCCAACTTCGGAGATTACGGCCCGACAATCATTCTGGAACATTATGTGGAAAGTAGCGCGGCTGGAAAGCCGCGACCTGGGTTGGCGGCTTTCCACCCACTTTACTCACTCTACGGACACCTGACTCGCGAATCATTAAACGGGTTGTATGAAGGCAAAGAATTCAAAGCAGGTCAGAAGATTGCCGAGATTGGTCCCTATCCTGAAAACGGCGATTGGCCTCCACACCTGCACTTTCAGCTTATGACAGACATGCTTGGCCTAAAAGGCGATTTTCCCGGCGTCTGCTCCCTCGCCGACCGGGCTAAGTTTCTGGCTATCTGCCCTAATCCAAACGACTTATTAAGAATAACAGGCTTGCCCTAAACACAGAACTTAAGCACTGATTTACGTGTGAATTTCTAACCAACCACTATCTATCTTTCAAATATTTTTGAAATTATAAAAACAATGAAGTACATTTGAGCATGACATTTGAAGAGGCTAAAGATAAATTCATTCATACGTGGGGCACGCTGGCTACGCAGTGGGGTATCAATCGCTCTATGGCGCAACTTCATGCGTTGCTCCTGATTTCACCCGAAGCCATGTCGACCGAGGATGTGATGGAGCAATTACAGATTTCGCGGGGTAACGCCAGCATGAACCTTCGCGATCTGATGGATTGGGGACTCATCTACAAACAGCTTAAACCAGGTGAGCGCCGGGAGTTTTTCGTGGCCGAAAAAGACATTTGGAAAGTAGCTCGTCAGGTTGCCAAAGAACGTCGCCGACGGGAAATCACCCCCGTTGTGGATGTGTTGAACGAGCTAAAAGCAATCCCGACGGATACGCCCGAGGCTCAGGAGTTTCAACGGGTGATGACTGGCCTGAGTAGTGTCGTTGGCTTTGCCGACAACACCCTTAATGCAGTTATCAAAGCTGAAGAAAATTGGCTGATGGGACAGTTCTTAAAAGTGTTTCGGTAATATTTTTTTAACACTATTTTTCAATTATTTCTGAAAATTTAAAACATACAAATTCATGAGAAAGCTAATTATTTATGACGAGAGCTGTCCAATGTGCAGGCTTTACACTAAAGGTATGGTGGCTGTTAACAGCAGTGGAGATTTGATCCGAATTAGTAACGCTCAACTTACCCAGGAAACGATAAATCGTTTAGATACCCAACGAGCTCGGCATGAGATTCCTCTAGTCGACCTGGATGGGGGCGAGACAATATATGGTGTTGACACCTGGACTTATGCCTTTAGTAACTGGAACAAATCAGTGGGTAAGTTATTATCCCTGAAACCGCTACGAGCCCTTTTTAAGAAGTTGTATGCGTTCATTTCTTACAACCGACGAATCATTATCACATCCGCACCAGGCCGCTGGAACCTGCTAGACCTTCAGCCCGATTTTCATGCTGGTTATCGGATTGCCTTTATTCTGGTTGTTTTCGGCATAATTAGTGGGCTTTTCGCCACCGTCAGTTTACCCATCTGGCCACCAGCAGTGCTGGCTTTGGTTGTAGTCCAATTAACGATTGCCTGCCTTTATCTACTTCGTCAGCACACGGATAGCTTCCTCCAGCGTATGCTGGATTATACCGGTCACTTGGGGATGAGTTTGTTGCTAGGTGGCGCGATTAGCGCCATCGGGATAGTAGCTGGCTATACGGCACTCATTCCAATCGCTTATGCGCTGACACTTGGCCAGCATTTTATACGTACCTATCGGCTTGGTCTGAATCCGTGGCTGAGTGTGTGCTTCACCGCTTTGGTTCTCCTGTTGATTTTTCCGTACTGAAGTCAGCTATGTATAGTTATGAACAACACTTTCGATTCTTACGACTGGCATAACAGTTTAAACTTCCGTTGGATCGCCTTACCGGTACTGGCGCATCTATTCAGCTCGATGACCGGAATAGGCGGCATTTTTCTCTTTCCAATCTTCATCACCGTCGCCCAATACCTGATTTTCAAAATACATCCCGCCATTGGGCAACCAGGTATCTGGTTCGTTACCTTACCTGTTACTTTCTATATCTGGATCAAGTGGGGGCCTTTCATGACGTATACTCAGCCAGATGGGATTGTACGTGGAGTATTGGCTTACTATGCCGGACAACTCATTAATGCCTTCTTTATCCCATTGATCATTAAACCTGGAAGGCCTGAGCTTTTGCTGAACTGGCTTGTATGCACATCAATAACCGCATTGATATGGGTAGGATTATATTGGTTAATTGCTCATTCAACAAACCTCGCTTCTAAGGACGTAAGTAACTATGGTTTTTCTCAATTCATTCTTTATCCTGCCATAGCCCTTGTGGCGAATAGTATCAGTAGCTTTTTTCTTTTGAAAGAATAGGCGTTACCGCTTGCCTGAATGGAAAAGCCGCCCTCCTTCTCAGACGGGTAAAAGTTTCTGGCAATCCGTCCAGTACGAATCGTTTACTGAATCTTTGACCTTATAATGTAGTCTTAGCTAAATCCACCTAGTTTGTAAGCAGCCATGCCACAGTAGCTTTCGGTTCTGCAATAGACCACGAATGAGGATTCCGATTTCCTTGCTGTTTGCGATATCCTTGGTTAACAGTCGGTACATAAGTAGCCTTTGTGTTTCCAATTAAGCGCAGATAATTGATAAGGCTCACGCAATCGATTGTATTCTGTTCATAAAGATCCCGGTTCCGCTCATTCATCTGCCACAGTATATCAGGTTCGCTGATCAATCGTATGGGTGTGTTTTTTAGCAGGTTCGCATGGCGAGCAGTTGTATCAGTATAGCTGTAGGGTGACAGCGATACGTATTTAGCGGGCTGAGCCGTGGGCGGGCCACCAAATTCTTTGTCCATTCTGTCCATGAGGAATTGAGCTTCTTTGACAGCCACTTCCACTTTTCCGTGCTTTCGCTGGTGTAGCGAGCTTTGATAAAGTCGGGCAAAATCCAGGGGAGGATCAATGGCAAAGATGGCAGTAGGCTTAGGCAAAGAATTACCTGCCATGGCTAGCTCAGCATAACGAACGACTCCGCTCCCCCCGAGCGAAAAACCACCCAGATACAATTTTTTATCGGCCAATCTATGTTTAGACTGTACTTCTTTGATAATGTCAGCAAGCGTCTGTTGGGAAGCATCATCGACGTAGAAAGACTGCCAGCCCTGCTGTAAGGTAACCAGCACTGTCAGCAAACCTTGGCGTACTGCCTCCTTGGGCAGTTCGGTCTCCGCATAAACATACTCGGGCGACTCGCCAAAGCCATGCAGGAGGAGCAATAATCCTTTCGGTTGGCCAACTGGTTGAATAGTCATGTAGTAATTCACAGAACTATCTTTAGGATTACGAAAAGTCAGAGAAGGTGTTTGAGCCCAGTTTATTAAAGGAATTAGGGCAAGCAAACTGGACAACCAAAATAGTTTCATATATAAGTTAACAAACATCATTTTGTAAGAAACGATACCACAGCCTTAGCAAATTCGGGTGTCCGCATAGCGCCACCGTGATCACCCGGTACAATGACCAAACGAGAACCGGGCACAGCATCAACTAACGTTTGAGGGTCGCCATTGTCCTTATCCTGATCGCCATTGACAACGAGTACCGGTACTTTAATTTTAGCCAACTCGGCCCGGGTGGTAACGGGTTGAAATTCCTGCAAACGGGCTAATACGACAGTGTCAGCTCCACTCTTTTTCGCGTAATCAATCGCCGATTGTAGTTCAGGATGGCTGCCAGGTTTGGTAAGCGCTTCGTGAAAATTCTTCCGCCGATACCAGTTTGGATCTGAGAAATCAACACTGATACCACCCATCACAGCCCTACGCACCTGCTTATCAAGCGTCAATAACTTAGCCGTTAAAATAGCTCCACGGGAGTAGCCCACTACGTCATAATTGGTCAGACCCAGATGCTTCATCAACGCCATGACGTCTTTTAACTCCGCGTTGTTCTGATAAGCTTCGGCCGTGTGCGGCTTATCCGACTGGCCATTTCCCCGTAAATCGAGCGTCACAACTTTAAATCCAGCATCAACCAGCGCCTGTCGAACAATGGCCCGCTTCCAGCTTTCGCCGTTCGTGATAAAGCCATGCAATAATACCACCGGCTTGCCTTCACCCAGTACATCATAATGGATTTTAGTGCCGTCAAATGACGTAAACAAAGGCTCACGAGTTAACTGAGCGTAAAGTGAAATGGGAAGTACTAAAATTAAAAACAGACGTAGCAGTTTCATGCGTTAACAAAAACAGTAGTGAGCTAATTGGTTGACTGAATAAGAGTAACCTTTCGCTATTCTACCGAGTTACGTGTTATATCAGACACTCAACGCTTATGGCAACGTTAGTTCAACACCATTTGGCCGAAGATACCGAAGTGATTGGTTCGCGTATCGGCCGCATCGACCCCGACAATTTCCGGAATCAAAGCGGAGCTTCTATCGAAGACGATGATGACACCAGCGACGAAACGGAAGACAACGGCTTATTTGACGAACCCGTTGACGAAGACGGTGACCCTACCGGTGAACACGATCACCATCAGGACGATAATTACGCCCTGGGTGGTCACGTCACCCGGTCTGGCAGCGTGTAAACCAACCCTACTATGAACTCGACAAACAATCAGGACTACAACCCAGCTGAAGACGAAAATCAAGGCGTGATCACTAAACTGGTGCAGGGCGAAGAATCAAACGAAGGTGTTTCACAAATTGAATACATGAATCCTGTTACGAATCAAGGTCCTGAGCCAATTAAAGAGGAAGTTAACGAATCGGATACCGGTACCAATGGCAGCAACGATGACCTGTTAACGGAGAAGGACGTAGAAGATGGGGACATAGAAATGGATAACGAAACCGACCAATGAGCGCTAATCAATTGGCCCAACTGGTTATACGGCTTGGCCTGGGCATTAATATGCTGATGCACGGTTTAGTACGCATCCCGAAGTTGAACGCCTTCGTGACAAAAACCGCAGCAGGCTTTAGCGCTACCATTCTACCGGAACAACTAACCAGAGCGTTTCTGTATGCCCTGCCATTTGCCGAGTTTGCCAGCGGTTTGCTGATCCTGTTAGGTGGTCAGTTCAGCAAGTGGGGATACGGTCTGGGCGGAATCATCATTGCCTCGTTGCTTTTCGGTACTACCCTTAAAGAAGACTGGGGCGGAGCCGGAAACCAGTTGATCTACGTTATCGCCTTTTATCTGGCACTACGTGGACTTGAAGACATTAATCGCCGACGCTGATAATTTTATCGCCGGATGTTCCAACTGAATCTCCCACACGTGAGTCAGTATGGGAAACAAAACCAAGTAAAACGAAGTCAACGTTATTTTTAGTTTCTGCTGTAACAAGTAGTTTATTGACGTTCTCCGCCTGCACGAACGAGAGTACCACTGTAGCGCCCACTCAGCCGGGCATTCCTTATCAAAGTAATTTCCAATAAGGCAATGACGGTTGGGAAGCCGACTATGTAGATTACCACACGCAGATCAGCGACATCCAGTTTAAGTCTGACTGGACAAATTTACCCCAACCCTTAGACGCCCGTCGAAAATCATTGATGGTATCGAGTATGAACCGCAGTGATGATGTGTTCATGTTCATGAAAAAGAAGCTGACCGGTTTGCAGCCAAATACCGATTATAAACTGGTTTTTGACGTCGAATTACCTTCCGCTTACGCCGATAATTCTGTTGGTATTGGTGGTTCGCCCGGCAGCAGCGTTTTTCTAAAAGCTGGAGCTTCGGCTGTTGAGCCTAAGAAACAGTTAAAAGACGATTTCTACGAAATCAATATTGATAAAGGAAGTCAATCAGAAGGCGGACGCGATGCGGTGCTTCTAGGTAATATTGGAGCAGGAGAAGACGTAACGGATTACAAACTTATCACCCGCAGTAATACTGATGATCCATTAACAGCCCGTACGAATGATAAGGGTGAACTTTGGTTAATTGTCGGTACAGATTCGGGTTACGAAGGCCTGACAACCCTTTATTACAGCAGTGTGAAGGTAACTGCGAAATAGGAGTTAAGCTTCCCGCGAAAAACAAGGCCATTACGATGAGTGATGGTCTTGTTTTTTGTAGTGCGGGTGGACCCGCGCGACTTCTGGCTATAAATTGAGGATTTCCACCCGCATTACACAAGCCGGATAAACCTGCGCTCATGTGGGCTTAACAACCGTATAACTCAAAATAACGGAAAGTTTCCGATATTTGTCCAACCTGCCCGGAACGTACCATACCGGCCGATTGTTAAAATTATAACGCAACGGTTCAATTAACCAAGCGACCAACCGACCATGAGCAAGGACGTTGAAATTTTAGAAAGTATTACAAATTCCGAGTATAAATACGGATTCGAGACGCTGATTGAGGCCGACGAGGCCCCCATAGGTCTTGATGAAGACACCATTCGTTTCATCTCTGCCAAGAAAAATGAACCCGACTGGCTGCTGGAAGGCCGCTTGAAGGCGTTTCGTTTATGGCAGGAAATGACCGAACCACACTGGCCAAACGTCAAGTACCCTAAAATTGACTATCAGGCCATTAAATATTACTCGGCACCCAAGCAGAAGAAAACTGTTGGCAGCCTTGATGAAATTGACCCCGAGCTGTTAGATACATTCAACCGGCTGGGTATTTCGTTGAGCGAACAGAAGCGGCTAGCCGGTGTTGTCGATGAACCTGAAGGAGAACGTCCACGGGTTGCTGTCGATGCTGTTATGGACTCTGTTTCGGTAGCCACAACATTTAAGAAAGACCTTGCCGAGCGCGGTATTATCTTCTGCTCAATATCAGAAGCGGTGCACGAGCACCCCGAGCTGGTGAAGAAGTATATGGGTTCGGTCGTTCCAGCGAAGGACAACTACTTTGCAGCGTTGAATGCAGCCGTGTTTACCGACGGTTCGTTTTGTTACATTCCGAAAGGCGTTCGTTGTCCAATGGAGCTGTCAACGTATTTCCGTATTAACGCGGCTGGTACGGGGCAGTTTGAGCGAACGCTGATTATCGCTGACGAAGGTTCGTACGTAAGCTATCTCGAAGGCTGTACAGCCCCGATGCGTGATGAGAACCAGCTTCACGCGGCTGTAGTTGAGCTGATTGCCCATGCCGACGCCGAGATCAAATACTCGACCGTTCAGAACTGGTACCCAGGTGATAAAGACGGTAAAGGCGGTATTTACAACTTCGTGACCAAGCGCGGCATCTGCGACGGTCCAAACGCCAAGATTTCATGGACCCAGGTTGAAACTGGTTCAGCCATTACCTGGAAATATCCTTCGGTAATTCTGAAAGGTGACAACTCGATTGGTGAGTTCTATTCAGTGGCTGTTACGAACAACA
This sequence comes from Spirosoma soli, assembly GCF_042684525.1. NCBI lineage: Bacteria > Pseudomonadati > Bacteroidota > Cytophagia > Cytophagales > Cytophagaceae > Spirosoma > Spirosoma soli. The sequence goes on along the minus strand of NZ_JBHULN010000007.1, from coordinate 255,622 downwards.
TGCAGCAGGCCGATACGGGTACTAAAATGGTTCACATCGGCAAGAACACCAAGAGCCGGATTGTATCAAAAGGTATCTCAGCAGGTAAGAGCCAGAACTCATACCGTGGCCTGGTGCAGGTAATGAAGCGTGCCGAAAACGCCCGCAACTATTCGCAATGTGACTCATTGCTACTTGGCGATAAATGCGGAGCGCACACTTTCCCCTATTTAGAGGTAAATAACCCTTCGGCAACGGTTGAGCATGAAGCCACCACATCGAAGATTGGTGAAGATCAGTTGTTCTATTGCAATCAGCGTGGTATTCCTACCGAACAGGCCGTTGCTTTAATTATCAATGGCTACGCCAAAGAAGTGCTGAACCAGCTACCGATGGAATTCGCCGTTGAAGCCCAGAAGCTGTTGGCGATTAGCCTGGAAGGATCAGTAGGTTAAGTTATATATCTTTTATATATTAGGAGGGCAGGTATCAACCAAGATTATTCCTGGTTAATGTCTGCCCTCTTTGTTTGTGATGAACTTTATTCTTACTGATTATGACCATCGAACGCACTGCTAACGAAGTAATTGTTCGCTTGTCTCCGTTGCTTGATGTAGAAGAGCTACAGCGATTACTTAATTATTTAGCTTATAAAGAATCAACAATTGAAAGTTCGGCTACCCAGGAGGACGTTGATAAGCTAGTAGCAGAAGTCAAAAAAGAGCGTTGGGCACATAGCCAAACCCGCTTCAACAAATGAAGATTGTTGTTGATACTAATGTTGCTTTCAGCGCAATACTGAATACGAATAGTAAGATTGGAGACCTGCTTTTCAACTCGGGTGAATTATTTACATTCTACACGTGCGATTATCTGCAGATTGAGCTTAAAAGGCATAAACCTAAAATGCTCAAAGTAGCGAAGAAGATGACCGAAGCACAAATTGATACTACGGTATCACTGGTTTTAGGGCAAATTACCTTTATCAACGAAAATCTTATTGATGAATCCGTCTGGATAGCAGCTCAAGAAATTGTAAAGGATATCGACGTTAACGACACGGACTTTGTAGCGCTTAATGATCAACTTGGTGCCCTTCTCTGGACAGGGGACAAACTTCTGTTCAGTGGTTTACAAGAAAAAGGTTACACACGTGTATTAAATACTGATGATTTGTGGACTTTACGGGCTCATTTAAGAACATCTTAAATTGTGCCAATGCATCAACGGCCACGCCAAAGAAGTACTGAACCAGCTGCCGATGGAATTCGCCGTTGAAGCCCAGAAGCTGTTGGCGATTAGCCTGGAGGGTAGTGTTGGATAAGTAGCTTGGACGGCCACGTCCGAGAAATAAACTTTGTATATTACAGCCCCTGCGAAAACGTAGGGGCTTTTTTGTAAGAGTATTTCCGTATGGCTTCTGTTCTTAATCTGGATGACTGGTTATTGCCCACGGCAACACAACCAGCTGATGTATCGGTAGTCCTTACCGTCCATATTAAAACTGATATCGAAGCCCTACGATCAATCGACGATCCTAAGCAACGACGGAGTCATGCGAGTCATCAGCGTAAAAAAGCAATAGAACTCTTCGCTCAGCAGTTCAATATTAAACAGTATGATGTTTCCCACCAGCATTATGCTATTACCTTTAAAACAAGCTTGCCTTTGGTAAATCAGATGGCAGACAATGAATCAGTTGATCGCGTTACAGTTCGTGAAGTAACGCCCGGTATCAAGCGAGAATCTAGTCGGCCTATCAACTACTTTTGTTTAAAAGTGCAGTTTATTATTCAAGTTGAAGGTTACACAAAGGGGTTGCAAGAAGTAGATGAACAGCATGTGTTGGTAAAGGCTACGTCGCCAGAAGATGCTCGGCAAAAGATTCAGCCGTACATCAACAAATATGAAACTCCGTACATAAATAGTGATGGCGCATGGGTACTCTGGAAGTTTGACCGGGTTCTGGATTGTTTTGAAACGATTGCTTCCACTGAATCTGACTTCAAGCCGGAGGGAGTGGAAGTATTTTCCGAGATAAAACGTCGGCGTATGAAATCGAACGATTATTGGGACGGCAAATGGTGATAGTTACTATGAAAAGGTTCGAATACATGACTTTAGACGTACCTACACAAGGGTTGTGGAGTAATCAGATTAATGCGCAGGAATTGACTAACAAGCTCAATCAGTTAGGCGCTAAGGGCTGGGAAGTAATATCCACTGTAGATTTAAACCGTTCGCAAGGAGCAACAAAGAGTTTGCTTGTTATGCTCAAACGAGAGATTGATTAAGTCGGCTGAGCGTAGTAATCATAAACAAAGCCGCCTTGCAATCCGTCTACTTTTTTCGTAAATTAGCCTGATTCAACCGAGCCGCACAGGCGACGCTAATGGACTTTAAATTAACCTCAGAATTTCAACCTACCGGCGATCAGCCAGCAGCGATCGAGAAGTTGGTAGGATCGATAAAAGAAGGCGAACCAGCACAGGTACTTTTAGGCGTAACGGGAAGTGGTAAAACGTTTACCGTGGCCAACGTAATTGCGCAGCTCAATCGCCCCACACTTGTCTTGAGCCACAACAAGACCTTGGCAGCTCAACTTTACGGCGAATTCAAGCAATTTTTCCCGGAGAATGCTGTCGAGTACTTTATCAGCTACTACGATTATTACCAGCCGGAAGCCTACATCGCCACCACGAACACCTACATCGAAAAAGACTTAGCGATCAACGAGGAGATTGATAAACTGCGGCTAGCGGCAACTTCAGCCCTGATGAGCGGTCGGCGTGATGTGATTGTGGTAGCGTCGGTTTCGTGCATCTACGGTATGGGTAACCCGGAGGAGTTCAAACGCAATGTTGTTCGAATTGGGGTCGGTGAGCAGATGAGCCGCAACCAGTTCCTGCATCAGCTCGTCAGCATCTTATACAGTCGTACCGAAGGAGAATTCCAGCGGGGCAATTTCAGAGTTAAGGGTGATACCGTAGATCTCTATGTGGCCTACGCAGACTTCGCCTACCGAGTTATTTTCTTTGGCGATGAAATTGAGACAATTCAGCGCATTGATCCGTCGACGGGTAAAAAGCTCTCAAACGAAAGCATCGTAACTATTTTTCCGGCGAACCTCTTCGTAACCGGCCGTGATACGCTAAACAGTGCCATGTACGAAATCCAGGACGACATGGTGGCTCAAGTTCGTTACTTTGAGTCGGAGTTTCGGGAGCAGGAAGCCACGCGAATAAAAGAACGGACGGAGTTTGACCTGGAGATGATGCGCGAGTTAGGGTACTGCTCCGGTATAGAGAACTACTCCCGCTACTTCGACCGACGCCAACCGGGACAACGACCATTCTGCTTACTCGACTATTTCCCAGACGACTATCTGCTAGTAGTCGACGAAAGTCACGTAACGATTCCGCAAATTCGGGCCATGTGGGGTGGAGACCGCTCTCGTAAAACAGCCCTTGTCGATTATGGCTTCCGGCTTCCGTCGGCTATGGATAACCGACCACTAACGTTTCAGGAGTTCGAAGATCTGTCTGGCCAAGCTATTTATGTATCAGCTACACCGTCGGACTATGAGCTTCGGAAGAGTGAAGGCGTAGTTGTAGAGCAGCTGATTCGCCCAACGGGTCTGCTTGACCCTGAGATAGAAGTACGGCCGAGTTTAAACCAGATCGACGACTTGCTTGAGTCGATTGACGCTCGCATCAAAGCGGGCGAACGGGTGCTCGTAACCACATTGACCAAGCGCATGGCCGAAGAACTTACCAAGTATCTAGACCGGGTGGGCATTAAAACGCGCTATATCCATTCGGAAGTAAAAACCTTGGATCGAGTCGAAATTCTGCGGGATTTACGACTTGGTAATTTCGACGTGTTGGTAGGTGTAAACCTACTCCGCGAAGGTCTTGACTTGCCTGAAGTATCGCTGGTTGCGATCATGGACGCCGACAAAGAAGGCTTCCTGCGTGACATTCGGTCATTGATCCAAACCATTGGCCGGGCCGCCCGGAATGCTAATGGCAAGGTGATTATGTACGCAGATACCATCACAGGATCTATGCAGAAAGCCATTGACGAAACCAACCGTCGCCGGGCTATTCAGATGGAGTACAATACCGATCATGGTATCGTGCCGCAGACGGTGTTGAAGTCTCGTGAATCCATCATGGGGCAGACAAAAGTGGCGGACTCCAAAGTGAAGCAGTTTTACATTGAGCCGGAAGAAATCCGCATTGCGGCCGATCCAGTTGTGCAATACATGGGCAAAAGCGACTTGGAAAAAGTCATTAATGAAACCCAGGCTAAAATGGAGCGCGCAGCAAAAGAGCTTGACTTCCTGGAAGCTGCCCGCCTGCGCGACGAACTATTTCAACTACGCGATAAGCTCAAGAAGGAAGCCGCGTAGGCTTTTAGCAAATATTTAGTACTTAGCGCTGATTTTAGTATCTTATAAAGGTTGGGGAGAGGTCCTCGACCCCTCCTTGGGGTGATGCAGTTTAGCTGTATCACCTCATTTTCTTTTACAAAGTAGATAAAGCGATCCTGTGCTGGCTCAGTGAAACGAGCAAGTTACCAATTCTTGCTAACTTAGAATCCGTCAATTCACTTCTACCCAACTACCATGAAACGCGTCTTTATAATCCTCGGCATTATTGCCGCCGTTCTGCTTCTTGCCTTTTTCGTACTGCGTAGCTTAACAAAATCAAATAGTCCCGAGGCCATCGCCCAGATTGAGCATGATGGATTACATGTTAAAGTAGATTATTGCCAACCCTACAAGAAAGGGCGTAAAATCTTCGGTGAGTTGGTACCGTATGGAAAAGTATGGCGTACTGGAGCTAACGAAGCAACCCTTATCGAATTAGGTCAGAACGTAACAGTCGCGGGTCAACCATTAGCAAAAGGTCTATATTCTTTCTGGACAATTCCGTCACAACAAGGCTGGACAGCCATCTTTAACGGTGAGACAGGCCAATGGGGTACAAATTATGACCAAACTAAAGATGTCCTGCGGGTACCAATTGTGTCGCGTAAGCACAGCCCGGTAGCCGAGCAATTCACCATCAATTTTATTCCGCGCTCTAATGGAACGAACATGACCTTGGTATGGGATCAAACCGAAGCCGTCGTTCCTATACTAAAACGATAGACAGTTCATGCTAAGTTCTCAGATACTACCGACGAAAGCTTTCGCTAATAAACTTCAAAGCCTCGGGCAATCCTGTACGCCAGTATGTCCAGGTGTGCCCACCGTCGCGAACCCGGTATTCATGAGGAATTTTACGCTCAAGCAACGCTAAATGCAAAGCAGCATTACCAACTGTCAAAGCATCGTCGTCGCCACAATCGATCCACCACCGCACTTTTGACAGGTCGCCTTCTGGTGCTGACTTCGCCAATGTGATTGGGCTGTTTCGTTTCCAGGTAAGGGTTAATCGATCTTCTCCTTTTGCGGGTCCACTGAATACGGGGGCAAAAACCGTATTATATCGCTCGTCTGGTATGCTGGCAAAAGCCTCATCGGTACGAATACCTGCGCTTATGGCTGCACATGAGCCAAATAAATTTGGATGATGCATCGCCAAGGTTAGTGCACCAAAGCCACCCATTGACAGACCCGAGACGGCCCGGTACTCGCGCTGCGTGCGCGTCCGATACGTTGAGTCAATGTAAGGCACCAACTCCTGCACGAACATATCTTCGTACCGTACCTTGTTCTGGTAATCATTGATATAAAAACTGGCCCCTGCGTTTGGCATGACAATAATCATGGGTGGCAACTCGCCCGTTTTAACTTTTTCGTCAACAATGCGGTCGGCTTCACCGAACTGCACCCAACTAGTTTCATTGTCTCCATATCCGTGCAGCAGATAAACAACCGGATAGCGCCGGTTAGATACGTAGTAATCTGATGGCAGGTAGATTGAGTATTTTAAGGCCTGATTCAATAATGAGCTGCTCATTCGCATACTCTCTAGCAACCGCGCCTGCGGGGCCGTTACGACCGGAACAGGGTCATTTGTTTGAGGGGCAGTTAACTGAGCACGTCGGCGCGACTGGGCCGAAGTAGTAAAGGTGACACTAACCAAAAGCAAAAAAAGAAAGAAACTACGAGCAAACATGGCAGGGTAGTAAGGCGGTTAAATTTATGCGAAATTTGGCGGCATTGGCAAACGACCTTGCGGTTAAGATGTCCATTTTTTATAGAATCGGTCATCCATTTTCTAATTCAATAACGAAATAAACCCTTCTTACATGCACACCCGCTTGCTTCTATCCGTATTCTTAATGGGTCATTTGACGTGGGTAGTTAATGCGCAATCGCTTCCAGATTGGGAAGACCCGCAAATCATAAGTCGTAATACCGAAAAACCGCACGCTACGTTGGTACCGTTTGCTTCAGAGCAGCAGGCGCTTGCTGCTTCCGACTGGCGTACTTCTCCCTATCTTAAACTGCTCAATGGTACCTGGAAATTTCGCTGGATTAAACACCCAAACCAAGTACCGAACGACTTCTACCAACCAAATACAAACGATGGAAACTGGGACGATTTGCCTGTTCCCTCCAACTGGCAGGTGATCGGGGCGCGGGAAGGAAGGCCTTATGATCGACCCATTTTTACGAATATTAAACACCCATTTCCGGTCACTCCTCCGCGTATCACGTCAGATACGAACGCCGTGGGTCTTTACCGAATGCGTTTTACCATACCGCCCAATTTTCAGGATCGAGAAATCTTTCTGCACTTTGCTGGGGTTCAGTCTACTTGCCGAGTATTTCTGAACGGAGCGTTCATTGGTTACCACGAAGATGGAATGACACCCGCCGAATTTCGGATCACCGATAAACTAAAAAGAGGCCAGTCGGCAGAAAATTTGCTGGCCGTAGAGGTAATCAACTGGTCGGATGGAAGTTATTTAGAAGACCAGGACTTCTGGCGTATTTCGGGCATTTTTCGCGACGTATTTCTGTATGCCAAACCTGAAACGTACCTCCGCGACCTATATGTTGTAACCGACTTAGACGACCAGTACCGGGATGCTACGTTCAAACTAACAGCCAACGTCCGTAACCTGACGTCGTCAGCCGCGCAAACTCCGTATCAGCTTAAGGTTACGCTCTACGATCCGAAAAAGGCCGTTATTTTTTCGGAGATAGTCAATGCAGAAGGTTCTGTTGAACCCGGCCAGGAAACCATTCTGCGATTGAACAAGGCTATAGCAGCGCCCGCGTTGTGGAGTGCTGAGTCGCCATCGCTCTATACGTTGACTACCCAACTTATTGGTTCAGACGGCCAGGTAAGCGAGGTCGTTAGCCAGCGGATCGGCTTCCGGGAAATGACGTTGCAAGATGGTCAACTGCTCGTTAACGGCAAACCCGTTACGTATAAAGGCGTTAACCGCCACGAGTTCGACCCTAATACAGGCCGAGTCATTAGTCGCGAGTCAATGATTCAAGACATTAAGTTGATGAAACAGTACAACATCAACGCCGTTCGAACGTCTCACTACCCAAATGTAACCGACTGGTATGACCTCTGCGATGAATATGGTTTGTATGTCATTGACGAAGCAAACATTGAAAGCCACGATCTGTGGTCTAAGGGGCAAACGCCAGCTGCTAAACCCGAGTGGCGCGATGCATTCGTAGCACGCGGGAGAGCGATGGTAGAGCGCGATAAAAATCATCCGTCGATAGTGATTTGGTCGCTCGGCAACGAGACCGACATGGGCCAAAACTTTAAAGATATGGCCGATATCATACGACTCATCGACCCAACACGGCCCATTCATTACGAAGGCCGCCGACCTTATAACGGCACTTCATTAACCAGCTTTGACATTATTTCGACCATGTACCCATCTGTAGACGACATGATTAAACTGATGGAAAAAGATCCTTCACGGCCAGTCATCGTCTGCGAATATGCCCATGCCATGGGTAACAGCGTCGGTAATCTGAAAGACTATTGGGCGGCTATTGATAGATACCCTCGAATGCAGGGCGGATTCATCTGGGACTGGGTCGATCAGGGATTGCGAGTACGGAACAAAGCGGGTAAAGAGTTCACCGATCATATCAATTACATTGACGGAGCGAACGCGGGCGACGGGCTTGTGAACCCCGACCGAACGCCCCAACCCGAAATCAACGAAGTAAAATTGGTGTATCAGTACGTTAAACTGACAGCGCCAACAGCACTTTCGGTTGGCGCGCCGGTTAAAATTAACGTTCGTAATACGTACGATTTTCAAACCCTTGAGCCGTTCAGGCTGGAGTGGACGCTGCTTCGCAATGGAGAAGTCGTGCAGCAAGGTGGCGAGAATAATTTGGTGGCTAGGCCCGGACAAACGCAAGTATTGACCTTGCCCGTAAAATTTCCGGAGGTGATTGAGCCCTACAGCGAGTATTTTCTTACGGTAAGCGTACGTTTAAAGCAGGCCACCGCCTGGGCACCGACCGGCCACGAGGTGGCTTCAGGGCAATTTCTCATTAAAGCCAATGCTCCAACGCTGCCCGTGGTGGGCATGAATCGCATTCCAGCCGTGAAAGCTACCCGATCGAGCAATGGCTATACAATTCGTGGCAAGGACTTTACGGTTGTGTTCGATAAAGCAACTGGCACCGTCAATCAGTGGGTATATAAAGGTAAGAATATACTGTTGCAGGGTCTACAGCCAAGCTTTTGGCGTGTTCCGACCGACAACGACGCAGGAGGTGGCAACAATTCGTTTGCCGCACGCTGGCGGAAGGCCGGATTAGATACGGCCAAAGCAAGGCCGGTCGATAGTCAGGTCGATATTCATCCGCAGAGGGTGCGAGTGAGCTGCACCAATGAAATAGTAGGAAACGGAGGTAGTCTGCTACAACAAACCAGCTACACGGTTTATGGCACCGGCGACATTCTGGTAACTACAACCTACACGCCCTCGGGCGCACTTCCCCCGTTGGCCCGCGTGGGTATGCAATTTCAGCTACCGGCTAACGTAACAAATTTTAAATGGTATGGCCGGGGTCCGTTTGAAAGCTACGCCGATCGGAAAGACGCGGCTAAAGTTGGGCTCTATGAAGCCAAAGTGGCCGATCAGTTTTTTCCTTACACAATGGCACAGGAAAATGGGAATAAAACTGATGTTCGCTGGGCAGAGCTAACAGATGCCACCGGCTTTGGATTGTTGATTACGAGTGACGTAAATACAGGCTCATGGCTTAACATCAACGCCCGAGACTATACCGATGCAGCATTGCTGAAGTCTAAACAACCTGATACACAAGAAATCGAACGTGGGAACGTAACGGTAGTCAATGTAGACATGGCTCAGATGGGCCTAGGTGGGGACGACAGTTGGACACCACGCGTCCATACCGACTATCAATTACCCGCTACAAAGCCCTACACATACTCATTTCGGGTTCGTCCGGTTGATGCTCGTACAAATGTAGCCGAGGTGGTAAGTCTGTCACTACCAAGATAACACGGTCACTTTATTCATAAATTTTAACCGATTCAGGCAAATTTGGTACACATACTTGCGGATGCTGATATAAAACAGCTATTTTCGGGCATATACTAACCCCATAGTTCAATTTACCCCTACTTATGGCCAAGTTGATTATCGTGGACGACGAAAAACCGATTCGGGCGGCTCTACGCGATATCTTAGAGTATGAAGGCTACGATGTGGACGAAGCAAAAGACGGAGAAGAAGGGCTCGAGATGATCATGCGAACCGGCTACGATGTAGCCCTTTGCGACATTCGGATGCCTAAACTCAATGGATTAGAATTACTTCAGAAAGCCAGCGAAGCCAGCAGGAGCACGCAGTTTGTGATGATTTCAGCGTACGGCAACGTCGAAAACGCCGTAGAAGCTACTAAACGCGGTGCCTTTGATTTTATCACTAAACCACCCGATCTGAATCGCCTGCTCATCACGGTTCGAAATGCAATTGAGCGCGCCAAACTGGTCCAGGAAACCAAGACGCTCAAGAAGCGAATCTACAAACTCAATGAGATCGTCGGTGAGTCGGAGCCGATCAGGAAAGTTAAAGATACCATCAACCGAGTAGCGGCTACCGAAGCCCGTGTCCTGATCACCGGCCCTAACGGCTCTGGTAAAGAGATGGTTGCTAAACAGATTCATGAAAAAGGAAGTCGCGCTAGTATGTCACTCGTGGAAGTGAACTGCGCAGCTATCCCGAGCGAACTGATCGAAAGCGAGTTGTTTGGCCACGAAAAGGGAGCCTTCACCGGAGCCGCTGCCCGGCGCGTAGGCAAGTTTGAGCAGGCCGATGGCGGTACGCTATTCCTTGATGAGATTGGCGACATGAGTTTGTCAGCACAGGCCAAGGTGCTGCGGGCGTTGCAGGAAAATAAAATTACGCGCGTTGGTGGCGACAAAGAGATCAAGGTCAATGTGCGTGTGATTGCGGCTACCAACAAAGACCTGCGGCAGGAAATTATCAATGGTAATTTCCGGGAGGACTTGTTCCATCGTCTGAGCGTAATCATGATTCATGTTCCACCGCTGGCCGAACGGCGGGCCGATATCGCCCTGTTGTCTGACAAGTTTTTGCAGGATATTGCCACGGAATATGGTTCGCCGGTTAAAGAGCTTACGCCTGATGCGCTGGCTTATCTACAATCATTGCCCTGGACCGGTAACGTTCGCGAGCTTCGCAACGTCATCGAACGACTCGTGATTATGTGTGGCGACGAGATCTCACTTGATGACGTGAAATTGTATGCATAATTGTCTGAACCGGGATTTAGAGGATCACAAGGATTGACAAGATTCTGTTTAAAGATTGCTGCCAGAAACAAAATCTTGTAAGTCTTTCAAATCCTCTAAATCCTAGTTCAGACATCCCGGTTCCAATCAGACAATCATCAAATTGCAACCACGCACATCAGAGTTGTCGAAGCGGCCAATGACACGGAACGTACCATCAACGTCGACGTACTGCCCCAGGTCCTGCGTTTCAATAAATGAGCAGGAATCCAGGTTTGCCAAGTCAACAACGTTGATGCCTCCCGTACGTCGCTCACCGGTCCGAATGTAATGGTCCGGATATAGCAAAAAAGGGTCGTTGATGTCACGCAGAAGTACTCGTAAGGTCGAACTTGGCGCAAACACCCCCTGGCCTGCGGAGTAAGCCTGCGAGAGCAACTCGGTCATACCATACTCTGAATGAACCGCTTTGATGCCTAGTCTTTCCATCAATATCTCGTGCACTTCTTCCCGCAATAGCTCCTTCCGTCGGCCTTTCATACCGCCAGTTTCCATGACTACAAGATTAGCCTGATCCCCCAGGAACGTCAGATCTCGGTCCGACTCAGCCCAGTCTAGTAGGCCGAATGTCACCCCAATAAGTAATACCTTACGCGCTGAGTTTGTCAATTGACGAAGCCGGTTCGTTAATTCACGGTAGTCATTTAGAAAAAAACCCGATTGCCGCGAATCAGTTTGCATCATAAATCGCTGAACCATATACACCAGCGACGAGTTATTTCGTTCAAGATACGACGGCAGTAGCGCCAGGATGTCGAAGTTCCGGAGCGGACCATACCTCTGTTCAAAAGTCTGAGTACTAACAGCATCATAAAGGTCAGTATCAGGTACCAGGTGCCGACTGGTCTGCTCACCAGTAGTACCACTGCTGGCAAAGGTTAGCACATTAGGCATGGACTCGGCAACCCCCGGACTCACCCCAGTCAACACCCTGTGTTTCTTGAAAAAACCAATGGGCATGAACGGCACCCGGCGTAAGTCGGTAATCTGGTCGGCCTCAACGTTCAGGTGATGCAGATAGTCACGGTAAACAGGGTTATAGACGGCCTGGTAGCGAAAAACAGCCAACGCCAGCGACTCAAACGTATCGCGGTTGGGTGCCTGAGCGCTAACAGTCAGGATCTGCTGACGAAGTGACTGGCGAAAGGCAGTGACTTCGGCTGAAAGAGTTAATGAAAAAGACAAAGTAACAAAAGCGATTATTGCACAACGAGTACAACAGCATGCGACGGCAACTAATTCAACCGTATCTACTAACCTTGGGGGTAGCCCTGAGCTTATCGGCCTGTTTTAATGAGCCGAACTACTCCAACACCCCCGAAATTGATTTCCGAACTCTTTACCACTATCCCTTACCAGCACAACAGGGAGTAGGAAGAGGCAAACGAGATTCTGTTGTGATTACCATTGGCTTCAAAGATGGAGACGGTAATCTGGGCATTAAACTGCCCATCTCAAAACAAGACTCCACGGCATTTGCACAAAATGGCGGCTGGGGGAATTACGACATAAAAACGTTCAGACTAATTAATAGACAGTACGTTGAGTTTCCGCAACAGGTCAATAAGTTTTTAACATTCCCTGATTTAACACCAGATAAGCCGAGGGGACCCATTGAAGGTACGTTAGATTTTAATCAAACCTTCCAATATGGCACCAGCTTTCAGTTATATCCGACTAAGTTCCAGATTAGAATTCGGGACGAAAGCTTAAATGTGAGTAACGTTATCGAAACAGATACAATATCACTCCCGTATCCAAGATAAATAACCTACATCATTACACAAAGGCTTGTAGAACGTACAAGCCTTTTTTTATTCACTGTTAAGTACAATTCGGAAGGTGGTACCTTTGCCAACTTCCGAGCTTTTAACGTAGAGCCGCCCATTGTGGTATTCTTCAACGATGCGTTTGGCCAGCGTTAGTCCCAGGCCCCACCCTCGCTTTTTGGTGCTGAAACCCGGCGAGAATACTTTCTGCATGTTTGCTTTAGAGATACCCTTACCCGTGTCTGTAATGTCAATCGCTACTTCCTGATGCGGCAGCGGCACCATATTAAGCCGTAGTTCGCCCGTGCCTTTCATAGCATCTACGGCATTCTTGCAGATGTTTTCGATTACCCATTCAAACAGAAGCTTGTTAATTTTAACCATTTGCGTGGGCGGCAACTGACTCGACACGCTCATTTTCACCTTTGTTGAAATACGTTTAGACAAATAATCGGTGAACTGCCGGACCACCTCGTTCAGATTCTCTTCTTTCAACGTAGGTATCGAGCCAATGCTTGAGAAACGGGCCGTAATGGTTTCTAACCGCTGTACATCCTTTTCGATTTCGTCGGTTATAGATTCGTCATACTGTGCCGGGTCCGAACGCATGTACTCGACCCACGCCATCAACGACGACATAGGTGTACCTAACTGGTGAGCAGTTTCTTTAGCCAATCCAACCCAAACGCGGTTTTGCTCGGCTCGGCGCGATGAGCTAAAGGCCAAATACGCTAACACGCCTAAAGCCGTTAGAATGGCCAGCAGCGCGTAAGGAAAATACGTTAGCTGACGTAGTAAACTCGAATTGCTGTAATACACCAGCCCTCGTTCGCCATTGCCGATGTCAACGACCAGAGGATCATGCTTTTTTTTCATTTCAACAATCTTCTGCCGCAGAAACTGCTGCTGCTGATCGTCAGTAAGATCAGCTGGCAGGTCGATGTTAAGTTTGTAGGAGATATGCCCGTTTGGATCGACGTAGATAGCGGGGATTGTCTTATTGGCCTGCAAAATCTCGCTCGTCACAAAAGTCATATCACTCATGTTCGTATGGCTGGTATCAGAAGCATAAGCGATAGCTTTGGTGTATAACTGCACGTACTGCTCCTCACGGTCTTCGAGTTTAGTGATTAACCGGTCTGTGTACAGAAGCGATCCCGTACCGACCAGAAGCAGATTTAGAGCGACGATAATTTTCAGAATGTTATTCTGACTGTAAATGTCAAATGATTTCAGCATAAGGTGCTGTTACTTTCGGGGTTTGCCATCGCTGGCCTGCAACTACCGCCTGGTGCGGCCTTCTGTTAATGCAAAATTTTAACGTATAGCTCAGCAAGCAATATACTCAATTAACAGCCAGGGGTTATCAGGTCGCTAATTCCTTGTAATAATAGTAAACGAAAAAACGGGATTGATGGTGCAAATCAGAACGTCCATCTATCATCTTGTGTTCTTCTAGTAAATAGGACTGTGATAAGAATCAGCCTTCTTATTTGGACACCTTCTAAATAACAAAGCCGTTTGCACAGTCTGTTATAATGTCCGGCAATTGTACCGTAATTTTGCATTGGCCAATGGCCGATTAGTGTGATTTGCAACGATGTTAGATACTTTCAAATCAATTAGTTTATCTCACAAAACGGCTCCGCTCCGGGTGCGTGAACTAATTGCACTTAACGAAGACGAAGCGAAGCGATTGATGTTGCGGCTACGAGACTTTTTCGGATTAACCGACTTGCTCGTTATCTCAACCTGCAATCGAACTGAGGTCTACTACGCCTTCGAACAAGACTTAAACGCCGAAATCGCCCGTCTGTTACTCATTGAAAAGGGGCTGACCGATACCGAAAATTATTTGCCTTATTTTCAGTTTTTTGGCGCACACGACGAAGCCGTTCGGCACTTGTTCGAAGTATGTGTCGGTTTGCATTCGCAGGTTGTTGGCGACATGCAAATTCCGAATCAGGTGAAGCAGTCCTATCAATGGTCTGCTGATCTGGATATGGCCGGTCCATTTTTGCACCGGCTAATGCATACCATCTTTTTCACGAATAAGCGGGTGGCTCAGGAAACGGCGTTCCGCGATGGAGCCGCTTCAGTTTCTTACGCTGCTGTAGAGCTGATTGATGAACTAGTTGGCGAAAATCAATCCCCAAACGTTCTGGTAATCGGTCTGGGCGAGATTGGAACCGATGTTTGTAAGAATCTGGCCGATCGCAATGTAAAAAATATCACACTCTGCAACCGCACCCAGGCCAAAACCGAGGTGCTGGCTAACCAATACGGTTTTCGAGTGGCCGACTTCGCTAATCTGACCGACGAAATTCGGAATGCGAACGTAATTATCTCATCCGTCATGCGCGATGAGCCGTTAATAACACCGGAACTGTTGCAGGGCGTTACGGTATTGACGTACAAATATTTCATTGACTTGTCGGTACCACGTAGCGTTGATGCCTCTGTCGAGCAGATTCCGGGCGTGCTGGTTTACAACATTGATCATATCCGTAACCGTGCCGACGAAGCGCTGAACCAGCGCCTGGCGGCTATTCCGCAAGTCGAAGCCATCGTTACACAGTCGGTAGCCGAGTTTGGCGACTGGTCGAAAGAGATGGTCGTGTCGCCGACTATCAACAAGCTAAAAAATGCGCTGGAGCAAATCCGTCGCGATGAAATTGCCCGGCACTTAAAGCATTTAACGCCCGATGAGTCTGAGAAAGTAGACAAGATCACGCGGGGCATTATGCAAAAAATCATTAAACTACCAGTGCTGCAATTAAAAGCCGCCTGTAAGCGGGGCGAAGCCGAAACGCTCATTGATGTGTTGAACGACCTGTTTGACCTCGAAAAACAAACCGCCGACGAACCAAGACGTAACCACTAGCATCTATTTTTTTACGCAAGAAACTCCCAAATTGGTGACGATTTGGGAGTTTTGTTTTAGTATTAGATCTAGCTAATGCCTACACTCATAAATACACTACTTCGCCTTTTTGTGGTTATCGTGCTGGTGGCAGGGCTAATCGCCATTTGGGAGCAGATTCGCGGTAATGCTGTGATGAGCCGCTTCCGACGGGGAGATAACACAACCCAAAGCATTGTCCTGAAAGAAGTAACGTCGTTGGGTAGGTTAGAACTAGTCAAATACACCTTCAAGGATATCGTTGAACATGAGCAGATAAACGACATCTTGCCCAACTCCAACGCCGTATTGATTGTAGAAGGCGAAGCCACCGGGTGCCTTGATCTGACGCAGATAACGCTAGCTGACATCACGGCGGCAGATGACTCAATCATTGTGCAGCTTCCTAAGCCACAGCTTTGCGGCTGGAAGATTAACCACGACCGATCGCGGGTGTACGATACTCGGTTCTCTTTTCTGAACGAATCGCAACTTGTAAGCGACGCCTATCGACAGGCAGAGCATCAGATACGGCAGGCGGCCTTGACTGGTGGCATCTTAGAGCAAACTCGTCAGAATGCTGATCGGATGCTGCGTCCCTTATTGGAGCGCATCTCTAGCCGAAAAATCAAGCTAACCTTTCGGCATTAATTTCTAGCGTACGGGTAAATCTGTTAGATTAATTCTACCGTATAAACGTAATTCTGCCCTTACGTAGCGTATTTAATAGTTTTTTGGTAACATCAACCCCTAAAAGTCGTTTTCTCTGTAGGATCATTACAAAGATTTGATGCCCCATGAACACGAATACGCCGACTGTTAAGAATGGAGATTTATTGATTGCCGAACCTTTCATGGGGGACACTAACTTCGAACGTAGTGTTGTATTGGTTTGCGAACATAGCGATGCTGGTACATTTGGCCTGGTACTTAACCAGCTTACCGACATTCACCTGAGCGATGTTATTGAAGAGGTGCAGGCTGACCTTCCGCTGTTTGTAGGTGGCCCGGTGCAGCAAAACACGCTGCATTTCATCCATCGCCGACCCGATCTTATTGACAATTCTATACGCATTAGCGACGGTTTATACTGGAGTGGCGACTTTGAACAGGTTAAGCAGGCTGTTAACCTGGGCACGCTGGCTGATCAGGACATCCGTTTCTTTATAGGCTACTCGGGCTGGAGCGAAGGGCAACTCGACGAAGAGTTAGTTCAGAAAGCCTGGATTGTGAGCCGAACGAACGCCGACTTTCTGTTCGATACGCCAACCAATGAGTTCTGGCGGGGTGTATTAAAGCGCATGGGAGGAGAGTACAAGTCCATTGCCCACTACCCCGTTGACCCCCGGCTCAACTAACCGGAGCCAGTTTTCAAAACAGGACTGCTGCGGCTGTTACTAGTTTGTTGTAAGATTCGGTCTTAGTTAGGCAGGCGAATCAAACTCTTAACTTTTTTTAACCAATTTTGCAGGCGGCCCAACGTTTAGGCTAAAACACGTTATTGGAAGCGTAGTTTCTTCCTGCAGTCCTGTATGAATTTGTATCGATTACTTTTTTTTACCTGTTTCGTTACCTCCAGCCTGTTGTCTCGGGCGCAAAGCAATAATCCGGTTGGTGGACACTTCGGTGTCAAAGCAGGAGCTTCGTTGACCCGTGTCGCGATTTCGGGCGTCAGTACTAACCTTCCAAAGCAGGCACTACAGCCTCATATTGGTGTAATGTACCGGTATCGCCTTCAAAAATTCGTTATACAGCCAGAGGCTTTGCTGGCCATAAAAGGAGGAACCTTTCAAAGCACAATTCCCGGGCGCCAACCCAGGAGCCACTCGTATTACTACGCCAGTCTGCCTATCATGCTGGGCTATATCCCAACGGAGGGGTTAACCCTGCAGGCGGGGCCTGAATTCAGCTACGCACTCAACGCCGGAGACGCCACCGAAACTGGCCCTGGCGCAAAAAATGACGTAGGTTTAGCGGTCGGTGCTCATTACGATTTCCTGGATATGCTCGACAAGTTCAGCCTGCATATTCGCTACGTTCGGGGGTTTACCAATGTTTCTCCCGAAACGGCGGCTACGTACAGAAACCGGGTAGTTCAGGTGTCAATCGTATATAATCTATATCCGAAGAAGAAAAAATAATGCTGCTGCCTCATTGAAAGTAGCTGTTCACATACGTTCGATTGATTGCTGATAACGGTCTATTTACATGCTCTCTGATTTCGGCATCATTTTGCTGTTCATTCTGGCTGCATTTGCTTTCATCGGCGCTGTGCTGTTCATAGCTAAGCTGTTGCGTCCCGATAGGCCGAACGTAGAAAAGAACAGCACTTATGAATCAGGAGAAGAACCCGTTGGTAACGCAAATATTCAGTTCAACATCCGGTTCTACGTGGTGGCCTTAGTCTTCGTCTTGTTTGACGTTGAGTTAGTCTTTCTATTTCCCTGGGCAACGGTGTTTGGCCAGGAGCAACTCATTCGGGCTACGGGCGGTTTGTGGGGTTGGTTTGCCTTAGCGGAAGCGCTTTTATTTGTTCTCATCCTTGGTTTAGGCCTTGCTTATGTGTGGGCCAAGGGGTATCTGGACTGGGTGAAGCCACAGCCTAAAATTCCGACCGCCGACACAAAGGTTCCGGCCGAGCTTTATAACCGGATTAACACAAAGTACCAATCGCGCCCCGGCAATGATCCACCAAGCATGTAAACGCTCTGATGAGATACTATGCGCTGGTTTTGCTTTTTGCGTTAGTGCCTGCTTACACTTTGCAGGCTCAAAAGGCTCAAGTTGACATTTACAAGATTAAAGTAGTGACAGTAGTAGGCAACCGCTTGTATGGAACACTTGAGGCAGTATCCGAAAATGATTTAATCATCAATACGGCCGATAACCGTCGTTCGGGTAATAGGCTTAACAGGTTGAAGCTATCAAGCGTAAAAAGAATAGTACTTCGTCGGCGCAGTGGACAAAAAAGCGCGGTTCAAGGAGCTATCGTTGGCGGATTAGCCATCGGCTACGTTGTCGTAAACTCAACGCCCAAGAATCCATTTCGAAGTCCGGTTCTGTATGGCGTTAACCTTGCCCTAGCTGTAGCGGGTGGGGCCGCTGGTGGCGCAATACTTGGAAATAGCATTAGCAGCTCCCTGTCCAGAAAGGTTATTCGCCCCCACAATCGGGACCGCGAAGATGCGAATGAACACCTGCGACGACAACTCGAACCATTTACCTATAGTTACCAGATTGATGTCTTGAACCGCATTCAACCGTAATGCGTTGTTGCGTAAATCTAGTGTACTCGATGAATTCATCTGCCCCATCTGATAAAACCGGCGAAGCCAGCGTCATTCTGATGCGCTCGGAAGAGCTCCTGAACTGGTCGCGCGAGAAATCGCTCTGGCCCATGAGTTTTGGGCTGGCCTGCTGTGCCATTGAAATGATGCAGGCGTTCGCGGCCAACTACGACCTCGACCGGTTCGGCATTTTCCCCCGCCCTTCTCCCCGACAGTCAGACATTATGATTGTATCAGGCACGGTAACCTACAAGATGGCGGACCGAATTCGCCGACTCTACGAACAGATGCCGGAGCCTCGATATGTAATCTCGATGGGCTCATGCTCCAACTGCGGTGGTCCCTATTGGCAGCATGGATATCATGTCGTGAAAGGCGTTGACCGGATCATTCCCGTCGATGTGTACGTACCCGGTTGTCCACCTCGTCCCGAAGCCCTGATCGATGGTTTTTTGAAGCTACAGGAAAAGATCAGGACCGAGCACCCTTTATCAGGTAAGCCTGCTTCTATTGATCCAGTTTCATCCGACGACATTCCGGTTCATTCATCATGAACGCCCTCACCTCCTCATTACGCCACACACGCAGCTCCGGGCAATTAATTTGGTTAATTTATGGCGTTACGCTGATGTTAGGTTTATTGGCTGCCTTACCCTTTTACAACACGCTTAAGGCCGAAGATGAGGACTCACTGGCCTTCCTAAACCTACTGGATGGCTTCGACTACACGGTTTACTCTGACTTTATGCATCGTAGTGAGCGAGCCATTGATCCGCTTATGAGCGTTGGTCGCTGGCTAGGTGTTCTTTATCTGCTCCTGAACCTCTTCTTCGCTGGGGGCATTCTGATGCGCTTTTCACAGCCCAGAGGTTCCTTCAACACGGGTTTGTTCTGGCAGGCTTGCAGTCATTACGTTGGCCGATTTTTACGGCTGTTCGGAGTCACGTTATTGTTTCTACTCGCCGGAGGGGGTATCTGGCTTGTAGCGGGCACGCTGGTAGGGGTTATGCTCAGCGATGAACTTACCGAACGGGGGCTATTCTGGGTAGGAGTGCTTTTTTTCGTCCTCTTTGCTTTGACTGCCACCTTGTTGCTTTGCATCGGTGACTACGCCAAAGTGCTCATGTTTCGCGAAGACGAACGTAATGCCTTTCGAGCGTTTGGTCAGGCTGGGCGACTTGTTCTCCAAAACATCAGGCAAACGTATGGCTTGTATTGGCGGTTTATTTTGATCGGGGCCGGCTTATTTGGGATTTATTTCTTGATCGACGAAGCCATCGTGATGAAAAACTGGCCAACAATCCTGATTATGTTTGTTGTTCAGCAAGCCCTCATTTTTGCCCGAGCAGGCCTCAAGGTGTGGTCGTTAGGAACCGCCTACACGGTCTATGCAACGCTCCTTAAACCTACACCGCTCACTCGGCCAGCACCAGTTTTTGAACCGTTGTATACTCAGTCTCCAGCCACCGAGCCAAATAAAGATGAGCCACAATCATCTGTCGATTGAAATAGGTTGGACGGCCTCGTCCGACAGGCTAAAAACATGAAGAGAAAAGTCAACCTAGCGGCTGTCGGACGAGGCCGTCCGACCTACTCCTTAAAGCACCTGCCCCAAGCCGAATAACACCACAAACAGTAACGTAGTCAGTGCAAGTTGACCCAGACGGGCGTTGAGCTCAACAGGGCGTTTGTGCGTTGCTACGGCACGGCCATTTATTATAAACAGCGGGAAAGCAAGCAAATAGAGGTAACTAAACCAGTTAGCCCCGGCAAGAAATGAGTAAGCCAATGCACAGAACATACCGGTTAGCAGCAGCCCCCAATGGTAGCGAATGGCCAGTGGTAAACCCAACCGCGCTGGAATCGACAGCTTACCCGTCATGGTATCAGTTTCGATGTCGCGAATGTTGTTGATATTTAACACCCCAGTGGCGAACAAGCCAACACTTGTAGCGGGTAATAGCATAATAGGATTGAACGACAGCGTATGCAGGAAATACGTCCCTAAAACGCCTACCCATCCAAAGAAAATCAGAACGGCTATATCCCCAAAGCCAGCGTAGCCATACGGACGCTTGCCGTTCGTATAACCCACAGCCGCAGCTATGCTCAGCAAACCAAGTATCAGAAAGAACCAGAAGAGCATTGGCCCTGCGTTATAAAAAGCGACAATCAGCAAACCGATACCACTGATAAGCGATAACACCGACGTTATGATGATCCCCCGTAGCATGGCTTCTTTGGAAATATCGCCCGTGGCTACTGCCCTACGTGGGCCGACTCGTAGTTCGGTATCTTTGCCCGATACGGCATCGCCGTAGTCGTTGGCAAAATTCGACAGGATTTGCAGGAAGATGGTGGTTAAAGCTGCCAGCAGGGCGATTTGCCAATTGAAGCGGCCAATTGAAGCGGCCAGAAAGCTGCCCAGAATGATACTGGCTAAGGATAATGGTAATGTGCGCGGCCGGGCGGCCGCTACCCAAGGATTCATAGACATAGTGGAAAATCGAAAGAGTGAAAGAGCGAATTTTCTGGGTTTACAGCAATTCGCTCTTTCACTCTTTCAACAATTATATACCTACAGCTTTCTTAAACTCGGCGTCGTCGGGTTTGATTTTAGAAGCGAAAAAGTGAGTTAGCTCGCCCTTTTCGTTGATGACGTATTTGCAGAAGTTCCAGGTTGGAGCCTTGTCGTTCCAGCCATTCAGCGATTTGGTCGTTAGCCACTTATAAAGTGGAGACTGATCATCACCCGATACGCTTACCTTTTCAAACATGGGGAACGAAACACCGTAGTTTTTTTGGCAGAACGTAGCGATTTCTTCGTTGCTACCCGGCTCCTGACTCGCAAAGTTGTTGGCGGGAAAACCTAATACGACGATTTTATCACCGTGCTCTTTATAGAATTTTTCCCAGTCGGCATACTGTGGCGTGAAACCACATTTTGACGCTACGTTCAGGATAACGACTTTTTTGCCTTTAAAACCGCTCAGGGCGACAGGCTTACCGTCGATACTTTTGACCGTGAAATCATACAGAGTTTTGCTGGGAGCCTCGGCTCCTTCGGGGACAACAGCCACTTCGCTCTTGTCGCTGAAAATACCTTTAACGATGTTTTTGAACATAAAACCAGATGTAATAATGAACACACCGAAGGCAGTGAGTGTAAGTAGGGTTATTTTTTTCATAGAATGTGTAGGCAAAAACCTGGAATTAGGCCAGGGTACTGCCAAAACGGGTTGGCGAATGAAATAGTTTACTGGTTTCTGTTTACGAATGGCGGTCAGTTTATCACGTCGCGCATGTACAGCTTAACGCCCCCTACCCTTGGAGCAATCAGATTGTAAATTACGGCGAATAACGCCCCAAACACCATCCCTATAATTCCGTAAAAAATGGGCAGAAATATCGCCATTGCAATGCCGCCCCCCATCATAGCCCCCATGCCTGAACGGCCAGACATTGCTCCGAACATCGACCCGAAGACCAGAAACAACACGGCAAAAAACAGCCCGATAACTGCCAGTACTGCGCCATACACTAAAGCTACCGACGTAACATCTAACTTGGTAATTTCTTGTTTCATTCCGCAAAAGTTTAAAGGTTTACGGATTGAATATAAGACCTTTATAGGTCAGTTGCAGAAACAGCGCTACATTTTTTCCGGAACGTCTATTCCTAACAATTCCATTCCAGATCGGATGGTATCAGCCACTATCCTCGACAGTATTAGTCGAGTATCCGCTTTAACCGCATCCGTTTCTTTCAGAATAGACAGTTTATCGTAGAACTGATTGAACGTTTTGGCTAGCTCATATAAATATTGGCCAATGTAAGAAGGTGCGTAATCATCCCCCGCTTCTTTCACGCGTTGCGGATACTGGCTCAGTAAAAAGATAAGTTGTTGCTCAACCGGATCGAGTTCTCCGCCCATGTTCAGTCCCTGCCCCGTTGCACCAAGTCCTTCACTCGCTGCCCTGCGTAACACCGACCGAATACGGGCGTGAACGTACTGAATGTACGGCCCGGTATTTCCGTGCAAGTCTACCGATTCAGCCGGATTGAACTGCATTCGCTTTTGCGGGTCAACTTTCAGCAGGTAATACTTCAGAGCACCCAGCCCGAGCATCCGGAATAGTTCTGTTTTTTCGGCTTCGCTAAATTCACCGAGTTTACCTTTAGCCGCTTCGTCGGCGGCCGTGGCTGCGGCTTCGGTCGTTTCTTTTATTAAATCGTCGGCATCCACCACCGTGCCCTCACGAGACTTCATCTTGCCCGTTGGCAAATCGACCATGCCGTATGACAGGTGATACAGTCCGTTGGCGTACGGCCGACCCAACCGACGCAGAATAGCAAACAGTACATTAAAGTGATAATCCTGTTCGTTGCCAACTACCCAAATCTGGCGGTCATTGTGAAAATCCTGGTACTTCAGATCCGTTGTGCCCAGATCCTGCGTCATGTAAACCGACGTTCCGTCTGAACGTAACACCAGTTTCTGATCCAACCCTTCTTCGGTTAAGTCAATCCAGACAGATGCATCGTCTTTGCGGTAGAAGATGCCTTTCTGCAACCCCTCTTCAACGACTTCTTTACCGAGCAAATACGTGTTCGATTCGTAATACGTCTTATCGAAGCTCACGCCGATACTGCGGTAGGTCGCATCGAACCCGGCATACACCCAATTGTTCAATTGCTGCCAGAGCGCCACGGTTTCTGCATCACTCTGCTCCCATTTACGAAGCATCTCCTGAACCTCCTGCATCAAAGGCGCTTTCTTTTCGGCCTCTTCCTTAGGCGTTCCCTGCGCAACCATCTCTTCGACCTGCGCTTTGTAGGCTTTGTCGAACAATACGTAATACTTGCCAATCAGGTGATCACCTTTCATCCCCGACGACTCGGGTGTTTCACCATTGCCAAACATTTTATAAGCCAGCATCGACTTACAGATGTGAACGCCCCGGTCGTTGACAATGCAGGTTTTCACGACATTGTAGCCATTGGCTTTCAGAATCCGGCTGACCGAATCGCCCAGGAAGTTATTACGTAAATGACCGAGGTGTAATGGCTTGTTGGTATTCGGTGACGAGAATTCAACCATTACTGACTCGGGTTTCGCGGGCAACGTTCCGAAGGTTGGGTTGGCCGATATGTCGTTGAGCACCTCGATCCAGGCAGCGTCGGCAATGCTGATGTTCAGGAAACCCTGCACTACGTTGAAGCCGCTTACGATGGTGCTGTTCTCCAACAGCCAGCCACCAATGGCCTGACCAATCTGAGCAGGAGCTTGCCGGAGCGTTTTGGTTAACGAAAAGGTGACGAAGGTATAAAGTCCCTCAAATTCTTTTTTGGTTGGTTGCAGGACGACCTCATCGACGGTTGTGTTGAAGAGTGCCTGAATAGCTTGCTGGATGGCGGTTTTTAACTGCTCTTGTATGTCCATTCGGTTGGATTCCATGACGAACCGCAAAGGTAACGCCCCAACCAACCGAATTACAAATAGAAGCCTGCTGGCTAAACTTCAATTGTAGTCTATCCAGCAGGCTTTAAAATCAAAATACAACCAACTGGCCAGCCGCGCCAACTTGCTGTTGGGTATACGACACCCCGGCAACCTTCCGGCCAGTTGAGTCGAGCAGGCTGATCGATCCACCACTGTTGCTCAGCTGTATGCCTTGCCCAGTCGCTGCATACGTTAGTAGCTGGCCAGCTGGCAACGTCCCCTGCAGCAGTTCGCGCCGGTTCGCTTTATCAACCAGTACATACCCATCGAGATTGATGTCTTTTACCGACGCATTAAGGATGTATACTCGTTCGGGCTGACCACTCGCGGGTTTCACCAAAGCGGCAATCAGGTGCAGGTCTGCTACGACTGGTGCTGACGGGTCTCCTGGCTGACTGGCAATGGTATGGCCATTGTCGTCGGTAAAGAACGACTGTGATTGAAAGGCCAGAAATAAGGCCACCCACCGATTGGTAGTCGTGAAATGGATGAGCATACCGCCGTCCTGCCAGATGCCGTCCTGTGCCACAAACTGCGCAACGTTGCCCTGATTCATGTGGATGTCGTGGATACCCCGACCCGGTTGAAAACCAAAATACTGATCGGCCTGCGTTTCGGGGCCCCAGGTTTCGCCAAAGGCATAAATCAGTGCATCGGGGTTGTTGATCGCCCGACTCACGTATAAATCAAGCTTATCGTTCAGATCATTGTCTTCTCCCGGAACTTCCAGTGGAAGAGGCACCAGCTGCGCGGTATCGAACAGGTTGCGCCGGACAAAGTCGAGTGCCAGCGCGTTGGGCTTACTGGGCACTGACGTAACGCCCGTGGGCAGATCAGCTTCGGCAATCTTATCGAGCAACTCGTGCGAGTAATTATCAGTGAAGAAGTATAACACTTCGGACGGTGCCACTCTCGACTTTACATTCACGGCAACGCGATACAATAAGCCCGCATCATCTTCGACCAGAATCTGAAAGTGAGCTTTCTGCTGAGTCGCCCGTTTGCGCTCTTTGATACGCCCTTTCAGGACGCTATAATTCTTTAATGGCATGATGGGAGAAAAAAATGGTTAGTTGGTTCCGCTGAAGTAATTACGAATAATTTCTTTGGGGCTATCAGGAAGGTAAAAAAGCGTTGTCCAGGCTGGCGTTTCATCTAAAAATAGCCGGTCGGGCTGGCTACCACTGTCGACAGACGTAACGAGGTTACGAAAATAGAAATGTCGGAAAAGGCGCATGAACTCCCCGAAATAAATATCAGCAACCCGCTTATCCCCGCGAATAACCAGCATATTTTCGTCGTTCCGCTGAATCGAGCTTTCACTGAAATTGGCCGACCCGCTGATGGTAACCGGATCGTCGCCGAGCGGGTCGAGCAAGAGGTATTTTGTATGAACATACCGAACTCGTGAATTCAATGGCGTCATACGCTCTTTAATCCAGCCTTCGAGGTTATTAGGCTGATTAAGCATTTTCCCAAACGCCGTTTGATTAGCCGGATTCTTAACAATGGCATTGGCCCGTAACCCAGGGTCCGTTTTGTCAGACATGACGTAAATAGGATTTTTGCGGCCCGAACGTGCCAGCACCGTTTCAAAGCGTTTATCCAGGCCAAACGGTACGGTAATGAAAGCTGGCTTTGTTTGTCCATCCATTTGTTCGGCATACCAGTCGAGCACCCGCAATTGCGCCCGAGGACTGAAATAAACGCCGGTTTCGTTGGCGGTTGCCTGAGCGCCCACAATTGGGTCTATGGCCATCTGAAGCGTACCGGCCCGGATTGTTGCCGAATCGGAATCAGCCTGGAGCAGTTGCCAATAGCGCAGGTACTGCTCCGCTACGTTTGGCAAGCGTACCACATGCCCAACGTTCGAATGGCCGTGAATACCACCATTGGTCAGGTTCGTGGAGCCGGTCCAAACCGCTTTGGGGTCTCCGTTTTCGAGCAGCACAAAAAATTTGTTGTGCGAGATAGTAGCTGTCCGCTGCCGGAAGGTCGTAACCAGAGTGAGTCCCAGCCGGTCGACCCGTTCCCGTAAGTGGGTCATTTCCCGGCGTTCGTCGTCATTGTCGGCCCGGGCATGCACAACAATCTGCACATCAACACCCCGTTGAATGGCGTCGGCTAACTCCTGCATAACTGGCTCGTAATTGAACTCATATACACCAAGCCTCAACGCAAAACCTGGCCCGGTGGCCAGCCTAATAAACTCAACCATAGCCTCCCGTAATCCCCGGCTTAACCAGGTGTACACTTCATCGTGCCGCTGAGCTTCAATGGTAGCGAAGGGCGCGCTACCAAATCGGTTAACAAACGCCTGCGACCCCGCAACGCCCCGGTTAAAATACACATCGTGCGCATGGCCATTCCCGTTCTGCTCGGTAGTGATATCGACGGTTACCTCGGCCAGCGTCGTCATGGCTCCGGGCAGGCCGCCCCGCGCCAGAATCCGGTACCTATAGTCGCGACCCGGCCGTACGGTAAAATCGGACCAGAAAAAATCCTGAATAGGATGGTGTTCTGTTGAAACTAGTTGCCCGGCGGGCTTCTGAGGAAGCACGGATTGAAACACTTTTAAGGCTTCTAACCAGACTTTTCGGTTACTGGCAAGCTCTGTACGCTGGATTGAGAAGCCTAATAACTGGCTTCCTACCGGTTTGGGTAAGTTCATACCCAGCGTAATGACGTGCGTACCAGCGACGGCCAGTACAGACAAGGATTGGTTTTCTTCAGAAAAGCGCATCAGGATAGACGAGGAAAGTGGTATTTCTGCACTAAGGTACTGCCTCTCTAGTCTTTGCGAATGTTAAGTTTTACCCCACTTTTTAAACGGTAAACCCTCCTTTTTTATAGGGGATATTTCACTCATCAAGGCGTTAATGTCACCGTTGTTTCAGCCACGCTCTTGACTTTTTCTTTTGAGAAGTATACCGGAAAATAGCCATTTTCGGACCAGATCGGAAACAGGTCCCCATAATGCGGACTCGCCGGGTCACCCGATTGGCCCGGACTGTTGATCCCGAGTGTCTTGTCCCAATCTTCGGTATCCACTAGAATGCGAAACGATGCGCCGTGGGTCTGATTTAAGGCATTGGCCGTTGCGTTCACGGTTTCCCCGTATCCACCACGGATGGCCGGGCCCAGGTTGATTTTTTGCTGCGTGGCTTTGTCAACCTGGTCGCTGAGCGGATGCGTGATGGTAATGTGCTTGTTCTTGCGCTGCCCATACGACCAATCGTCCATATCGTTACCCAGACGATCCGAAAGCTCAGCAACGGCCCGGTCGAGACACGTTAGCAGTAAGCTATCTCGGTTAGGAGTCGGAACGAGTAAAGCGTCGATAACTCGCTTCGACGGTAGGCTTGTCAGGTAGCGTTGTGCATTTTTCGGCACGTGCTTCTGATATACTGCCTGCTTAAGTTGACCTTCCCAGGCAACGTAGATAGAGGCCGCCACTGAACTAGGCTCAAGTTTGTAATCCCACTTGCGTAAGTAGCCCAACGCCTGTTCGGTTCGGTTTTCGGGCGATGACAGGTTTTGCAACAACGGCACCAGCGTTCGTGCCGGAATTGACAAATAATCGGCTTGCAACGCCATAAAATCGACCAGATTCTTACGTTTCCCGTCATTGAGTACCTCTTCAATGCGGTGTGCCCGAGCCGGGCCTGACCAAGTCCAGCCAACCGCATTCCGGTGAGGGAAGTTTACGGGTGTAAGGTTATTATTGGCCGTAACGACGTAGCCTTCGGGCGGGTTGACCTTATTTGGCAATTGATTAATGGGCAAATAGCCGCCCCACTCAAAGCGGCCATCGCCGGGCACCGGCACCAGACCACTGAAGTTTTTACGGATGGGCGACAACCCAACAGCCTGCCAGCCAATGATGCTTGCTTTAGGGGCAGTTGGCCGCTCCGCCCAGATCATATTTTCGCCGGGCAGTCGACTAAACAAACAGGCTTGCCGGAACTCCGCCCAGTTTCGGGCCTGATTCATCCGTAAACTAGCCAGATAAGGGGCCGAACCTACGTCGAGCCAGCCCGCCCGAATTACGTAGGCTTTGTGGTGTTCTTTGTCTTCAAACACTACGGGGCCATGTTGCGTGTACTTCAATGTGGCTTTAACCGGTTGTCCACCCTTCACAGGAATGGTTTCGGTCAATGTTTTCATGGCTACCCAACGCCCTTTGTAACGGTACTGATTCGGGTTAACCGGGTTCGTTTCGTAGACGTACAAATCTTCATTATCCGTCTCGAAAATGGTTAGTCCCCAGGCCCCGTAATTGTTATGCCCAATGGATACGCCCGGTAACGTTGGCTCCCCCGCTCCCACTACGTTCCAGCCCGGCCCATCCACGCCGGGCCCATTCAAATGAACCCAATAGCGTAGCGAAGGGGTCGATTGCGCTCGATGTGGATCGTTGGCCAGCATCGGATAACCACTAGCCGACTTATCACCAGAAATGACCCAGTTATTCGATCCAACGTATTGCTTTTCGGTATCGAACCACTCATCTATTGCCTTGTCGGTTCGCCTGGCTTCGTCTTCATCGGCTTTTGTGGGCCGTCCGCCGAACTTCAACGGTAAACGGAACGCTTCGTACAGTTCGAGAATTGGCTGAAACAACTCATCGCCGTTTACGTGGAGCGTCAGATCTGGCTCCGACGGTTTAGATACTGGGTGGAACCATTGCAATTCGCGCAGCTTGTCGGCGCCGATGAGCTTAACCAACCGACCGTAGTTCAACTCGTCACGAACGTTATAAGCCAGTCCTTGATGACGACTGATAACAACCTCTGGCGTCCAGTAGTCTGGTTTTGTGTTGAGCACCCGAAATTCAAAAGGGAGCTTTTCGGGCGTTTTCAATATCTGGGTGATGTAGGCATTGATACCATCGACGAATGCCCGAACAATTTGTGGGCCGCGTGGGTGGTAGTGTTTTAACTCCTGCTCCATATTACCCCGAAAACGGAAGAGTCGCGTTCCAATGTCACGCTTCACTTCTTGCGGTCCTAAAAGCTCGGCCACTGTCCCTGTCGCCTGCCGTCGCCAGATTTCTAATTGAAACAAGCGATCCTGGGCCGCACAATAGCCTTGAGCGAAAAACAAATCGTGTTCATTTTTTGCATAAATATGGTTGACGCCCCAGCGATCTTTAATGATTTCGACAGGCTGCTGAAGTTTAAGATTACGTTGGGCGTAAGCAGTAACAGTGACCAGCAAAAAGCAGATAAGCAGGCGAAGCATAGTCAAGTATAGTTTCAGGTTTAAAAGGTAACTGGCAAACTTGACACTTAGCACCGAAAACTTACCTTTTACTCGTTGATGGTACCGGGCTTTTACGTCACTAGTAACCAACGGTTGCGGGTTTATGCGTAACATTGCGCCATTATTACCAATCCTGTTGCGGGTTTAGCCAGCTGTAGTACGACCAAATATTGTGAGGAGAATCCTGCTGTTTGATACCATTATTGATGGGCACCATGCCGACTATTTAGCCCATCTCGTTAATTACTGGCTACGCTACCAACCCGAGGGTGAGCTGCTCGTGGTGACCCAAGCCTCTTTTGAGGCTACGTTTCAACAGTTGCGGGACGACACCGCTAACAACGCTTCAGTTCGCTTTATTCCAATTCCGCCCGAAGACATCGAACGCACGCACCAGTCGTCGGCCTTGAGCCGCTCATTCAGCGAATGGAACTTACTACTAAAATATGTTCACGATCACCAGCCAACGCATGCCCTGATCATGTACTTCGACATTTTTCAGTTAGGCAGTTGGCTCGGCAAGAAAGCGCCTTGTGCTATATCAGGCATTTATTTTCGGCCTGATTTTCATTACGCTATTCCTCCGGGACTTAAAGCCCGTTTAAACGTACTCAGAAAAAAGGTGACGCTGCGGGGTATGCTCAACCGGGGTGTTCTGACGAATTTGTTCTGCCTCGATCACTCGGCCGTTTCAGCATTAAAACAAATGAACCCTCGAGTTAACGTGCTGGCGCTCCCTGATCCGGTAAAGTCATACGACATCAAGCCCGCAGAAACGAAACAGCTTCGAGCCGAATTGGGGATTGAGGCAGGCCGTAACGTTTTTCTGCTCTTTGGCCACCTGGACGACCGTAAGGGGATTGAACCGTTGTTGGAAGCTTTAAAGCAGCTAAATCCAGCGTTACGTTCAACCTTGTGTTTGTTGCTTGTCGGTTCAATCAGATCCGTGTATCAGGCCGGCATTGAACAACTGATCGCCGAGATTGACTCACAAATACAGATTGTTTGCGTGTTCAAAGAGGTTCGGGGTCGCCAGATCCAAACCTACTTCGAGTTGTCTGATTACGCGCTGGCTCTGTACCAACGGCACATCGGCATGGCGTCGGTGTTTATTCGGGCCGCCGTTTCGGGCAAGCCCATTTTATCGTCTGATTATGGCTACATGGGGCGATTCGTGCAAACCGCGCAGTTAGGTGCGGTAACTGATTCAACATCGCCAACAGCCATTTGCCAGCTTCTTGAGCAGGTATTGACACAGGGCGTCTCTTACTCAGAGACTAATCTTAAGAAAGTAGCCGATCAAAACTCAGACGTAGCATTCGCGGAGACTATCTTCAACAGGCTTTAACGTTATAATCCGTCAATCGAAAAGACGTCCATCGTTGTCTTTCGGAAATTGCGGACACGAGCGAATACGGCCGTACCGTTACTCGACCCTTTCGAGTCGGTGTTGCCTTCAATTGTCTCCACAACGTCGCCATCCACACGGCTGATAAATCCGGTATGATACCAATCGGGTGCTTTGGGGTATCGCAAAAGAAACACATCGCCCGGCCGCATTTGTGAGGGATCTTTCTGTAAAAGGGCATTATCAATCAGTCGGCCATTCCGCTGACCACTCAATGCCATTACGTCGCAACTGAGCGTTTGCGGCATGATGGCAGTAAACGAGCGGCCATGCGCCGAAGCCACCTGATCGAGTATGGTTTGCACGAAGCCCGCACACCACTTAAAGGGCGAGCCATCCAGCCCATCACAATAGCTACGGACCCACGGCCCCAGGTTTTGAGCTTCGGTATTCTGGAGTTCGGTGGCCCGCTGCCGCAAATGCATTTGGGCTACCTGCACCACCGCTCGCCGGACGTCGGGTGCGGCTGCCTTTGCCTGAAAAGCCGTTGATAAGGGTTTGCTCAGTTGCGCGAACAACTCCGGCGAGACAATTCCTGTTCTGGGTAGATCGAGCGCATCTTCAAAATTGCACACGGCCCGCCGGGTTGCCGGGCCGAACTGGCCGTCTACATTCGTCGTCAGCGTCACCTCCGGAAAGCGCAGCGCATTGAGCGACAACCATTCCTGAACACGTTTTACGTCGGCCCCCTTGCTGCCTTGCTCGAGTGTATTTTGTAAGGTAAGTTCTTTCTGGAAAGCTGTTTTAAGCATTATGGACTATACCAAAATCACGTTTGCATGAATCAGCTGCAAGGTACAACGTGGAATTTGGTACGCTGATAATAACTTCATAAACGGCTAATCGTCGTCATCATCGTCATCTTTGTCAGCAACCAACAGGAAAGCCCCGCGCTTCGGTGCGGGCATCACCGCATGTTCGCCTTTGACCGCCTTCCAGATAATTTCGTTGAACAACCGGTCATCGATCTTATCGGCATACCGCAAATCCAGCTTCTCCGACTGACGGGCCGGTTCGTTCATGGCGGTGTTTTTAGCATCGAGGTCGATGTTGGCCGGAATGTGCGTGTAGGGTGTTAAAGTCGGTGTATTGGTGAAGCAGGCAAACATGGGGGTAGCCGCTGCATCGTACTGGCTCATGGGCGGCAAACCCAAAATCAATTCAATCGTCCGCAACATCCCCGAAGTTGAATACATGGTATGCTCAACATGCTTACGCTTCGTGTATGGACTAATGACCAAAGCCGGTGAGCGGTGCGCATCAACGTGGTCAGCGCCGTTCTGAGCATCGTCTTCCAGGATGAACACAGCCGATTCTTTCCAGATCGGGCTCTTTGACAAGTACTCGATGAATCGCCCAACTGCCAGGTCATTATCAGCTACGTGCGCAGCAGGGGTTGGCGCTCCAACTCGGGCTCCGCTCGTGTGGTCATTGCCAAGGCGAATGCTGCTGAAATGAGGCACTGCGTTGATCGCGATCAGGGAATCAATATCTTTCTTCCAGATCTCGACCCGGTCAATGTCTTTAACTTTCAAATCATAATCTGGGTAGTTCGGTGCGAAACGGCCATCAAGCGCTGATCCTTTACGTTTTGAATAAGCCTCAAATTCGCCGTAGCTTCGGTAGCGAAGGCCCGCCCGCTGACAGTAGTCCCAAATGAAGCCCTTCTTTGGGTACGCCACCGGCCGACTTCCTTCAAAGTCGTACGTACCTCCTCGACCACCGTAGCTCGTTGGCCACACCTTTTCGACGTAGTCGGTGGCGTAGGCTGCCGTTGACCAGTTGTGCCCATCGGCACTTACTTCGGCATCAACGTAAAAGTTGTCCAGGAGGACAAATTCCCGCGCCAGAGCGTGCTGATTGGGGGTAATCTTCTCTGGAAAGATACACAACGACGTATCGCCATTGCCGCCGGGCATATCCCCGAACACCTGGTCGTAGGTCCGGTTTTCTTTGATGATATAAAAGACGTGCTTGATGGGCGAGTTTTTGGCACCAACAACTTTTGGGATTGGATTGTTAGCTTCTCCGGCAGCCTGCTTTTCTTTCTCCTTGGTGTAAGGGGTATTCTGATAAACGAGTTTCGACAACCCCGTTAACTCTGCCGGTTTAGGCAGATCGAAGATAGACAAGGTGCCTTTAAACAGCCCGGCAATGTACTCCGTGCCCGACTCCCGGCGCTTATAAGGATTCGGGCCATTCGGGTTCGCTTTCGACGAAAACCCTTTCCCATTCGCTACCAGAACCTTCTTGCCAACGACCTTGACCGACGTTGGATACCAGCCCGTCGGAATAAAACCCAGCGACCGGCTTTTGCCCGGCTTCGATACGTCGAATACCGCCAGACAGTTGTTGTCGGCATTGGCAACCAGCAAGCTTTTCTGATCCGACGAAAGCGCCAGTCCATTGGGTGTGCTGCCAGCCGGAGCATCGGGGAATAAGGCCGTAGTAACCGTTTCGAGCGTCTTCCCGGTTTTTACGTCAATTACCGACACCGAATTGTCATTGGCATTTGCTACAAACAACAGTTTCCCGTCGCGGCTGAACACCATGTCATTGGGATGACTACCCGTTTTCAGCTCGCGGGTCAGCTTTTGCTGCTTCGGGTCATACACAACGATTTTCTCCGCTCCCCAAACCGAAATATACAGCTCATCAGACACAGGCGACCGCAAGCAGGTATAGGCTTCAGCGGGCAACTTAATCCGGTTTTTGATCTGCTTACTGGCTAAATCGCAGACGTAGAGTGAGCTATCATCTTTGGTGACAGCATATAATGTAGCGCCAGCCTTATCGGTCTCGACACCTGCTACCGAAATCCGGATAGGCCAGGGTTTGCCCAACACGACCGAATCAACTTTGTTTAGTTTATCGCCCGAGACGTCGTAAATCAGAATGCGGTTGTCGTTGCCCCCGGAGGCCAGCAAGCGCTTCCCATCAGGACTAAACTTCAAGCCTACCCATGACTTACTGATTTCAACTTCGCTGAGGACTTTTTCTCCTGTTACGTCGATCAACTGGATGGATTGCGTACTCTGCCCGTTGTTTGTTACGGCCAGCCGCTTTCCGTTTGGGGAAACCGTCATGTTCAATGGCAAATCGCCCAATGGTAGTGAGCGTCCGACCGGCGTCAGGCTCCAACCGTTGGGAAGGGTTACCCGTTTTTCAATGGGTAATGTAGTCTTAGTTACTTGGGTGGATTTGGGAGCCTGCGCTAAACTTAGCACGGCCTGAGCGAGGAGTATAGAAGTAAGTAAAGAGCGCATAATAGCAGGGGATTCAGGCAAAGGTAACTCAGAATAGATTTTCTGTATGTTACGTACTTGTTAAGTTGATTGAGTTCCGGATAGCCGATTAAGCTACCTCAAGACATACCGACCGTTTCAAGATTTTTTCGTATTTTTGATAGTTATACACCGCAGTAAAAATGACACTTACCGACCAGTCGCCCGTTGATTTCCTCAAGCGCTATTATGGCTACGATCGCTTCCGGCCGATGCAGGAAGACATTATCCGCTCCATCCTGAGCGGACGTGATACGGTCGTGCTTATGCCAACCGGGGGCGGCAAATCGGTTTGTTTTCAGATTCCGGCCCTGATGCTGCCCGGCGTTACCATTGTGGTCTCGCCCCTGATTGCGCTTATGAAAGATCAGGTGGGTGCCCTGCACATGAATGGTATTCAGGCGGCTTTTTATAACAGCACCCAAACCAGTCGCGAGCAGCGTGACATTGAGGACGACTGCATCAGTGGGAAGCTAAAACTACTGTATGTCTCACCCGAGAAGTTGTTGACTGAGTCTTTCTTCTCATTTATGAGACGAATCAACATTTCGCTCTTCGCCATTGACGAAGCCCACTGCATCTCCTCCTGGGGGCACGATTTCCGACCCGAGTACACGCAACTAAACGTCCTCAAGCAACACTTCCCGAATGTGCCAACTGTAGCCCTGACAGCTACTGCCGACAAACTTACCCGGCAGGACATTTGCCAGCGGTTGGGCATGAACGATCCGGCAGTGTTTATCTCGTCGTTCAACCGTACCAACTTAAGCTTACAGGTTTTGCCGGGTCAGAACCGCATTCAGCAGATCATTCGCCTGTTGCAACGTAAGCCCGACACGTCAGGCATCATCTACTGCCTGAGCCGTAAATCGACCGAGTCGCTAGCGGCTAAATTGCAGGAGAAGGGGTTCAATGCGGCCTTCTACCACGCCAAAATGGACCCCGACGATCGGGCGCGTACGCAGGAGGCTTTTCTGCGCGACGATGTCCGGATCATGTGTGCCACGATTGCGTTCGGTATGGGGATCGATAAATCGAACGTTCGCTGGGTGATTCATTACAATATGCCCAAAAACATTGAGAGCTTCTACCAGGAGATTGGCCGGGCAGGGCGTGATGGAGCCGACGCGCAAACGGTGCTTTTTTATAGCTTCGCCGACGTAGCCACGTACAAGGAAATGCTGGCCGAAAACAGTCCAGCCAATCTGGGGCTACAACTGGCGAAACTCGAACGCATGCAGCAATACGCCGACGCACACACCTGTCGCCGTCAGATTCTGCTTTCTTACTTCTCAGAAGAACTCTCGGAACCCTGCGGTAACTGCGACGTCTGCCGCGACCCACGCGTAACCTTCGATGGTACGGTACTCGCCCAAAAAGCGCTTTCTGCTATTGTTCGAACGGGCGAACGGGTGCCCATGAACCTCCTCATCGACATTCTGCGCGGCTCGCGCAGCCAGCAAGTGCTACAGGGCGGCTACGACCAAATAAAAACCTACGGAGCGGGTCGCGATCTGCGTTTCGAGGATTGGCGCAATTATTTGCACCAGCTGATTAACATTGGCGTCATTGAAGTAGCCTACGATCAGCATTACGCCCTGCGCCGGGGCATCCTAGCCGATCAGGTACTGTTTGGGGGCCGCAAAGTCGACCTCGTCCGCCCCGACGATGCACCGAAGCCAGTGGTTGAGAAAGCAAAGACTAAAACAGAAACCAACCGCGACGATCTGTTCGAGCGGCTACGGGCTCTCCGCAAAGAACTGGCCGACGAGCAGAACGTACCGCCTTACGTTATTTTCACCGATACAACCCTCGAGGATATGGCCCGCCAACGGCCAGTTACGCCCGATACCTTACGTAACGTTAGTGGCGTCGGCGAACGGAAGCTACAATTGTTTGGCAAGCGCTTCCTCGACGAGATTGTTGGCTATGTCCGCTCGAAGGTGCAAGCAGGCGAAAAACCGAAAGGATCAACGCAATTAATCACCTTCGATCTGTACAATCGGGGCATGACGGTTGACGAAATTGCCGCCGAGCGCCAGCTTACCACCGGTTCCATTGCGGGTCACTTAGTGCAACTCGCCAAGTCTGGTTACGACATCGATTTAGCGTCTATGGTTGACCCCTCTGACCGGCGTGAAATTGAAAAAGCCATTGCTACTGTTGGTATTGAAGAAGGTCGGTTAAAACCCGTTTTTGACCATCTAGGCGGCCGTTTTGATTACGGTAAAATAACCTTAGTAGCAGGCCTTTTGGAGCGATAAAGTCCTACTTTCGGAAAGGCCGTTGGATAATTCTCAGAACGACCGTTTGGTACCTATCAGATTATCAACTAAATTCGTATTGTCATGTTAGACAAGCCCGTACCAAGTAGACGGGCTTTGTCGTCTATATGTACCACAACAAATGCTGTTATTTTGATAAAAGAAGTAAGTTTCTCACTGCTCATGGCCGCGGTTAAACCGGCCTTTGGTCTAGCCACATTCGTGGCCGACACCAGCCGAATAATTCCGTCGTCGAATGGCCTGGAGAACCCCGCTTTGCTGGTTGTAGACTCCTCTAAACGCCTGTTTCCAATTTATTTTTGCGGAGAAGAAGTACCCGTTGACGAACCGCGCGTGTCGCGCCGGTGGCTGCAAACTCTGCGGACGTATGGTGCACAGCCGGAGTGCTTGTTCGACCTTCGGCGCCGGGCCTCAACCTTCTTCCCGATCATCGATCCAATTTTACGGAAATACAAAATTCCCCGCGATTTCCGGTTTATGCCCTTAGCAGAGAGTGCCCTGGTTAACGATTGCGTATCGCCCAAAGGCGCATCGGGCTATTGGCAATTGATGCCCGGCACCGCCCGCGAATTAGGCCTGACGGTGAACAAGCGGGTAGACGAACGCTATAATCTCCACAAAGCAACCGTTGCCGTTTGTCGTTATCTGCACCAGTTGTACCGGGAACTGGGTTCCTGGACACTCGTAGCAGCGGCTTACAACGGGGGCATTACGCACGTGCAAAACAAGATGGAGCAACAAGGCCAGTCCAACTATTACCGGCTCCGTCTGCATCGTGAAACAAGCCACTATCTGTTCAGAATTTTAGCTTACAAAGAGCTCTTAAGTAACCCCCGGCAATACAGCCTTCTATTACGTGGCTCGACGATTGCTCAGCTAACCAAGCCATTGCCAAGTTGGCGTAAACCATTGGCACTGCCGAAGAAAATCAAAGACGCTCCAACCGTCGAGCTGGTTGACGAAGATTATACAGATCCCACCTGGGGCCCTCGCCCAAACACGGCGCTAACTAAAACGCCGACAGACACCCAACAGTTTATTGCGATGGCTGTTTCGGCTGAGACCACACAAGCCACTCCTGATGCCGACCTAACCAAGCAAACAGCCCATTTGCCCATCCAGAAATTGATGATGGGCCTTATGGTTCTTCGGTTCCGTCGCCCTCGTTTGTTGCAATGGAACAAGGGGGAAGGTATTCGTCCACTTCACTTCTGGGATTGGATATAATCTAACGAGCTAAAGTTAGATCTCAATGATGTTTAGAGTTCTCTGTAACTGACATCAGCTACTTAATAGATTAAAAGCGGCTTCAGATATAAACAGTCTGAAGCCGCTTTTTTCATGTGTTTAAAAAATATAAAAAGTTTATACTATAGCGTTACTATAGACATAAAGTGGCGTCATAATTGCTGCAATTCTCAACGTTAACCGCCGAAGAAACCGTACTTGTCACTTTATGAATTTGTTAGTTTGCTTTTCGCTGACAACCAGTTTGGTCATGGCGAGCATCTACCCTTTTGTCAATTTTCGAGATAAGTCCTCAAGCCATTTGGTATCTGTTTCATCAACAACCAGTACCATTGCATTTGATCCTGGCTTAACAAGAATGCTGCCACCTGTGTACTTCTGTGGCGAATCTGTACCCGTTCATGAAGAAGTAGTCGCTCGTCGGCTGGTGTCAGCGTTAGTACGTAATACGGCCCATAATCAGGCTATGTATCGGATTCGACAACGGGCTGCTTCGTTTTTCCCAATCATTGAACCTATTCTGGCACGTCATCACGTTCCTTTAGACTTCAAGTATTTACCTTTGGTAGAAAGTGCCTTACGCGGTTTTGCAGTTTCCCGTAGCGGTGCCGTTGGTTATTGGCAATTCATGCCTGGTACGGCCCGAGAATTAGGCTTATCGGTGCGGCCGGGAAACGACGAACGACAAAATCTGGCCAAGTCAACCGCTGCTGCCTGCCGGTACCTAACGTACCTACACGACCGGCTGGGCTCCTGGACGCTGGCAGCAGCGGCCTATAATAACGGCCTTGGCGCGTTGTTGAGTAACATTCGCCGTCAGCAACAGCGGGACTATTATTACTTACGCCTGAACGCCGAAACCGGTAAGTACCTATACCGAATATTGGCATTTAAAGAGCTATTCTCAAATTATAGAAGCTACGAAGGTCTAATTCCCGACCAGATGCTGGCTTATTTAAGCGAGCCACTTACGCCAGAATCTGAACCGAACGGCGATGAGGTTCTATTACCAGAGCTTATTCTGGACGAAGCAACTCGATCAGCTATCAATACACCGACTCAGGAAGGTTCAGAGTTAACGGCTGGCCGTAATTCAGATATTCCGCTGCCCAATGCAGCGGATGTTTTCAGAGGTGGCATCAAGGCGCGTTTAACTGAATCGACTGGTTTGCAACGGGGACAGGTATGGGTCTTCCATTTAACCCGCGACGGAATCGCCGATGGTAAAGAAGTAGAAGAAGGCGATGTGCTATATGCGATTGTCGAAGATATTGATCTAAAAACGAACAAGCTCTACTTACGAGCGGATAGGTTGTATTCGACCACTGAAAAACATACGTACAACCTGGCTTTATCGGCCGTTGATGCGTCAACCGGGCGCATCGGCATTAAACTACCTGATGTGGATCAGGTGAAGTCAGGCTGGTTGTTAACCTGGAAAGCGCTTTGACAGCGAACAGGTGTATCAGTGAGCAGTGATAGCTAATAAGATACGTTTGTGACACTGTTCACTGGTATCTGTTCTGAACTAAACCACAAAGACCCTTCGTTGTCTATCGGTTAAACCAGCATAAATTGTTTTGACGCTAGCCACACGTTACTTTGTCCTTTTAACGCTTAGCCTCTTACTTGTAAACGGGCTCGCCTGGGCACAGAAGAAACCCGTTTCTAAAAAGCTGACACCGACTCGACCTGCGGTCGTACAGCCGCGTGTTACAAAGGGCACTCAGCGATTACTTCCCCAGCGGTTGCATTTTTGCGGAGAAGTAGTCCCTACTGAACAAGGTGATGTATCGTCAAAGCTGGCCTTCGCGTTGGCGGGCAGCTCCGGATACATTCGCCACCTCAACGGATTAAAAGCGCGGTCAGCTCCGTTCTTTGCCGTTATTGAACCTATCCTCCGAAAACACACTATTCCAAACGATTTTAAGTTTTTGCCGCTCATTGAAAGCGCCTGGCAGGCAAATGCGGTATCTTCAGCTGGGGCGGTTGGGTATTGGCAATTCATGGACGATACGGCGCAGGATATGGGTCTGTCCATTGCGCCGGGGAACGACGAACGGACAGACTTACGAAAGTCAACCGAAGCAGCCTGTAAATACCTAAAGTTCCTTTACCGAAAGTTAGGCTCCTGGACGCTCGTAGCAGCCGCTTACAATGGTGGGGTTGGTATGGTTGAGCGCAAGATCACCCGGGTTGGTCACCGCGATTATTATGCTATGGCGATGAATCCCGAAACAGGTTATTATCTGTACCGGATTCTGGCCATGAAAGAGCTGTTTACGAATCCATCGTATGGGATAGGTTCGGCCGGAGCGCTGTTGGCAACCGTTGGCAATCCCTATGAGCAGGAACGGCAGCAGGCCCGGCGCATGGGCTGGCTTCAGGACGACGAGCCAGAACCGGTCGGCATACCCATTGAGTCGCTGCCTGAGTTTGCGGGTAGTAAAGCGCCTGACCGTAGCGAAGCCATTGTCATGGATAGTCTACTTTCGGAACTGCTAAAGAATAAACCAACAACTACGCCTATTTTCTTAGGAGATGTTGCCGCAAAACTGGTACGAGCCGGTCAGCCCAAAATTGGCCAAAGCTGGGCGTTTATCTTAACCGAGGATGTACAGGTTGATGAAGACGCACTTAAAGCAGGCGATGTACTTTATGCCCTTGTTGATGATATAGACAACAGGGGCACTATTTTTCTACGGGCTACTAAAGTTATTACGGCTACTACTAAAGAGACCATTCCGCTAACCCTAACTGCTATCAACCCGGCTACAGGTTTGGCTGGCTTACCTCGCCCCAAAGTCATTAAGCCAGGCTGGGTCGTGCAATGGAAATTGTAATAGCTTTAGACGGTAAACTATTTGAATATAAAGTTGTACGATAGCGAAACGATTGGCGCAGCAAAAATCTGCAACTGATAAGCGTTGGTTTTTCCACTTTCCGTTTTAAAGAAAATAGAATACGCATTCTTGCGGCCATATAGATTATAGACAGTAAATGCCCAACGGCCCTCCCACCGCCGGTTACGCATACTAGGATTATAAATGTTCCAGGTAAAGTCGAGCCGGTGATAACCAGGCAGGCGTTCATTGTTACGTATGCCATAATAAGGGTATTGAGCACCATCTATGGTTACGTAACCAGTCGGGGCCGAATATGGACGGCCAGTACTATAAGCAAAGGTGAGCCCAAAACTATTATGACGATCGACGTCGATGGTCATGTTGGCGTTCACGGTATGTGGTCGATCATAGTTAGCCCGGTACCAACTGCCGCCATTCACATTTTGCTCAACCGTCGAACCTTCATACACCTGATTTAAGGTTCGGGCGTACGTATAATTCAACCAGCCCGTCAGTTCCCCTTTCTTTTTGGATATCATCGTTTCAATACCATAAGCCTTGCTCTGTCCTTGTAGCAGCTGCGTTTCTGGATAAGGCTGTAGCAGGAAATCGGCACCGGGACGATAATCGATGATGCGCTGCGTGGTTCGCCAGTAGCCTTCAACGGTCACTTCGTAAATATTTTCCTTGAACGACAGAAAATACCCGGCCGTAAGCAACTGGCTCACTTGCGGCCGAACGTTAGGATCGGACGTTTTCCAGCGCGACGTTGGCAGGGGCGTGGTTGTATTGGTCACGACCTGCAAGTACTGCCTCATTAGGTTATACCCTAATTTGAACGAGGAGTTCGATCCTAATGTGTAACGAATACCGAATCGGGGTTCAGGGCCGCCGTAACTTTGGCTGACCTGGCCAGCCCCGTACCGGATTGAATCAACCACCGAAAAGTCGTCGCGTGTTTCACCAGCCGCATATTGTCTAACCAGTGAGGGCCCCAGTGAAAGAAACTGAGAATAGCGTAACCCCGCCGAAACAGCTAACCTCGGGCTTATGCTCCGTTCGTAGTCAGCGTAGATGGCTAACTCAAGCGCATTTTCGGTGGGCGTTGTCACGTAGTTGACACTCTCGCTCCGGCCGGGTAGTAACGTTCCTGGCTCGACTCGGTAATGCGTCGCGCTCACGCCTGCTTCAATCTTTTGGTTGGCCAACTGGTAATTCAAATTCGATTTAATTTGACGTTGTAATACGGATTGGCGCAGCGTAACGACGTTGCCACTTAACTCGGGCGACAGAATGCGCGGCACGTAATGAACATAAATACCCGTAGTTTGCAGATTCAATCGGGGCGACAATGTCCGAAACCAGCGGGCCATCACGTTAATAGTCTGGTGGTCATAGCGGGTGGCCGTACCGTTTACGTTGGGCAGATTAGCCAGCAGATCGGTCCGGAACATATCCTTGCTGGCATAACCCGTTACGGTTAGTGTGTTCCGGTCATCTACGCGCCAGAACGCTTTTACAACGCCATCGGCAAACTTGGCCCGGATGTTAGCCAGCCGATCAGACACGATGGGCAACAAAAAATCGTTGAACGCCCCTCGGCCCGATATCATAACGCCCATTTTGCCTTTTATAATCGGAATGTCAGCCGTCAGCTTATTAGACACCACACTAACGCCACCGGATAGATTAAACTTTTCAAGACTTGGGTTTCGCAACGCCACATCGAGTACCGAGGCCGCCCGGCCACCAAACCGCGCGGGTACGTTACCTTTGTATAAGTCCACGGTGTTTAGCACATCCGGCGGAAACACTGAGAACAGCCCAAACATGTGGGTCGGGTTGAAAATGGGTGTGTCGTCCAGCAGAATCAGGTTTTGATCG
Organism: Spirosoma soli; assembly: GCF_042684525.1. Taxonomy (NCBI): domain Bacteria; kingdom Pseudomonadati; phylum Bacteroidota; class Cytophagia; order Cytophagales; family Cytophagaceae; genus Spirosoma; species Spirosoma soli. The sequence continues at coordinate 213,160 of NZ_JBHULN010000007.1, read as the reverse complement.
GTTGTTCCTCCGCGGATGTTTACGCCGTTTGAGGCCTCCCCAACACTCGTCACGCCCGGCAGCATTTGCAGTCCCCGCAGGAGGTCTACTTCCCCTAAGGCCGAAGGTAGTTTTTTTAATGTACTGACATTAAGCTGGTCAACACCTAACATGGGCTGACGTACCGTCTGATCAAAGCCTTTAGTAGTCACAACCACCTCTTCCAGTTGACTTTCGACAGTTACCATGTTGACATTCATCGTCACGGGGTCGTTGGTCAACCGTAGCTCTTTCCGGACAGGTGTGTAGCCAATTAGTCGGGCAATGAGGATGTGATCGCCAGCGGGCAGATCAATTGTGTAATACCCCTGGGCGTTTGTGTTTGTACCGGTTAAGTGTTTGCGATAATCAATCACAATAGCGGCCCCAGGCAGTGGCCGACCAGTCGCCGAATCGCGTACCGTGCCACTCACTTTAACTAATAGTTGTGCATAGCCTGGCAGACCACTCAGCAAGCATACAACAAGGATTAGTACATGTCGATTCATTTGATTGTGCGTCAATTGTGCGTATTTAATCATTCCAGCCAGGTGGTAGCTGGTCGGTACGCGTACGACTCGGCACACAAACTGACGATGCAGAACTTCCTCCAAACGGACTTGGGCTGCCCTGCGATGACTCTAGCTTGGGACTACGACCATTTATTGCGTAGAACAACCCTTGAAATATGCCAGTTGTAACATCCATACGGCTGATCTTATGATTGCGCACAGCAACCGAAGCGGCTGAGAAATAACCCACCACGTTTTCTAAAGGATTTGCCTGATTTTTGATATTCCCCGAAATCGGCGCGGGGGGCGAGTCGGCCAGTGTACCTGTATTCTGCACCTGATCGGCAAACAGTTTATAATAACGATACGCGTTGGCCGATAAAGACAATTGCTCTACCACAATGAGTGCCTGATCGCGCTGATAGATAGGAATACTAGCCACTTTATGGCCTATCTGCGTTTGCCCGTTGGTATAAATGTCAGAGAACACATCAATAGTAGTGTTATAGAAAATGTCCCAACACAAGCCCCGGCAGGGATAATCGAAGAAATTCATTGAGCCCAGGGTTGTGTCTCGAACGCAACCCAATACATTGACCGGGCCCGCCCCCACCGGACCAACGTCTACGGCCACGTAACGGCCCTGCTGACAGGTGGCACACCATAATTGTGTTTCATAAAGTCGCCAGCGCCAGAGGTAGAAATTACGGTCTTTAGCCGGGTCCTGGAAATCTATATAAATATCGTTGGCTGGTACAGGCAAACCATCAGCCGTTTTCCTGGGGCCTTCAGGATTGAATTGATCGTAGGTTTTCAGGATGGGAGGAGTAGCTGCCATTGTCTCCACCGACGACTCGTAGGTGGTTCCGTCAGTGGTTTGAAAACGAAGTTGATACGTATTACCAACTTTTCCCCGGAAGCCTGTCGGAAATTGATACGTTCCGGGCTGAACCTCAATCAAGGAAATAGGGGTAGTTCCGTTCTCCACAACGGTAACCGTGGCACGCTGAACAGGCGTATTGATATTGCTACTATCAGCCTTGGAACGCGACCGGCTTAAGCTAATGGTTTGTACTTCATTCAGGTCGGTGACGATGCCGCTAACGACAACTAAGTTAGCGTTCAGGGCAAGACTAGGGTCATACACGTTAATACAACCTTGCATCATTGCGAGGATACAACTGATAACGCCCCATCGGATGACCTGTAAAAAGAACGGCATAAACACGTTGACGGCTAAAGGTTACACATTATTTCCCTCCGCTAACAGTGGGGTATGTTCCCTGAACTACGCTTTTTTGCGCAACGACTGGACTGGAAACAACAACGCCACCGGTTTTAAATGTCCAGCGTTTGCGACCTGTAGCCGCATCAAGAGCGTAAAGGTTGTAATCGTTACTACCCACGTAGACAACGCCGTTGGCCACTAATGGCGTAGAGTAAATATCAAAATCTGTGGTGTATGCCCAACGCGGACGGCCAGTGGCGGCATCAACGGCATACAGCCGATGATCGCGACTGCCCACGTAAACAACGCCATTCGCCACTACCGGACTCGAATAGATTACGCCATTCGTACCAAGTTTCCAGCGTTGAACCCCAGTAGCCGCATCAAGCGCGTAGAGTTGCGTATCAGCACTTCCAACGTAAACAATACCGTTAGCCACTACTGGGCTGCTGTCGATGGCACCGCCCGCTTTGAACGCCCAGCGCCCTCGCCCGGTCATGGCATCGATAGCATATAATCTCCCATCCTGACTACCGATGTACACCACGCCATTCGCTACGGTAGGACTAGAGAGAATGTAGTATTGGGCGCTATATCGCCATCGTAAAGTCCCACGGCTCGCATCAATGGCGTAAATCTGGTTATCCTGTCCGCCTATGTACACCATGCCATTCGCCACGACAGGACTGGAGTAAAAGCCGAAAGAACCGCCAAACGTAAACACCCAGAGGATATTCCCAATAGTCGCATCGATGGCGTACAATTTTCCATCCTGACTACCTACGTACACAATGCCATTGACAACTACAGGACTCGAATAAACGATATTACCCGTTTTGAACGCCCAGCGCTGCTGGCCGGTCGTTGCATCTATCGCGTAGAGGTTATAGTCGTTGCTACCTACATAGACCATACCATACGCCACTACTGGACTAGATTGAATAGATGTATCAGCTTCAAATACCCAGCGCTGAGTTCCGGTTGCGGTATCGAGCGCATAGAGCTTGTTATCAAAACTCGCGACGTACACCAAGGGAGCAGTAAGCGTTACGGCAGGGGGCGTAGTTGCCGTAACGGCCGCCGGTGGCGTAGGGGTAGGAGCCACAGTCAACTCCGACGATGAATGGCAGCCTGAGAGACCGTTAACAAGCCCGAAGGCAAGAAAAATCAGGCCCGTTGACCAAAAGAATGAAGACAGTATCCGCAACGCCATAACGTTAAGTAGCCAGTTTTAACTGACCCCTAAAGTACAAAGACGGTTGGAACGGCGACATACTACCCATTTTGTCTGGGCCAAGCTCCAGCCTGGCCAATACGCAAAGGTCCCTGGCCAGACTAGAACCTGGCTTGGACAATCATTACTTTGCCAGCGCCCGCTTATACGTATCAATAGCTCGCTGCCGGGCAAAACTGTGTTCGACAATGGGGTGCGCGTAGTTCAAACTGTTAAACTCGGGCACCCATTTGCGGATATATTCTCCTTTGGGATCAAACTTCTGGGCTTGCAGAGCTGGATTAAACACCCGGAAATAAGGGGCCGCGTCAGTGCCCGAACCAGCTGCCCATTGCCAACCGCCGTTGTTGGCTGCGAGGTCATAGTCGCGCAGTTTTCGGGCGAAATAAGCCTCCCCCCACCGCCAGTCGATCAATAAGTGCTTAATGCAAAAACTAGCCGTCACCATACGAACGCGATTGTGCATCCAGCCAGTTGTGTTAAGCTGACGCATACCGGCATCTACTAAAGGGTAACCTGTCTCACCAGCGCACCAACGCTCAAACTCGGCTTCGTTATTACGCCATTGAATGTTGTCGTACTCTCTTCGGAACGAGTGCTTTTCGACGTGCGGGAAGTGATCCAGCACCTGAAAATAAAAATCTCGCCAGGCCAGTTCTTTCAAGAACGTAGGACTCGTTTCCTGCGCCTGCCGGGCCAGATCTCGAATACTTATGGTACCGAAACGCAGGTGAATGCCTAACTCGCTCGTACCGGTTTGAGCCGGAAAATCACGCATTTTTTGGTACGCCTTTAACAACTCAGCCGAAACAACCGGCTCCGGAAATGACTCACCAACCGGTTGAAAATTCATTTCCTCCAGTGTAGGAATACTAGTGTCGGGATTTGTTTTGTAAAAGTTAGCAAAATACTTCTCAGTTGGGTACGACTTAAGGTAAAACTCACCTGAGCTACCCGTCAGCTTACTCGACCAATTGTTGCCGTAGGGCGTAAAAACGGTATAGGGCGAACCGCTGCCACTCACGACTTCATCGCGGTCCAATATTGTCTGGTCTTTACTAGTATGAAACCCGATACCCCGTTCTTCCAGCATCGATCCGACAACGGCATCGCGCTCTTTAGCGTACACTTCGTAATCATAATTGGTAAATACCTCTGCAACGGTGTACTCTTCTGTCAACTGCTTCAACACGTCGATTGGCCGACCATATCGGGCAACAATCGTTGACCCAACCTTTATCAATTCATCATGTAGCTTATGAATTTCTGTATGAATAAACTCAACCCGACGGTCGCGTCGGTCTTCCAATATATCGAGGATCAGGCAGTCGAATACGAAAACAACAAGAACGGGGTTGCCGCTTTTAAGGGCGTAGTACAAAGCGGCATTATCATGCAGGCGAAGATCACGCCGGAGCCATACAATGGACAGCGGTTCAGTCATAAAAAGAAATCGTAGGTTATGAGTTGGTAGGCTAACGGTAGGTTTAACAGAAATGTTTGTGCACAAAAAAGTCAGGAATGGCCAGAATTTGTCAAGTATAGCCAGAGTTCGTTTACGACATCTGACAGTGATTGACTATTTCTAACTATTCCTGACAATGATGGTCAGCTCTGATTAGCTAACAACTATTCTGGCTGAAACCGGAGACGTACGGTGTGCAGTTCGCCTGCGTCGCTACCGTATCCGTTCAGCTTCTTGCCAGTTAGCTGTCGAATCAGTGTATTATTGATCTGTTCGTTCTGGCTGAACACCTCCAATTGACAAATCTCATTATCGGAGTTCACTCGAAACTGAATAACCACTATACCCGCCCGTTGAGTTGGTCTCAGGGCTTCGGGGTAAGAAATGTACTTCGCTAACTGCTGCTCTAAGTTGACCTTAGGAGCTTTTGTTTTGCGGGTGTTTGTCGGCGTAGCGTAGGCTTGCGTCGCCAGGAAGCCTACCAGCGTAAGGAGAAAAAGGGACTTTTTCATTGACTTCGTTATGTTAAATGTGAACAATGCCCACTCGCCCAAATCCCTCAAATGAGTCGTAAGGACTAATGTTATTGTAATATTAACTAAATATTACGTAAATGTTAACAAAATATGATATTAAATTTTTAATGGTCTTTTAACCTCTATTAAATAGATGAGTAGATCGGCTATAAAAAATAAACATTACCACCTAATCAATTCATAATCAATAAGTAATTACAGTTACTATTGGCTGTGGTTACAATTTGAAGATCACTCTTAATATTAAATTAATGTTAACAATACATAGACACGCACTTTATTTTATTAACACAAGGAGTTCGACTTGAGAAGGATGAGTAGTGTCATAGTAAAGCTTCATGGTTGCTTTTTGGAAATCCGAATCGTCAGCTGTGCCAATATTTACAAACGTCTGTGGGTTACGGTCAACGATTGGAAACCACGAGTGCTGCACCTGCACCATCAGCCGATGGCCTTTCTTAAATGTATGCATGACATCGGGCAGTTGCAGGTTTACTTCGGTCACCTCACCGGGTTTAAATGGCTCTGGTTTCTCGAAACTGTTCCGAAACTTTCCCCGCAGCACTTCTGCTCGTACAAGCCGTTGATAACCCGCCATTTGCAGCCCCTTAGGGTTAGGGTCGGGGTTTTTCGTTGAATCAGGTAATACGTCAATGATCTTGACAATGAAATCAGCATCCGTGCCTGTTGTTGAGGCAAAGAGCTTAGCCCTGATCGGTCCGGCTACAGCCATGTCTTCTGTTAATGGTTCGCTTTGGAACACAACTACATCCGGACGACGAGCCGCGAATCGCTGATCTTCGATAACGTACTGATTATTGCGCCGAGCGTAAATACCGTCTGTGTAGGGCACAGGTTTGGCAGGATCGCTAATGTATTCGTCGAAGGCGTTTGTCGCTTTCGGTTGCTCTGTAGCTAATTTACCCGCCGGCTGTAAGTACATGGAACGAACCTGAACAGCTTGGGGTGGCCAGGTGTCGAACCTTTTCCAGGCGTTGACTCCCGTATCAAACACCGACGCTTCGGGGGCGTCGAAGTTACCCTTATCTTTCAGGTAGAAGGCAAAGAATTTCGATTCAATATTATCCCGATAATATTTCGCTGTGTTCTGCCCAAACGAAAGCGGGTCAAACTGACTCCAGTCCGGCCGAGCCCAGGCGCCGTGCGTCCAGGGGCCCATCACGAGCTTATTAACATTGCCCGTCGATTGTTTCTCAATGGCTTCGTAGGTTCGGAGAGCACCGAATAAATCTTCGGCATCGAACCAGCCACCTACGACAAGCGTCGCCGGTTTTACATTTTTTAGATGGGGACGAATGTTGCGGCTTTGCCAATACGCATCATACGTATCATGTTGCAGGTATTCATTCCAGATTTTTGCGCGGTTATTAAAGTACTGAGCGCTGTTTGCGTTTTTGACGGCTCCCAGATCAAGAAAAAATTTATAAGCATCGGTTGGCTTCCAGCTAAACATCTGGTCGTAATCCTGAACGGGTCCGCTGCGCGGTGTATCGAAGTAGTTCATGAACGAGAAGTTATCGAGCAGGAAAAATGCACCGTTGTGGCGGGCATCGTCACCAATAAACTCGTCGGTTACTGGTGCCTGGGGCGACACGGCCTTTAACGCTGGATGGGCTTCCGGCAAGGCCGCCGACGCATAGAAGCCAGGATACGAAATTCCCATTAGTCCAACGCGGCCGTTATGATTAGGCACGTTTTTAAGTAGCCACTCGATGGTGTCATACGTATCGGTACTTTCGTCCACCGGCCCAATGGCTTTTAAACTACCAATGCTTTGGGCTATTCGACTTGTGTCGCGTGCACCGGTGTATGTACTACTCCCTCGTTTATAAGCGATTTTTTTAGATTCAGCCGTTCCATTTCTGGCAGGCGTCATTTCCTCGAAATTACCTTCACTCATGTACCGACCCCGCACGTCCTGATACACAAAAATGTACTTCTCCTGCGACAGCTCTTTACTCATGCCGGGCCCTGTGCTGGGGTATTTATTTTCACCGTATGGGCTCGCCGAATAGGGAGTTCGCTCCATCAATATTGGGTAGCGAGTTTTGGCACTTGCGTCGGTCGGTACATAGATGACAGTATACAATTTGACCCCATCGCGCATTGAAATTTGGCGATCAAGCTTACGGTAATTCTGCCGGACAAATAGTGAGTCGGATGTGGTGGATTGCGCCAGGCTAAATACAACCGAACCCAATAAGATCAGTGCTGTTAGCAGCGTTCTAGAATGATACATGAACTGTGTTATGAAGATATGGCCAGTATTAACGACCTAAGTATGAAAAAACTGTTTAAACTGCCAAAAAAGGACGGCTTGGTACAGCGTACAACCGTTTAGCCGCTACAGATACCAGCTCCCGCTCGGGATAGCGCAAGGCCGTCAGTTTACCGCCAAACGCGCAGCCCGTGTCAATGTCAATGGTATTATTGAGCCAAACTGCTTCAGCAACGGGAGTATGTCCATAAACGATGGTAGTCTTTCCTTTGTAATCAGCCGCCCAGTTAAGCCGAACAGGCAAACCCAAAGCGTCCAATTGTCCGTTAGTTGCACCAAACAGACAAAAAGCCCGAACGGTCTCCCCCGTACGTCCGTGCAAATCTTCGCGCAAGCCGGCATGGGCAACCAGCAGCCGCCCGCCATCGAGCCGAATGTAGTAAGGCAAATTTTCGAGAAACCGACGAACATCCTGCCGAAAGAAAGACGGCTCGGCCTCTACTTGTGCCACTGTGTCGGCCAGCCCATGCGTCATTGACACTTTATTGCCGCGCAATTTTCGCCGAAGCTTGTCGTCATGATTCCCTGTCACACACAGCGCCGTTCCCTGCTGTACCAGTTGCATAACCAACCGAAGTACCCCTGCTGAATTGGGCCCCCGATCGACTAAGTCACCAACGAAAATGATTTTCCGGCCCTTAGGATGCGACAGTTGAGCCACATCGTATTCTAATTTGGTAAGCAATTCAACCAACTCATCGTAGCAGCCGTGTACATCGCCAATTATGTCAAATGGCCCAGTTTCACGCAAATAGCTGTTAACTTGTGAGGTACGTATCATTTCGACTGACTCAATTGCTTGCTCGGAGTTTAGGATGTATATAGCCTGAAACTCTTCAACCGGCAAGTGTTCACGGGAGTTTTCCAGATTAGCAAGCTGATAATCCAGCACAGTTTCTTCAAAAGAACGGTCGGGCCGAGCCCGGTGCCGGGCTAGCAGCACAGCCTGCGGCAGGTCGAACACAATGGCAATAGTGGCAACACCGTAGTGCCGGGCGGTTAACAAATAGCTCTTTCGATCAATCGTTTTCAGGTTAGTAGCGTCTACCACCGTTAGTAACCCGCGCCTAAGCCGCTTGTCGACAATGCTGTGCACGAGCTCAAAGGCATCTTTACTGGCCGTCTGATCATTCTCGTCATTCGACACCACAGCTCGGTAATGATCCGAAGAGACCACTTCGGTTGGGGTAAAGTGCCGCTGGGCAAAGGTCGATTTGCCGGAGCTACTAACACCAACCAACACGACAAGCGCACGTTCGGGAAGGGTAATGGTCATGTAAAGCTTACTATCATGACAACAGCTAATTACGGAAGTTTACGCGTAATTAAGCTAGTTCGATAACGAATCTATTATTCAAGCGTCAAATCTCGCACAACGTAAAAGCCCTCCTTAGTAGTGACATTACCAAGGAGGGCTTTTACATGAGTGTTTATTAGGCAGTCTCTAACTCACGCTCGGGTTTGCGAACACGCGATCGGTCGTGAACGTGCAGACGAAGGAGGATACGCTCTTTGATGCGCATCCAACGTTCGTAGAGCTTAGACTCTTTCAGAAAATTCCACTTATCTTCCTTCTCTTCTTTTTTGTGTTCTTCCGGATCGTACAGCATACCCGTGCACAGGCAGTGCTTACGGTTCGTACGCGTCAGAATGTCGAAGTTGGTACAGGTCTGACAACCCTTCCAGAAGGCATCGTCGCCGGGTAACTCGCTCAACGTAACGGGCTGATAACCTAAGTCAGAGTTAATTTTCATCACAGCCAGGCTCGTCGTAATGCCAATAATTTTGGCATCCGGGAAACGGCTTCGCGACAGCTCGAAGGCTTTAGCTTTGATGCGCGTTGCAATCCCACTCTTGCGGTGCTCAGGACGCACAATTAAGCCCGAGTTAGCTACAAACTTGCCGTGCTCCCACGTCTCGATGTAGCAGAAGCCTACCCACTCGCCCGACATCGTCGTGGCAATAATGGCTTTGCCTTCAAGCATTTTTTCCATCACGTAGATGGGTGAACGCTTGGCGATACCGGTTCCCCGGGCCTTGGCACTTTCCTCCATCTCGCGGCAGATGGTTTCGGCCAGCCGTAAGTGGTTTTCACTGGCGACCTGAACAATATATTGATCGTTGACTACTTCTGAAGTTATCATCGTCGTTTTACTGAGCGGGTAGTTCCGCAAACGGACCGGGCCGCTGGAGCGGACGGTGTGATCCGTGCTGATTTGTTAAAATGAATGAAATAGGAAAAAGTCGGAAGAGGTTTACCACATAGGCAAACAAAAAGATATAGTCCTTTCGGACCTAAACCGAAATGGCGTAGTATGGAAGAAGGTCGGTATGTAAACGAGCTTTGCCATCGGTTGTGCGCTGAAAACGCGGACAATGTTCGAGAAATTATCCGGGTCTTGCAATAGTTTAACGGATTTTTTAAGGGATAGTTCAGTAACGGTCAAAACATAATTGTTCATCTTTTAGTCGTAAGGTTTGGTAGCCATCCCAATCCGTTGGGTGACTTCTCTACTCAACGTATGATCACTGCCCTTCCTCCACCTTCTTACCCACTGACACTCAGCCAGAGCCGCCCGTTACGGTACGGTGTTTTTCTGTATCTGTACATCATGCAGGGTATCCCTTCCGGCTTCTATTTAACGGCCCTAACCAATTATTTTACGGCCGAAGGAGTTAAGCCTGACGTAGTCGGTTCCTTCATCGCTATTATTGGTTTACCCTGGGCATTTCAGTTCGTATGGGGCCCGCTTATTGACCGGTTTCAAAGCTCGCCAATGGGCCGACGTAAGCCGTGGGTTGTCGGCTCGCAGCTCATGACAGTGCTGGCCTCCTGCGTACTCTTATTTGTGAGTAACCCTGTTGCGAACATTACCACGCTGGCATGGCTATTCTGCGTCCGTAGTCTGTTTGCCGCCATTCAGGACGCCAGCGTCGACGCCATGGCGATTACGGTCATCCCGGAAGATGAACGGGGACGGGTGAACGCCTTCATGCGGGCGGGCTTTCTGATCGGGACAGGCATCGGTGCTGCCGTATTCGCCACCCTTTTACGTCGGTATGGCTTTCATGGCGCAGCACTCGCTCAGGTAGGTTGCTTAGTAACGGGCGTTGTGCTAATGCTGTTTATCCGTGAACGGCCGGGCGATCGGTTGTTGCCTACGTTCCATGATTCACCAGCAATGGCCGGCCCTTTTGGCTCACTAACTAAAGTCACTAAGCAAGCCGAGATAATTTCAACTGACCGTATCAGCACCGCCGGTCAGCATGATTTCCGCTGGTTATTTACGGAGCTATTTCGAGGACTGTTTTCGAGACAGAGCCTGTTGCTGTTCGGAGCTATTATAATGGCGTACACAAGCAACGCCTTGTTCCTGCGGGCTTATAACCACCACCTGATTGAGGAACTCGGCTGGCTCGACACGGACGTATCTGTACTAACTGGTACTTATGGTATGGTGGCAGCAACAGCCATCGCCTTAACCGGCGGGTATCTGGCCGACCGAGTAGGTGCTCGTCGACTACTTGTCATGATGCTGACTGTAGTTGCCGTGTACTTGATTGGGTTTAATTTATTGTCAGATCTTTGGGTTCGGCGTGATATCGCCCGAACCGGCTTAGTCGCCATATACTTTATGGACCCGGCAGTCAGTGCTGCCGCCATGCCGGTGCTGATGGGCATCTGTCGCAAAGGAGTAGAGGGGTCACAGTTTACGACGTATATGGCCTTCGTTAACCTGTGCGACATAGCCGGTACGTATTTCGCCGGGAATGCCTTGCTGATAGTATCTGCTCCCACGATTGGCCTGTTTGCTGGCGGTTTAGCCGTATTGGCGGTAACAGCTGCTCTACTTACCATCCGTCACTACCGCAGTAAAACTTCGTGATCACAGGCAGTAGCCGTTTGGAGTTTGGTGAGTAGCTTGCGCTACTGACCGTATCTGCCATGCTACACTTTCGCAAAAACCTTTATCGTATCCTCGAAACCTCGTCGGGCAAGCGACGGGGAATCAGCCTAGCGTTCAACCTAACGTTAATTACGATCATCACGCTCAATGCCATTGCGATCGTGTTGCATACCGTACCAGAATACAACCGGCGCTTTGCCCGTCTTTTTTACAATTTCGAGCTTTTTTCCGTCTGCTTCTTCACGGTAGAATACTTACTGCGCATTTGGGTCTGCGTTGAACAGGAAAAATATCGACACTGGTTTTGGGGGAGAGTTCGGTATGTTTTTTCGGCGTCGGCCATAATTGACTTTTTGGCTATTTTCCCATTTTATTTCTCATTATTCGCAACAGATCTGGCTATAGTCCGGATTCTGCGGCTATTCCGCATCTTCCGGCTCTTCCGCATATCTCGGTACTCACACGCCTTTCGACTAATTCAGAACGTAGTAGTTGACAAAAAGGAGGAACTGATTTTAAGCATGACGTTTGTCATATTCATGTTGATCATTGTATCGAGTGTCATGTACTACGTTGAGCATGCTGCCCAACCCGATAAATTCACGAGTATACCCGCCACAATGTGGTGGGGCGTCAGCGCCATGACGACAGTGGGCTACGGTGACATTCACCCAATAACACCTTTAGGAAAATTACTGGGAGGAATTGCTGCTATCATGGGCATTGGGCTCTTTGCGCTGCCCACCGGTATTTTAGTATCGAGCTTTAATGAGCATATCCGAACTCCGCACCGGCCCATGACACGCCGTTGCCCACATTGCGGAAAGGAAATAGTTAGTTGATTTTTCAAAAAACAGGGCAAAACTCACTTGGTCTAACCACCACCCAAAATCAGCACAAAAGGTAAAGGAGGTACAAATAGTTAAATCTGTTCTATTTTTCGCCTGAGAGTAGCCTTATCCTTGTGAATTAATTATAGCTACTCATGATTCGACGTAACTTTCTGCAAGCTGCTGCCCTGGCGGGTACGATTCCCCTTTGCGGTTCACCCCTGACTGACACGTTGCCTACCGGCAAAACGCCTGCCCTACCCGTGGATGAGCAAGACGCAATTGCCAAGGCTCTGGGTAAAAAGGGCACCTACGTTGAGTCACAAGCTACATACACCGTACCCCTGCCCCGCAATGATCTAAAAGTTACGATCAAGGGGGAATCCGTGCCGATTCCGTTCGGATTTGGCGGCTGGGTCTCCTTCAAAAAAACGCTTGACGGCCGACAGACCGTCATGATGAGTGATACGGTACTTCTAGAAAGCGAAGTAAATCCTCTAATCGACGCTACTCATGCAGCTGGCCTAGAAGTGGGCGCAATTCATAATCACTTTTTTTACGAACAACCACGCATTTTCTACATGCACCTGCACGGTGTGGGCACTACAACTGAGTTGGCAACCAAATACGCAGCAGCCATTGGGAACACGAAGCTTTTTCCGGCCAATCAATCCCAAACTGCTACGTCCCCGACGGCACAATCGGGCAACAATGCGACCCCAGCACCCGCCAACGCTCCTCAGACGGGCAAGGAGTTGTTCGACCTAACTACGCTAGACGATCTGGTTAAGTATAAAGGCGTGGTCAACGGTCCCACTTACAAGTACACTGTGGGTCGTGATGACGTGCAGATTGTAGCCATGGGTGCTGAAATGACAGCTGCTATCGGGCTAAATTCCTGGGCCTCCTTCGCTGGCAAACAGGATGCTGCCCATATTGCGGGCGACATTGCCATGTTGGAAGGAGAAGTAAATAACGTGGTTCGTGTGCTGAGGAGTCATAAGCTCGATGTAGTAGCCATCCACCACCACATGTTGGAGGAACAGCCCCGAACGATCTTTTTACATTATTACGGTACTGGCCCGGCGCCGGAACTAGCTAAAGGCTTCCGAGCGGCACTCGACCAATTAGGAAAATCTACCAGCATGAAACACTAGTTCTTTATGGGCATCTTAAGGATAAGATAACCTCTTTGTGAACGGTATCACCTGACCTACAGCATCATACTGATTACACCCACTGTATTACTCCACTCATTACACGTACTGCGCTGACTCCGCCATTTGAAATCCGACCCTCAATTGCTAACTTTGAGTATGGAAAATTTCGTGGTCTCGGCCCGCAAGTACCGCCCCGCCACCTTCGACACCGTTGTAGGGCAGGAGCACATTACTACCACACTTAAGAACGCAATTAAGACCAATCACTTAGCGTCGGCGTTTCTGTTCTGCGGGCCGCGCGGAGTTGGTAAAACGACTTGTGCCCGGATCTTAGCCAAGACCATCAATTGCCAAAACTTAACCCCTGAAGGAGAAGCCTGCGACCAATGCGAGTCGTGCGTGAGCTTTACCCAGAATGCGTCCTTTAACATTCATGAGTTAGATGCAGCTTCGAACAACTCGGTTGAGGACATTCGTAATCTGATTGACCAGGTCCGCTATCCGCCCCAATCGGGCAAATACAAGATTTATATTATTGACGAGGTGCATATGCTCTCGTCGGCGGCTTTTAATGCCTTCCTGAAAACGCTGGAGGAGCCTCCCTCCTACGCTATTTTTATTTTGGCGACGACGGAGAAGCACAAAATCCTGCCGACAATTCTGTCGCGTTGCCAGATTTTTGACTTCAACCGAATTCAGCCGCAGCACATCGCTGATCACTTGGCAAGCATTGCTCAGAAAGAAGGCATCACGGCCGAATCCGAAGCGCTGGACCTGATTGCCCAGAAAGCCGACGGTGGTTTGCGCGATGCGCTATCAATGTTCGACCTGAACGTAACGTTTGCGGCCGACCGGATCATTCGATATAAAGAGGTGCTGGATAATCTCCATATCCTCGACTATGATTATTACTTCAAATTAACCGATCAGCTGCTAGCCGGTAACCTTCCGCAAAGCTTGCTAACGGTAGATGAAATCCTGCGAAAAGGCTTCGACGGGCATCAGTTTGTGGTGGGTTTGTGCCGCCACTTCCGCGATTTGCTGGTTTGCAAGGATGCCGCCACGGTGCAACTGCTACAAGTAACCGAAAACGTTCGTCGGCAATACCTCGACCAGTCGGCGCGGGCACCGATGTCGTTTTTGCTATCAGCCCTGAGCCTGGGTGGGCAGTGCGACATGAACTATAAGCAGGCCAAAGACCAACGGCTGCATACGGAATTGTGGCTGATGAAGCTGGCCAATCTGCGAAATCTGCTGGACTGGAACGCCCTGCCCGATTTGCCGCTCAACGGTTTACGGATCAGCGAAAGCTTAATCGCCGATCACTCGGTGGACGAAAAAAAAAACGTCGAACCAACGCCCGTCCAACCACAACCCTCGCCTAGTAGCCGGTTAATCGAGAGCCATCCGATTACCAGTGAGCCAGCAAATGGTTACCGTCCGGCAGCACCAGCAAACGGGACTCCAACAAATGGCACCAACGGAGCTGGCCAAAACGGCCATGCAACTCCAACCAACGGAATAGCAACAGCGAGCGTAGCGGCCAAACCTCATATTGCGCCACCTACCCGCCCGGCCAGTAGCCGGTTACGGTCTACTGTGGCTTTGACTACAGGCCCCGTCCAACCAACGAATAGCGATGAGCCGGTAGCGGTAGTAGCGCCGGTTCGCCCTGACAAGCCGTTCATCTTCGAGCAATTGCAGGCGGCCTGGTCGGCGTTTGCCCGGCTTCGTCATCAACAGAATGACTCGGCTAGTGAGCAGTTAATTCTGAATCGAACCATAACGCTCGATGGGACGACCATTCACATCACGCTCGACAATACATTACAGGTTGGTTATCTAACCGAATTAAAGCCCGAACTTTTAGGCTATCTGCGTGATCAGTTACAAAACAGTCAGATTCAGCTCGAGCACAAAGTCACGGTGCAGGAGGTCAAGAAGATGATTTATAGTTCGCAGGACAAATTTAATTTCATGGCCGAGAAAAATCCGGCCTTGCTTGAACTACGAAAGGTCCTGAATCTGGAAGTTGATTATTAGACCGGGATTGGGCAGATTATTTATACGCCTTTGCTTCTTTGATCACGCCTTTATATTGGGCTACAGTCAACGCTTTTTTGTAGTTTATCTTGGCGCGGTTCGGATCGTTAGCCCGGGCTGCAATTCGCGCCAAACCGGCGTAGGCAAACGCATGATACTCTTTTGTGTACGGGTCATTATACTTTTGCTTCAGTGCCGTCTGGTATGACTCGGCAGCTTCTCTATCATTTTTATCCGCGTACTCAGCCAACATTCCCTCGAACGTATTGACCGCCATCGGCACAAGTTTATTGTCCATCTGCTTCAGGCGTTGCAAATAAGGCCGGGCATCGGCATAACGGCCTGCCAAAAGCAGCGCTTCGACGTTGACCATTCCAAACAGTGGATTATTGGGATACTTGTCGGCCAGGTATTTTGTATAAGTAACGGCTCGATTAGGCTGGATCTCGTGTTTTAACAGAATATGAGCTAAATAATAGTTGGCTCCAGCACGCATGAAAAGGCCTCTTTTAGTAGCTGTATCCATTTGCTTCAATCCCTGACCCATATCGCCGTCATCGAAGAAAATCATGAACGGCCGAACAATCGGATGGTCCATGGGGTATCGTTCGACGTAATAATTATATAAGCCCGTAGTGAAGTAGAAATCGGGGCTTTTGTCCATCAACGTAAAGCCGTCTTTAAGGTAGCTGTATGACTTCTTCGACTCGCTTACAGCTTTCATTGATTCGCCCTGGTTATTGTACAACGAAGCCAGATAACTATGCGCTGTCAGGGCAAAAAATACCCCCTCAGGATCATCTTCACGCTTAGCTAATAGTTTCCTGGCCAGCTCCAGCCCCTGATTAGCGGCTTGAATAAACTGAGTTGTGGCTACCTTATTTTCGTGCAAGGGCAGGTACTGCAATTCCAGTTGCGTAGCCCGCAGGATCGGCCCAATCGGGTGTTGTGGGTAACGTGCCTGCAGTTGACGAATCAGGCCCTCAGCTTCCATAAATTCAAAATTATAAATAGCATCCAGTGCTTTCAACACGGTCTGTTGTGCAGCTGGATCAGTCATCACCTGCGCCCGACTGAAGAATGATAACAGGAATAAACCGGCAAAAAGGCCCCATCTTTTCAGGGCTGATAACATTGGTACCAAAGTATGTCGTTTGATTCTGTACGGCTGGAACCGTACTTTTGTTAAGTGCGTATTATCTAACGAGGGCTATACGCAAAAGTTTTTATCCATGATTCATTACGAGCAATTTGTTCTGGACAACGGCCTGCGGGTATTCGTTCATGAAGACGAGTCGACGCCGATAGCAGCTGTCAATATTTTATATAACGTAGGGTCGCGGGATGAAGATCCAGGCCGAACCGGCTTTGCCCATCTGTTTGAACACCTGATGTTTGGCGGATCGCGGCACATTCCAAGCTACGACGAACCGCTGCAAAAAGTTGGGGGCGAAAATAACGCCTTCACCAGTCCCGACATTACTAACTATTACATTACGTTACCAGCCGCCAACCTGGAAACGGCCTTCTGGCTCGAATCGGACCGAATGCTGAGTCTTTCGTTCGATCCGCAAGTGTTGGACGTGCAACAAAAAGTCGTGATTGAAGAGTTTAAGCAGCGTTACCTCAACCAGCCCTACGGCGATGTTTGGTTAAAGCTACGCCCTTTGGCTTACCAACACCATCCCTATCGCTGGGCTACGATTGGTAAGGACATCAGCCATATTGAAAATGCCACGCTAGACGACGTCAGATCGTTCTTCTTCAAGTATTATCTGCCTAACAACGCGATCCTGGTGGTGGCCGGCAACGTAACGGTTGAACAGGTAAAGCAGCTATGCGCGAAATGGTTTGCGCCTATTCCGGCGGGCGAACAGTACATTCGTCAACTACCCCATGAACCCAGGCAGACGGAGGCCCGGAAGCTGGAAACATCGGCTAGAGTGCCACTAAACGGTTTGTACAAAGCGTATCACATGCCGGGGCGTTTTGACCCAGGTTTTCAGACCGCTGATTTGTTAAGTGATATGCTGGGGCGCAGTAAGTCGTCCCGATTGTATCAGAGACTGTTGCGCGACAACCCGCTCTTCAGTAATGTCGGTGCTTACATCACCTCATCGGTCGACCCAGGTTTATTGGTTGTGCAGGGAACATTAAATGAAGGTGTTACACTCGAAGAAGCAGATGCCGCCGTTGAAGCCGTTGTGCAGGAATTTATTGACCAGCAAGTGCCCGACGAAGAGTTGTCCAAAGTAAAGAATCAGGCGGAGGCAACGTTGGCGTTTTCAGAAGTGGAATTACTAAATCGAGCCATGAACCTTGCCTTTGCTGCGAACGCGGGCGACCCCGAGTTAGTGAATCAGGAGGCAGCTTTGATTCAGGCAATTACCCCTGAGGATATACAGGCAATGGCACGCCAAGTATTACGTAAAGAAAATTGTTCGACCTTGTATTACCGGCGGGATAGTTAGTTTTAATCTGATAGTCAGTCGTCCAATGCAAATCACATACGATCCAAAGCCACTCACGGCCGATCAACTACAGGCCCTTTCGCAGGAAGTCAAGCAAGCGTTAACTGAACTCTACGGTGACCGGCTCGACCGGGTGATTCTGTACGGTTCATACGCTCGGGGTGATTACCACGGAGAGTCGGATGTCGATTATCTGGTTGTGTTGAGAGACGATGTTCAGTCTGGTCGGGAAGTTAGGCGTATGGCTTCAGCCATTGGTGCCTTATCATTAAAATACATGGTAGAAGTATCGATTTTCCCGATATTAATATCAAAATATGTTTCGGGCCATACACTTCTATACCGGGCCATACAGCAGGAAGGCATTTGTCTATGAGCGACCTAAGACGGGCTATAGCTCATTTGCGTAAAGCAGAAAGTAATTCAGAAGAAGCCCGTATTTTAATGAATGCAAAGTTTCCAGATGGTGCTTCAAATCGTGCTTATTATGCCATGTTTGATTGTATAATGGCACTCTTACACACAACGGATGGGCCAATTCCTAAGACGCGCATACAGGTGCGCATACCGAATTTCGAAAACAGGTCATCAAAACAGGTGTTTTCGCCGACACATATAGCGCTGTAGTTACTGAACTGTTTAATCTACGACAAGGGGGTGATTACGAGATTGATTTTGATATATCCTTAGAAGATGGTCAAGATGCTATTGATCAAGCCACTCAGTTTTTGATGGAAGCTCAGTCGTATTTTGCCGCAAAGGGCTACAATTAAATTTTTGGTTTATATACTGTTGTGAAAATACGCGTAGGACAAGGGTACGATGTTCACCGCCTGGAAGAAGGCAGACCCTTCTGGCTGGGCGGTATCCAGATTCCGAGCACATTCGGGCCAGTCGGCCATTCCGATGCGGATGTCGTTTGCCACGTATTGTGCGATGCACTGTTGGGAGCCGCCAACATGCGCAACATTGGCTATCATTTTTCGGATAAAGACCCGCGCTGGAAAGGCGTCGACAGTAAACTGCTGCTTGCTGAAGTGCTGCGCATGGTGCGGAGCGCGAGCTATGAAGTGTCAAATGTAGACGTAACAGTGGTTCTTCAGGAGCCAAAACTCAATCCTCATATTCCGGCTATGAAAACCTGCCTGGCGGACGTAATGGCCATTCCCGAGGACGATATTTCCATTAAAGCCACGACCTCCGAACACATTGGATTTGTAGGGCGGGGCGAAGGTATTGCGGCTCACTGTGTTGCGCTGATTGTTAGAACTTAGATCTAAACGATTAAATTGATTAGCATGATTTTGTCTAAACCACTGTTACACACTAGCAAGCTCTTTACGTTTTCGTTGTCGTTAGCAACCACCCTTGTTTTAGCCCAACCTAAAGTGTCAACGCCCGCCGGTCCAATCGACTTTGAGGAGTATGAGCCGGTATCGACGCTTAAAGTGCCTGAACACAAACTCGGTCGTGCCAAGTACCCGTTCATTGATGTCCACAACCACCAGTATGAGATGGACAACGCCGACCTGCGGGGGCTCATCAAACAAATGGATAGCCTGAACATGGGTCTGATGGTTAATCTGAGTGGACGTGGCTTTAGCAGCAATACAGCCGAGAGCACCAAGTTTTTTGATAACGCCTTAACAAATATTCAGAAAACGAACCCAAAGCGTATAGCCCTGTTCACGAACATCAACTTTGCCAACGTAAACGACAACGGTTGGACAGCACAGGCCGTTAAAACGCTGGAAGACGACGTTAAGAAAGGCGCCAGGGGCTTGAAAATCTATAAAAGCCTTGGCTTCAGTGTTAAAGATGATAAAGGCAACCGGGTTCGGGTGGACGACCCGCGACTAGATCCTATCTGGGCCAAATGTGGCGAGTTAGGTATTCCGGTACTGATTCATACCGCCGATCCAAAACCCTTCTGGGACCCGATGGACCGTTATAACGAGCGCTGGCTCGAGTTAAAACTTCACCCCGGCCGCAAGCGGTCGGATACCAATCCTGTATCGTGGGAGCAGCTCATTAAGGAACAACACAACGTATTCCGGAAGCACCCAAAAACAACCTTTATTGCTGCGCATATGGGCTGGTTTCCCAACGACCTCGTCAAACTGGACAGTCTGATGCGGGTGTTTCCAAACATGAATGTGGAGATTGGCGCCGTCATTGCCGAGTTAGGGCGTCAGCCACGAACGGCCCGCAAATTCTTCGAGAAATACCAGGACCGGATTCTGTTCGGGAAAGACAGTTGGGTGCCATCAGAATACGCAACTTACTTTCGAGTGCTGGAGACGGACGACGAGTATTTTCCTTACCACAAAAAATACCATGCCTTCTGGCGGATGTACGGTATGGCGTTGCCTGATGACGTGCTGAAAAAAGTTTATTACAAAAATGCCCTGCGAATTATTCCAGGTCTGGATAAGAGCCAGTTTCCTAATTGAAACCTAAAGACTACTTCTTATGAGATCTAGATTCTTTCTAGCCATTTTTCTGTACTTGAGCACCTGCATAGTGCGTGCACAGTCTCTCGCGCCAGACGCGTTTGCTACGCAACTTCAGCAGCAGCCAACGGCGCAGCTCCTCGACGTACGTACCCCCGGCGAGTTCAACGGAGGGCATTTGATTGGCGCTAAAAATATTGATTTCAGAGACGCTGCTTTTGGTCAGAATTTGGCCCGTCTCGATAAAGCAAAACCGGTGTATGTCTATTGCCTATCGGGCGGTCGTTCAGCGGAGGCAGCTAAACTCATGCGCGAACAAGGCTTTACTAATGTGTACGAACTTCAGGGCGGCTACCTGAAGTGGACGACCAAGCTGAAGCCGGTTGAAGGAGTAACGCCGGATGCATCAGCCAAGGCTGTTACGCCCGAGCAATTGAAACAGATTGCCACCAGCAATCGCTTAGTGCTGGTCGATTTTTATGCGCCCTGGTGTGCCCCCTGCAAAAAAATGATGCCGCTTATTGAGGAGTTACAAACAAAGTATACTGGCAAGCTTGTGGTTGTAAAAGCGGATGCCGACGCCAGCAAAGCATTAATGCAGCATTACCAGGTCGATGAAATTCCGACCCTGTTGTTGCTCAAAGAAGGCAAACCCAAGGAGCGTATGATTGGCCTACAAACGTCAGGCATGCTGACCGAACTGATCGATAAGAACCTGTGATTATCTCCAGTATTACCTTCTATCAGTACGATATTCCGCTTAAAGCGCCCATCGCTATTTCGCTCGGCACGATTGAGCACGCTCGTAACCTGCTGGTTGAAATCCAGACCAGCGAAGGCATTACAGGCTGGGGTGAAGGCTCGCCCTTCTGGATGATCGTCGGCGAAACACAGGCTTCTGGGCTAGCCGCGGCTCAGGACATGGCCCGTTTATTACTCGGTCGGAATCCGCTGGATATTGAAGGGTGTATTACTACGTTGACTCGCTACTTACCTGGTCACCCGACAACCCGCTCGGCTTTTGATATGGCCCTGTATGACATTGCCGCTAAAGCCGCTCAAATGCCACTATATCAATTCTTAGGGGGAGCAAAACGAGCGCTGGTGACAGACGAAACGATTTATCTAAATACGCCCGAACGCATGGTAGAAGATGCGCTACGCATTCAATCTAAAGACGCAGAGGCAATAAAGGTCAAGCTGGGAACAAACCTCCGCGACGACGTTCGGCGGGTTGAAGCCATTCGCAAAGCTATTGGTGATGAAACACCTATCCGTACTGATGCTAATCAGGGTTGGGATGTCGTAACCGCATCTGCGGTACTAAGAACTATCGGCGACTGGAACGTTCAGTATTGCGAACAGCCCATTAAACGTAGTGACGTATCGGGATTACGACAAATTCGCCGAAATTCACCCGTACCCATTATGGCCGACGAGGCATTGTTTGATGCGACCGACGCCATTCGACTGGTGCGCGAAGAAGCCGTTGATTACTTTAACATCAAACTATCAAAAAGCGGGGGAATTTTTGAAGCCCTCAAGATTAACGCCATAGCGGAAGCCGCTGGTGTGCCCTGCATGATCGGCTGTATGTCGGAGTCACGCCTGGCGCTGACGGCTAATGCGCATTTCGCAGCCGCTCGACAGAATGTCCGTTTCTGTGACCTCGATGGCTGTTTTGAACACGCCGATGATCCCGTTTATGGGGGCATTACCTACCATGGATACCAAATTGAACTGCCTGATGCCCCTGGAATTGGTGCCGAGATCGACTCCGCTTTCTTAAACAAACTATCCGCCCAAACAATCGCCTAAGCGAATGCTTACTATCACTACCGTCCAATCCGATGCCGATATACAAGGCATTTTAGCCTTACAGCAACGTAACCTGCGTAAGAACCTACCTATCGATGTACAAACAGATCAAGGCTTTGTGACAGTTGAGCACAACCCAGTTGTTTTACTACGTATGAATCAGGACGCTCCTAGCATCATTGCCAAAGATGGAGAAATAGTAGTCGGTTATGCTTTAACGATGCTTCCCGAATTCAGAGCAGACGTACCAGAACTATTACCTCTGTTTGACTCTATTGATCAACTTCATTATGATGGTAAGCCCCTACTTGACTACTCTTATTATGTTATGGGACAAGTATGTGTGGCCGATGGCTACCGGGGCCAGCAGTTGTTCGACCGGATGTATGAGCAACATCGCGCTACGTACAGTGACCGGTATCAATTATTGGTAACCGACATTTCAGAGCGCAACACGCGTTCAATGCGTGCTCATAAACGGATTGGTTTTGAGCCACTGCATTCCTTTCATGACCCTGCTTTAGACGAAACATGGGTAGTTGTAGTATGGAATTGGCAACATCTGCCCAAGACCGGGTTTTAAGGCAATGCCATTGCGCATCCGTAATCAGCGACGCGCAACAACTGATTAACATGCAGCACTTCGCCCCCGTTTATTTCAACCTTAACCAACCCTTTACACAATACACTCATAATCAAAGCTGTTATGGCTCCACAGGACCTTAAATTGCGAAAGCAAGTGGAGTTTATATTCGCTGATAGTTGAACAGATACCATAAATCAAAGTATACTATACTTCAGTAACTTTCTTAAAGAGGCTTGGCCAGACAGCCTACCGCTGTTGTGTAGTTTTAACAAAGGGGTTTCCAACCAATGGGCCGAAAAATTGCTCTTATTATCGTCGGAGTGCTTGTCGGAGTAGCGATCTGGCAGTGGGAATGGGTCAACTATGGATGGATGCAGGCCAAGGGCCAGCTTCAGATTATGCTGAACACAAAACCCGTTTCAGAAGTCCTCGCTGATCCGTCGTACCCCGATTCGTTAAAGCACAAAATAAAACTTATCCAGGAGATCAAGCGTTTTGCCATCGACTCACTTAAGCTTGATCCCTCGGGTAGTTACGAATCGTTTTATGATCTCAAGGGCAAGCCACTCATGTGGATGTTGATTGGGTCTGAAAAATACCGGCTTGTACCGGTCGAATACAAAATCCCAATTTTAGGGACGTTTTCGTATAAAGGATTCTTTGACCAGGATCGGCTTATGAAAGCGGACACCTTATTGCAACAGCAAGGTTACGACACACGGATCAACGAAGTGGCAGCTTATTCAACATTAGGATTTTTCAAAGAACCTATCCTGTCGAATATGCTCGGCCGGACAGAAGGGAGTTTAGCCGAATTAATTATTCACGAACTCACCCACGGCACATTGTTTGTGAAAAACAGCCTGGAGTACAACGAGAATTTGGCGGACTTTGTCGGGGAATATGGTGCGTTGCGGTTCCTGGCTCAGAAGTATGGAAAGCAATCTGTGCCGTATCGGGACTATCTGGCAACGAAAGAGTTTTACGAACGTTATGACGACCATATTCTACGGGGCACTCACACGCTTGATAGTTTGTATCGGACGTTTAAACCTCAGACACCGGTTATGGTCAAAGATTCGTTGAAGTGGCAGACGATTCGACAGATTGTTAGCTCGTCGGACACAATTACCGACGAACGTAACAAACCAGTAGCTCGTTTAGTAGAAAAACGGAGGTCGAACAAACTAAACCTACCTAATAATGCGTATTTTATTGGCTATCTAACCTACCGGAAGCAGCAAAATCGTTTTCGGCAGGAATTTGAAAGCCGGTTTGGAGGTGATTTTACCCGTTATCTAACATACCTTAAAGAAACCTATCCATCTTTGTAAACGAAGCCCAACGGGCGGGCGGTTGTTACTATGAAGAAGTTTTTAATTGGCCTCGGCATTGTCTCAATTTTAGGGTCCGGGTTCACGGCCCTAAATGCTTACCGGCGTGTAGTAAATACCAGCTTTGGCCCTGGTGAACACCTTGAATACCGAGTTCACTACGGCTTTCTGAATGCAGCCGAAGCGATTGTAGACGTCAGCCCAACTCTATACAAAGTGAATGAGCGCCCCTGCTACCGCGTTAACGTGGACGGCCGGACGGTTGGTGCCTTTGACATGGTAACCCGCATCCGCGATACCTGGCGGTCGTACATCGATACATCAGCGATTCTGCCTCAGAAGTTTTACAGTAACTTACAGGAAAACAGCTATCGCAAAGAAGAAAACATTACGTTCAATCATGCTGCAAATACGGTTAAAGCCGAAGAGCGCACAGAACGCGATGTGTTTAAGGTGCCCGAGAATGTACACGACTTCATTAGCGGCTACTACTTTCTGCGCACTATTGATTTCAACCGGCTCACCAGCGGCCAGGTGCTTGAAGTGCCCGCTTTTTACGACGACACCGTTTACAACATGAAAGTCCGGTATCGTGGAAAAACCACAATAAAAACGAAGCAAGGCAAGATAAATGTACTGCGGTTGAATCCTGTTCTGCCTCAGAACAAGCTATTTAAAGACGAAGAGTCAATCCGGATTTTCGTTTCCGACGATACAAACAAGATTCCGGTTAAAGTTGAGGTGGACCTGTGGGTTGGCTCGATGGTCATGGACCTTCGCCAGAACAACAATTTAAAGCAACCCCTCCGGTACTTCTAGAAGATAATTCCTTTTGTGGGCTCGTTGACAAACGCAATTCCTGGCTCTGTCAACGAGCCCACAACTTGTTTCTAACCTGTAGCAAGCCACGCTCAAGCTGGCTCAGTCGACTCCAGCATATCATTTCAAAGGGCTCTTCAACGGCTCCGAAGCTTCGATAGAAGCTAACAATAGACGGCTTCTCCGGGCTTTCAAAATCAAAGACCATCGGTTTTCCGGCATAGTCTTGAAGTACCTGGTCAATGAGCAGCGTTCGGGCATTACCCCGTCGGCCGGCTTCAGAAGCTGCGTTAAACAAATAAATCACCCGGTTGCCTTCGCGAACGAATAAAGCGCCAGCTTCAATTCGTCCACTATAGGTCGCGTAGCGCAGGGTGATCAGTTGACGTCTGTGTAACTCCTGCACCAGACTGATAAAGGTATCATAAGCCCACTCAGCCACCCCGCCCGGAATCCCTACGGCATGATTCGCTCGAAACAATGTTACTAAAGGGGTTGGATCAAATGAATCAATAACAACCCACTGAGCAGCCTTGGCCCGTCGCAAATTGAGTTTGCGATCCTTCGTATAATTTCGAAATAAAGCCTGATACCCGATTGACAAATCAAGAACGTGCGTACCTAAACGTTTGATCAGGAAAGACGCCAACGGTGAACCGCCAACCGGTTGGCGGTTAATGCTTAATGTTGAACAGTAACGGTAGCGCTGATACAGAGTACACAAGAACAGATCAATGTCGACAGAGGTATCGTAGCTAAAAACGCCCAGCATCTGACAGAACAAAGGTTGGTGGACAACCCAGTCGTAATCAATCCCCAGAACACACTTTCGACGTAACGGAACAGGCATTATGGCCCGATAATGTCCGGCATCGTCGCTCAAGACCAGCCCCTCCCATTTCCAGCCAGAATCAGGGAGTACACTATCCAGATACCAGGAATACCCGTAAACAATTGGTTGTAACGAAGCTGCTACGCAGGCATCCCAGGCAGAAGCGTCAATCTGACTTCGGGTCAGCCATTGCAATTCGGCCGGCATACGAATGAATCGAAATTATTTGAACTGCGCTTTCAGCTTCTCAATCGCATCGCGGGTTTCGGCGTGTTTAGCCACCAGATCGCTGATCGTCTGTACCGCGTGGATAACTGTGCTGTGGTCGCGTCCGCCAAAGTGGTAACCGATGGACTTGAGCGACAAATCTGTTTTTTCTTTGGCTAAATACATAGCCACCTGCCGAGGATGAACGAGCTCGCGTTTACGGCTTTTCGCTTTCAAGTCGGCAATGGTAACGTTAAAATAATCAGCGACAGCCTCTTGTACTGAGTCGATCGTGACTTCGCGATCCGAATCGACAACAATGCTACGTAGCGTGCTTTTAGCCAGCTCAAGGTCAATATCGCGTCGGTTCAGCGATGCCTGCGCCATCAATGAAACAATGACGCCTTCCAGCTCCCGAACGTTTGTGTTAACACTATGCGCTAAGTATTCAATGACGTTATTTTCAATATAAATGCCTTCGGCCTGCAGCTTTTTCTGAATGATCGCGATACGCGTTTCGAGGTCAGGCGTTTGCAGATCGGCTGATAAGCCCCATTTAAACCGTGATAGCAGCCGGTCCTCCAGTCCGTCCAACGCTCTGGGTGCCCGGTCGGAAGTCATGATAATTTGCTTACCCGATTGGTGAAGATGATTGAAGATGTGGAAGAAAATTTCCTGCGTCTTTTCCTTTTTTTGTAGAAACTGTACGTCATCAATCACCAGCACGTCGACTTGCATGTAGAAGCTCGTAAAGTCGCGAATACCATCAGTACGAATAGCGTTCAGAAACTGGTTGGTGAACTTCTCCGACGTAACATACAGGACAAACTTTCCCTGGTTATTATTCTTGATGTAATTACCAATAGCCTGCACCAGGTGCGTTTTACCTAGTCCTACTCCCCCGTAGATCATCAGCGGGTTAAAGGAGGTCACACCGGGTCGTTCGGCCACGGCATAGCCCGCGGACCTCGCCAGTCGATTACAGTCACCTTCGACGTAATTATCAAAGGTATACGTCGGGTTGAGGTATGAATCCAGCGTAAGTGAATCCAGGTCTTTGAGCTGAAACGGACTTTTAAGAATGTCGGGATTAACGTTATCGGGTTTGGCCGTCTGCGGATTTTTGGTCGTCGGCATGCTTACCGTGAGTGGCCGGTTCTGCTCGTTGCCTTTATCGACAATTATGGAGTATTCGAGCTGTCCATCCCGACCGATGGCCGTATCCAACGCCTTACGAAGCGCATGCACAAAGTTTTCTTCGAGCCATTCATAGAAAAATTCGCTCGGCACCTGAATAGTCAGCACGCTGCCACTAAGACGTAAAGGTACGATCGGCTCGAACCACGTCTTAAAGCTTTGTTCGGGTACGATCTCCCGGATTACGTTCAGACAGCGATTCCACACCGTCGTTACTTCACGTTGCATTCCTGGTTGGCTCGTTCCATTCACGGTGGATACTTCTCTTAGTACGGTGAGTTCAATCAAAAAAAGGGAGACAAATGTAGCTAATTATCTGGCTCAGTCGTCTTCTTTTCGGTTCATTAAGCTAAAATTACGTGATTCAGACGGAACGTCAAGGCATTAAACTAATCCCTTCGAATAATGCAAGAACACTGTCCACTAGTCAGTTGAAATGACGGTTTTGCCCCCGAAAAGAGAAAGATGTAATTTTACCTACACATTGTCACAAACTACCAATGGAGCCGCTTTTTAGTACCTCATTTCCAGCAGCCGACAAATTAGCCTGGTTAGCGCAAATACGTAAAGAATTAAAAGATGATAATGCTTTCGAAAGTCTACGCTGGCATAACGAAGATGGCTTCATTGTAGAGCCCTATTATACAGCTGATGACTTAGCCGATTTGCCATTAGTCCAAATTCAATCAGCGCAGAAACAGACAACTGGCTGGCTTAATGCACCCGAGCGCCGAATCTCCGACGAAAAAGCCGACAACGTATTGCTACGGGATACCCTCAGGCGTGGGGCCGATGCCCTGGTACTCACCCTGCCCCCCAATCTAGATCTGGCCAGATTACTAGACGGTATAAAGCTGAGCGATACTCCCGTTTTTTTCCGCACCGACGCTTATTCCAACCCTGTACGATTTATCCAAAGCTTAAAGTCAATTGCGCCTTACCAACTAAAAGGTGGTTTGCTAACAGACGCCGGACCACTAACGGCTCAAGTCACTCGGCTGACGGCTGATTCGCCCCAGTTTCGGTCCGTCACTATCAGTAGCCACGACTTTCACAACGCCGGAGCTACGGCCGCTCAAGAGCTTGGGTTTGCCTTAGCCCGTTTAGCGGAGGTATATGATCAATTAACTGATGATGGCTTAACACTCGCTGAACTCATCCCTAAAACAGCCTTGTCCGTTTCTGTGGGCACGAGTTACTTTCTGGAAGTTGCTAAGTTGCGGGCGCTGCGAGTTTTGCTGGCCCGTTTTGCCGCTGCTTATCAGGTTAATTTTGAGAGCCAGCCCTTACCGTTCTTACTTCATAGTCAGACTTCAACCTTTTATGATGCCTCGGCTACGCCTTACACAAACTTACTTCGAGCCACGACTGAAGCGATGGCAGCTGTTATTGGCGGCTGCGACGTGCTGACAGTACATCCATACAATGCCATTTTGGGTAACATCAACGAGTTTTCCGAACGAATTGCCCGCAACATATCAGTCTTATTGAAAGAAGAAAGCTATTTTGATAAGGTTACTGATCCATCAGCTGGGTCATATTATATTGAAAATTTAACGAACCAGTTAATTGAAACAGCCTGGGCACTATTCCTGAACGTTGAAGAGATGGGCGGTTTAGTCAAGGCGTTCGCTAGTGGCTATGTACTGGACCAAATCGACAAATCGTACCAAGCTAGGGTAGAAGCGGTTAAAAACGGGAAGGTTCTGGTAGGCGTGACGAAGTTTCGGTTTGACGAGTCGCTCCAGCCGAGCCACACCAACAAACCTACCCAGCCATCGGCATTGACATCCTTACCTGACCGACGCCTGACAGAGCCGTTTGAATAGCCAACTCATTAGTTCTACTAACAAAGAAGGCAGCCTTTGTGGGGCTGCCTTTTTGATTCGATAAGAATGAACGCTATTGGGCATTCACTACGGCTTTGTAAGCGTTAACACGGCCATAACCATATAACGGATCGCGGCCTGGCGCTCCCAGGTCATCGGCCGATGCGCGCAGAGCCGCTTCAACGCGCGTAGGGTCCATACGACCGCCATTTTTACCAACGATCAGGGCAGCCACACCCGCAGCATGTGGTGTTGCCATACTTGTGCCAGCCGAGAAGTAGTAACTCTTCAAAGCACCTGTGCTCAGCACCATATCATATTGGTAATTAGCGTTTGGAAACAAAGCAAAGTCACCACCCGGAGCCGCAAATGTGATATCTGGCGTACCATAGTTCGAGTAAGAAGCAAACCGATCGAGATCAGTTGCCCGATTGGCAAACCACCCCAGCGGCCCTGTAGCCGAAATTGAGATAACATTCGGTAAGTTACCCGGAATCGTCAAGCCTGATCCGTCTTTATTGCCATTGATACCGTCGTTCCCAGCGGCAGCAATGACCGTCACCCCTTGTTTCGTGGCATAACTCACAACGCGGGTTATGGCATTGATCAACTCCTGAACTGATTTTGCGTCGTGGCCGACGAAATCATCGGAAGGATCAGCCGGGGTACCATTGTCATCGAGGTATTTACCATTACGTAACAGATAAGCTCCCAGACTCATGCTGGCAATGTCGGCCTGCTGTTCAACCGCATCCAATAGCCCTTGAATCATCCATGAAAAAGAACCGGAACCGCTGTCGGCTAATACTTTAATCAGCAGCAGCTTCGCTTTGGGCGCCACACCCACAACGCCAATGTTGTTGTCAATAGCCGCAACAGTGCCGGCTGTGTGCGTTCCATGACTAAACGCGTCGGGTAATCCGTATTGGGCTGGCTCGCCGGGTACAAAACTTTTGCTGTAAACAATATTACCGGCGAGGTCAGGGTGAGTCAGGTCAAAACCACCATCCAGTACGGCTACGCGGGCACCTTCTCCCTGAAAACCAGCCGCCCAGGCCGCAGGCGAACTAATAGCTTTGTGGCCCCACTGAAATGAGAAAAACTGATTTGTGTTCGGATTCGTAGCTGACAGGGCTGCAATGTCCTCAGCTTTTAGCTCCTGGTTAGCTACCGGGTCGATCCACTGTACTTCGGCATCTCGTATTACAGAACGTACACCCGCAATACGAGCTGCTTTGTCGGCAAATTTAGGGTCGCTGGAGGTGGCCGTTGCGATGCCAACCTTTCCGAACGTGCGTCCGACTTTACCATTCGCTTTAACAATGCTCGCTTCCAGATCAGCGGGAAGTGACTCATCGGAGGCAATGATAATGTACTGACCTGTTTTGAATTTCACACCCGTTTCTGAAACACCCTGCCGAGCACCATTACTGTTGATGAAGTTATTGGGTTGAAGTTGCGTTTCGTTTACGCAGGCAAACGTGGTAGCTAGCAACGTCCCCACGGCGAACAATGACTTTGGAGTAATCTTGTACATTAGACTAAATTTTTAATTTGTATGAACGAATAAAGGATAATACAGTCTTGCAATTTATAAGGCTTAAGATATTTATCTATAATTTATATTAAATAACTATGCAAAAAGGGCAAGAATATTTCTTAACAGCCCATATTTACCGAATATACTGCTCAAGCAGGTGACCTATATATAGGTTTTAAGATGGGGTGAATAAAGCTTAATTTCGCTGTACAAATCTGAGCGTATGAAACCCAACTTCGGCACTATATCCACCTGGTCAGCAGCCCCCAAGCAAGCCGCTCCCTCATCGGCGACTTATATGACCAGTGAGGGAATAAAACTCAAACCACACTTCGAAGCTGCCGACGTCGTTGATGCCGAGCACTTACACTACGCGGCTGGCATTCCTCCCTATCTGCGTGGTCCTTATGCTAGTATGTACGTCCGCCAACCCTGGACGATTCGGCAGTATGCCGGTTTCTCAACCGCCGAAGAATCAAACGCTTTTTACCGTCGTAATCTGGCAGCTGGGCAGAAAGGCTTATCCGTAGCATTCGATCTAGCCACGCACCGAGGCTACGATTCCGATCACCCGCGCGTAGTGGGCGACGTGGGCAAAGCGGGTGTCGCTATTGATTCGGTAGAGGATATGAAGATTTTGTTCGACCAGATTCCGCTCGATCAAATGTCGGTGTCGATGACCATGAACGGGGCCGTACTGCCCATTATGGCGTTTTTCATCGTGGCAGCCGAAGAGCAGGGCGTTTCGGCCGAAAAACTATCAGGTACGATTCAAAATGACATTCTGAAGGAGTTTATGGTGCGGAATACGTACATCTACCCGCCAGAGCCCTCCATGCGTATCGTGGGCGACATTTTCGCCTACACCGCCAAATACATGCCCAAATTCAATTCCATCAGCATCAGTGGTTACCACATGCACGAAGCAGGGGCACCGGCGCATCTGGAACTAGCCTATACGCTCGCCGATGGCCTCGAATACATTCGTACAGGCTTGCGGGCCGGTATGGGTATCGACGACTTTGCTCCACGTCTGTCGTTCTTTTGGGGCATTGGCATGAATCATTTCATGGAGATCGCTAAACTGCGGGCTGGGCGCTTGTTGTGGGCCAAGATAGTGCAGCAGTTTGCTCCAAACAATGCCAAATCATTAGCCTTACGTACGCATTGTCAAACTTCGGGCTATAGCTTAACCGAGCAAGATCCGTTCAACAACGTGGCCCGAACGATAATTGAAGCCCTTGCCGCCGTCTTGGGTGGCACCCAAAGCCTGCATACGAATTCGCTGGATGAAGCCATTGCGCTACCCACCGACTTCTCGGCCCGCATTGCCCGTAACACACAGCTCTATTTACAACACGAAACCGATGTCACTCGCGCCGTTGATCCCTGGGGCGGCTCGTATTACGTTGAGTTCCTAACGAAAGAACTGGCCCAGAAAGCCTGGGCACTCATCGAAGAAGTTGAGCAGTTAGGGGGCATGACGAAAGCCATTGAAACCGGCTTGCCTAAGCTTCGGATCGAAGAAGCAGCCGCCCGTAAGCAAGCCCGAATTGATGGCGGTAAAGACGTAATTGTGGGTGTAAACCGGTACAAGCCGGATAACGAGACGGACATTGAGCTACTTAACATTGATAATCAGGCCGTTCGGGAGGCACAGGTTCGACGCATCCAGGATGTTAAAGCAACACGTAACAGCCAGGCTGTGCAAGCCCGTCTAGCCGCGATTACGCATTGTGCTCAAACCGGAGAGGGTAATCTACTGAGTCTCGCCGTTGAAGCCGCCCGCGACCGCGCTACGTTGGGTGAAATCTCCGACGCTATGGAAAAAGCATTCGGCCGTCATAAGGCCACTATTCGTGCTGTATCAGGCATTTATTCCGCCGAGGTTTCCGATGATGAAAATTTCCGACTGGCGCGGGAGATGAGTGATCGCTTTGCCGAACTCGATGGGCGTCGACCACGCATCCTAGTCGCTAAAATGGGCCAGGACGGTCATGATCGGGGCGCTAAAGTAATTGCCACGAGCTTTGCTGACCTGGGCTTTGATGTAGATATGGGGCCGTTATTCCAGACTCCCGAGGAGGTGGCTCGCCAGGCTGCCGAAAACGATGTGCACATTGTCGGCGTATCGAGCCTGGCGGCTGGTCACAAAACGCTAGTGCCGCAATTGATTGACGAGTTGAAAAAGATCGGTCGTGATGACATACTGGTCATTGCCGGGGGCGTTATTCCGGCCCAGGATTACCAGTATTTGTATGATGCTGGCGTTAAAGGAGTCTTTGGTCCGGGCACCGTAATCTCTGTTGCGGCTCAGAAGATTTTAGGCGAGTTAATAGGGACTGATGTCGATAAGTGATTGACAAGAAAACACCTATATTTAGCTATTAAACAGGCCTGTTATGCTTACCGACTTCGTTGCGGACTTATTAGATGCCCCAGATGCTCAATTAATCATCAATCGTGTTCAAGCGGTTTTGGATGACGAAAAAAAGCGTCGGCAGGAGTTTTATGAATGGCTTCAGGAGGACGTCAAAGCTGAGTTCATCAATGGGCAAATCGTTATGCACTCGCCCGTTAAGCGTCGGCATTTACGAGCCAGCAAGCGACTGTTTCGTCTTCTTCAGGATTATATTGAGGCTAAAGAGCTAGGTGAGGTTGACATTGAAAAAGCCCTCGTTACGCTTACTCGCAACGATTATGAGCCAGATATTTGTTTCTGGCGCAAAGAAGTGGCGGATACCTTTGACGATGAAACCATGCAGCACCCTGCCCCTGATTTTGTAGTCGAAATTCTGTCAAAAGGGACTGCCAAACGTGATCGGGGCATAAAGTTTGAAGATTATGCCGCTCACGGTGTTCGTGAGTACTGGTTGGTAGATCCTACGCGACAGACCGTTGAGCAATTTAAATTAGACGAGGAGTTCATGGCTTTCGACGCCGTTGGTAATTTTCACCTCCACGACACAGTCACTGCGCTCACCATACCCGGATTTGCTATTCCTGTTCGATCCATTTTCGAGCCAGAAGCCAATCGCAAAACTTTAAACCAACTTTTAGACGGCAAATAACTTACTTCTGGTATATATTATTACTACCACTTCACGCTGTTTTAACCTGAGTCATTAAACACCGGCTGGTTTTAGTTTAGATGCTTGGTGTAGAACAGGCTTGTATTGTCATAGGAGCCACTAACTTCTTCAAATCTAGTTTGCTTCTTGATCCAAGAAGTGATTGGGTAGCGTGCACCTTCCCTCCGACTTTCATGTTACGTCTCCAGTAACCAATCACTAACGTATTATGAAAATCGGAATTATCGGGGCAGGCAACATCGGCCATACTGTTGCCAAGCTATTTGTTGAAGCAGGTCATGAGGTTGCTCTTAGTAACTCGCGCGGACCTGAATCCCTAAAAGATATTGTTGCTGAACTCGGCCCCACAGCGCATGCCGATACGGTCGACAATGCAGCCGCTTTCGGCGAAGTTATCCTGTTAGCCGTTCCCTGGAACTCTCCGGAAGCCCTGCCGCACTCCGATTTGGTTGCCAACAAGATTGTGATTGATGCCATGAATCCATACGGCCCTAACGGACAGGTATTGGATTTGGGAGACTCAACATCCAGCGAAGAAACCGCGAAACGCTTACCTGACGCACGATTGGTTAAAGCATTTAACACCATTTGGTTCAAACACCTCGCCGAACAGGGTGATATCAGCAAGCCTGAAGCTCAACGCCGGGCCATCTTTGTAGCGAGCGACGACGCAGGAGCAAAGGCCATTGTATCAGACCTTATTCGGGAAATAGGTTTTGCACCGGTTTATACAGGTTCACTGCACGAAGGCGGACGCAAACAACAGCCCGACACGCCTATGTACGGCAAAGATTTGACGGCAGAAGAAGCTCAGCAGGCATTGAGCAGCCTTTAAGCATACATCTATCTATACCAACACAAAGTCCGGCTCTATTAAAGAGACCGGACTTTGTGTTAACCTAACGTATTACCTGTGTTAATACTTTTTCAGTATTGAATCAGGCAGCATTCTTACGTCCAGCCCCGTTGCCTTGAGCAGGTTTGCATGGTTGTTTTTGCCGTCCTGATACGCTGGGTTTACAATCATGGACTGATTGTAATAGTATGAAGCTAGCTCAAGCTTCTGCCGATTGTTTTGTGCCAGGCCTTCGCCCTGGTAGATAACACCCAGGTTGTTGTAAGCGGGTGCATAAGCCGAGGCAGCCCGGATCGTTTGCTTGTAATAGTATTTCGCCGAGTCTACGTTAGGCGTAATCTTTTGAAATACGTACGCCATGGAGAAATACGCTTCGCCAAAGTTTGGATAGATACGTGTTGATTCCTGCAAGTGGTCGAGCGCCCACCGGCCGTGCTTGTTAGCGTGGGCGATATTGGTGTCAATCAATGCCTGGGCTTTCTTTATCTGGTCTGGCGTAGGTTTCGGCTTCAGGGCATTCGTTGCATTAGCGATAGAATCAGCCTTAGCACGGTCCTTAAGTCCTTTTTCGATCCACTCGTTCGCCACGTGCCGTTGTACCTGGCAACTGTTCGGTGCGTAAGGTAAAGCGGAGTTAAACAACACAAAGTTATTTTCCCAATCGCGATTACGCTCAATGGTCTTGAACGAATACAGACCAGCCACAACGGCCATTAGTCCAAGCAAAGGAGCGTAGCGGGCCAGCAATGGTTTAGTTGCGTCGCTAGCGTCGCGAACCAGTAATTTCTGGAGGCTCCAGATTAGCACAAAGCCAAAGCCCATAACAGCGGCATACGTAAAGCGCTCGGCCAAAATACCGCCCCGGAACCAGATAAAGCCTAAGCCAGGTGCCATGGTTACGAAGAACCAGAAAAGACCAAACCCCCAGAGGGTCCGCTTAAGGAAACCTTTCCAGGTAAGCCAAATCATGCCAACCATGGTAAAGAAGCCTGCCCACGTTAATACATCTCCCTTACTCCCCGACGGTATAACGTTATATGAGTAATCATAAACCAGCGGATGAGGCAAAATGAGCAGTCGCAGATAGTATTCAAAAAATTTGAACATGGTCGACTTCTGCGTCTTCTCAATAGCATACGGATAGTTAGCCCAGTCGACCGGTGGTGTACCGCTCAAGGTGCCGATCATCTTCTGCTTTTGGTAAAAGAATAAAGCCGCAACAATTAAGAACGGCCACAGGCTAATGAGCGACTGCCACACGTTCCGGCGGGCAAACCAGTACTGCATGGCCGGAATCAGGGCCAAACTAACAATAGAAGATTCTTTCGATAAAAATGCCAGGTAAAGTGACAAGCAAGCGCCAACAATCCACCCCCATTGTTTTGTTTCCAAATAACGCCAGTAGGACAACAGCATTAGGGAGATAAATAGGAAGCTAAGTATCTCATCGCGGCCTTTAATATTGGCAACAATTTCGGTATGGATTGGGTGGGCCATAAAGACCAGTCCAATCAAAAAGGCTGTAATGATTTGCTTAGGTAACCACTTCTGAAGTAAGATTCCAACCACTACGCCCGTCAGACCGTAGAGGCCGGCATTAATCATGTGGCTAATATTCGGGTTGTCTTTAAAGTACTCTTGCTCGAGTGCAAACGTAATGAGCGACAAAGGCCGATAATAACCGAGTGAAATATTACTAAAGTGCCAGAATTCGGTACGGAGCAGATCAGGGATACCGGCAATGCCTTTTTTAACAAAAAGGTTTTGTCCAATAGCGGCAATATCGTCGAGAGCGTATTGATGCCCAAACGTGTTCACGTATAAAAGAGCGCCTAAAAGCGCCAGTACGACGGGAGGCCACCAGGCGACCGGCCGCGTCTCAATCGGCAGGTCGGGTGTTGACGGTGTTTCAGCTTGTTTTGCGGTGATTGGGCGGGTAGCCGGGCGTATAGTTGCCTCAGCCGTCCGAACCGAATTAGGTCGGGTAGCTCCGCCGGAAGGAGTTAAAGCAGGCTTGGGGGCTACTGGGCGCGGTCTTTCCTGGCCCGGGCCAGCTGGTTGCTTCTTTTTGGCCATAACAGCAGATAACTCTGTTTATTTTAGGTCAATTTTGTTACTACTTAGTACACTTATAGGCTAAGTAGTCATTTGTTACGTTTATTCGTTGTAAAGTTCCGTAAGAATGTCAGCAAAATCAATTCAAGTACTTCGCCAACTCAAAAGTATTTTATTTTTAATTAGTTTCGGAGTGTTACTGACTGATTGTGTATCAGTAAAATCGCCGAAACCAGCCGGTACTGGTTCTACTGAACCAACACGTGATGACAACCTCGCTCTTGGTAATCCCAGTGGGGCCTCTGTCAGCGACCCTGACAACTACCTCCTTACCAAATCAGCCTATGTATTGTCTTACAGCCGTAGTCGAGGTATCGCAAACTGGGCCAGCTGGCACCTCAGCTCGGCCTGGAAGGGTGAGAGCCGTCGAACCGATGCGTTTCGCCCCGATCCTACGCTCCCTTCCGGCTGGTATGCGGCTAAACCAACTGACTATACAAACACGGGCTTCGACAGAGGTCATCTGTGCCCCTCCGATGATCGTGATCGCTCACCAGAAGATAATGCTAGTACCTTTTTGCTAACCAACATCGTGCCACAAGCACCGCGGCATAACCGCGAAGTCTGGAAAAATTTGGAAGACTATGAACGGCAGCAAGCAACAACCGGTAATGAGGTGTACGTTATTGCCGGAACGTACGGCTCCGGTGGCACTGGTCAAAATGGCTTTTCTTCCGCTATTGCTGGCAGTAAAATAACGGTTCCAGCCACGCTCTGGAAGATCATCGTGGTGTTACCAACGGGCTCGAACGATGCTTCTCGCGTATCAACAAACACGCGTGTCATTGCGGTGAACATCCTCAATAACCAGTCGGCAGCTGATAAACCCTGGCGAGCCTACCTAACTAGTGTCGACGAGCTGGAACGGTTAACGGGTTACGACTTTCTCTCAAACGTACCGGTCGAAGTGCAGCGCATCATTGAAGCACGAGTCGATGGCAACAATAGTTAGTTGATACCATCGACTCGTAGTTAACCGTTAGTTGATCTATAATGAAACTAACTCGGGTTCTCTAACCAGAATTCGCTGTGTCCGCTGGCGAAGTAAGGCGATAGCATCGTCATCATCCACGAACGTACCGTTGATGTTAACCATGTGCTGGGCTAGCTTATCGTACCGGCCCCGCATCAGTAAAAAGAATATTTGCAGAAAATCCAGCCCGTCAAAAACAATGGCCTGGTTCTGGGCGTATTTATCAATCGTTTTCTGAAAAAATACTGGATGCTCCGTCCAGTGCATAGCAGGCCGCACGTGGTGGCTGATATGATAGCCATCGTTCCAGCATTTCTTATTGTACTTGACGTTAATGCAGGTGATGCTATTCTTATACGCATTCCCAGGATCGTCACCGTCCACGAAGGCGTGTTGCGTCCAGTTGCCTAACATGGCCACTAAGCGATAAATGAACAGCGGTAGAATGAAGACGAGCACTGTTGCTGGCCAACTGACAAAGCAGAGCGCCACGCAGACAATACCGAATGTGATTTCGCCAATCAGAGCCCGTTTTGCCAGTTTTGAGCGGTTCTTCCAGCGCAGATAAACTAATAAATCGTGTACACCCCGCACGAAGAATTGACCGAAGTAGGCCAGGAAACTACGAAAGCTATCGCGTTGAAACGCCATTGTGCTGCTTTCGTCATCTTCAAGATTATTTTCGGGATGGTGCATCCCGATGTGGTGACTGTAATACGTTTCTGGTGTATGGCCAAAAAACGGAGCCATTATCCAGGGTAAATAGTTGTTCATCCAGCCGTACTCAGGCTTAAAGAACGGACGGTGGCTGGTGCAATGCAGCATCAGTCCAAATGGCCCTTTGAACATGAAATTACTGATGTAAAAATGAACAGCCGCCACCGCCCACCACGCCCAACCCGTGAGGAAAGGCATAAATAACAGCACACTTAATGGAATCAGCGTTAAGCTAATGCGGATAGTTAGATAAACGAAGGGCAAATCGCGTTCATCTTTAATATATCGAAGAAACAGTTGGTCAACCTGGTTGTACGACTTCTCAATAAAAACAGGATCTTGAATCGGACCTAATACTTTCATATAGGCATACCGCGGTTATAGGGTTATAAAATATAAGAGTTCAGGCAGTTTCGATTGCATTATGGATGACAATCGAAACTGCCTGAACCCCTTTATCTCTATAAATTAACGACAAAAATTTAATTAGATTGAGCGCGGTTCTTTATTCGGCCCTAATTTATTTTTTCTCAACAGCGTGTCCACCAAACTCATTGCGCAACGCAGCAACGACTTTACCGGTAAACGTATCGTCTTGCAGCGATCGGTAACGCATGATCAATGAGAGCGCAATGACGGGTGTTGGCACCCCTAGATCAAGGGCTGTTTCGAGCGTCCATTTGCCTTCGCCTGAGGAGAACATACGTCCTCTAATTTCGTCCAGCTTAGCGTCCTTTTTGAAGGCGTTCTCGGTCAACTCCATCAACCAGCCACGAATGACCGATCCATGGCCCCACATCCGGGCAACCGCTTCAAAGTCGAACGGAAACTGGCTTTTCTGCAACACTTCAAAGCCTTCGGCAATAGATTGCATCATACCATACTCGATGCCGTTATGTACCATTTTGGTGAAGTGGCCACTACCAGCCGGGCCCGTATACAGATAACCGTCTTCGACTGATATATCCCGGAACACTCCGTGCAATGGCTCAATAACGTCGGCGTCGCCCCCTACCATGGTGCATGCTCCGTTCAATGCTCCGCTGATGCCGCCACTCGTGCCGCAGTCCAGGAATCCAATACCTTTTTCTTTTAAGTAAGCGTGTCGTCGGAGCGAATCCTGGTAATGTGAATTACCGCCGTCAATAACAACATCGCCAGCCTGCATGACGGCCAGCAGCTGCTCAATAACGTTGTCAACGAGCGGCCCCGCCGGAATCATCAGCCATAAAACACGCTTTTCGGGCAGCGCATTATACAGGTCTTGCAAGGAAGTAACGCCCTGCGCTCCTTCTGTTTTGACGGCTTCAACTAAGGTTTCGTTGATATCATAGCCTACAACAGTATGACCGTGACGAACTAAGTTACTGACAAGATTGAAGCCCATCTTGCCTAAGCCAATAAATCCGATATGCATAACAATCAGTGGTTTGAGCGGTTAAGTTGGCAATTTTTTGCTAAAACATGGCTGGCCGTTTAGACAGATTTTAGCGGACTCTCTCCTTTTCCTTTCCGAAAGCTTACCGTTATTACGGTTTAACTACCCTCACTTGTACTGCCTGGCAATCCAATAAGCTGCTAATAGCTAAGCGTTTACAAGGCTCATACTTTATTTTAAGGCATTGAAACAACACACCTTTGCCAGGCTGGCTCTATATCTTAAAGACCTTTCCTAATCCCAATCCGACTCCTACACCAAGTAAGGTTCCAATGAAATCGGCAATAGCGTCCTTTACGTCAGCGCTACGGTGTATGGGAAGAACTCCTTGTATTACTTCAATTAAGATGCCGTATAACAACCCAGCTATGATCACCCACATTGGCCGCCGGCCAGCAATGATCCACAAAGCGGCAAAAGGAACAAAAATGCCGATGTGCATGAACTTGTCATTTAACGTCATCACCGGTGGTACGTCAGGCCCGGGAATAGTGCAACCAATGAGCATGATAATCGTCCAGGTAATTGCTGCGCCATAGCGCAAAGTAGAGTAATTCATAAAAGAAGTTAACTACGATCTAGCGCTTAGTCGATTGGCTGTCAACACTAAAAAAAGCGCGATCAGGCTAAGCAAGTACACAACATTGCGGGAATCAATTAATCCTCTCCCCAGTGCGCGGTATTGCTCATCTAAAGCAAAGTAAGATAAATAGTACGTAAGTCCACCCAATGCACTCAATCCGGCTATTGCACTTAACCCGACATATAACAAAAAACAAAAAAACACACCCAACACGAAGGCTACCACTTGGTTGTCGTTCAATGACGATGCCCATAAGCCAATGGCCACAAAAACGCCCCCTAGCAGCAGCAACCCAATGTATGACCCGAACACACCCGCGGAGTCAATGTTGCCAACGGGTGAGCCCAGCTGATACAGGGTTACGTAATACAGTATCGTTGGTAAAAGAGTTAAAACAACCAGAAGCCAGCTTGCGAGGAATTTGCCACCTACAACCCCCCACCGGCTTACGGGTTTAGTTAGTAACCATTCGAGCGTGCCAGATCGGACCTCGTCGGCAATGGACCGCATGGTAACAGCTGGCACCAGAAAGAGCATCACATACGGCGTCAGGTTGAAGAACGTGCCCATGTCGGCGTAACCGTTTTCGAGTAAGCTGGTATCCGGAAATACCCAAAGTAGCAGCCCTACAGCCGTTAAAAACACGCCCATGATGATGTAGGCGATGGGCGACGAGAAGAATTGATTAATTTCTTTGCGAAAAATAGCCAGCACTGTATTGGTGATTAGTGAAATAGGTAGAGCGAGTAGAGCAAGTTATTCACCTGTAGTAACCGCCCTTGCTTTACTCGCTCCACCAGATACATCAATCAAACGGATTTGGGTTGTTCCGTCGCATAAAAGCGGCTATAACTAATGATAGAAGTAGCCCAATAAACGCCGAACCAATGACGCCAAACACAAACAACAGTCCAGGGCTCTGGAACATCTGCATCATCTCCATCTGTTGGTCAATCTGTTCATCGGGTACCCCGCGATCTTCTAACTGCTCACGGATCTTATCGGAAGCTCGTTCCATGATTCCTGTATCGATAACAGTCGTATAGAATACGGAGAATAAGCTGGAGAGCAATCCTGATATGGTAGCGGTTAACGCCCCCAGGCCAAGCCCTTCGCCGTAGGTCATATAGCCGCTGTTGAGTGTTCGATATTCGCGCATGGCTAAAACGATGCCAACGGCCATAAAGAGATAGGTGACCGCACCTAGAGCTGCGTTACTGGTGTTGTCGGTAAGGTAAAGTATGAGCGAAAATAGAATTAGGGCAATACCCAGTACACCTCCCCATTTAAGGGCAACCCGAGCTGTAGATGTTCTTTCGTTCATAATGATATCAGTTTAGTTTAAGGATTGATAACACTGTAATCTTGTTTACGGAAAATAAGCGAAATGATAAGCACCGGTAATACCGCAAGCGCTGTTTTCTTGGTGAGTTCATCGGGCAACAAGACACCAGGTTGCATCGTACTGACTTTGGTCCATTGATCATTGAACGTCTCGGGGCCAAACTGATCAGTAATCTGCTTTTTACCTTCCAGCAACAGCTTCTTTGAATTGGCAACGTATTCGGTAAATACCCCAGGATCAATCTGCGTAACAAACAAATAAATGAGCCAGCCCGTAACCAAAGCAGCCACTGTGTTCAACACATAACCAATGGTTAGGCCTTCCCATAAATGCAATCGTCCCTGACCAATTGTCTTCCGGTAATACCATACCGTAGCAATCATAACGATGATGTGGATGCCGTAGTCAAGCACTCGAATGTTTCCCAGCGCGGGTACACCCACGGCGTATAATCCCAGAAAGTAAAGAAAACACAATACGCCCGTAGCCATCCCGGCCAGGAGGGGGAATTTCAGCAACGGATGGTTAAAATAGGCGATAATATCTTTCATAAGTTATGAGTGTACACTTTCTGATGAACAGTTCCAATGACACGACCGGTAAGTGTCTGACCCAAAAAAGGTGAGTTTTTTGACTTCGAATGGGTTCTTTCGTAGGTCCAGGTACTGGTTGGGTCAAACAACGTCAAGTTGGCAACCTGCCCTTCGGCAATAGAAACGGCAGGAAGCCGCAATATCTGCCGGGGCCGAGTCGCTAGCTTATCCACTATTTGAGAAAGCGATACTTTCTGGTTGTAGGTCATGACAGAGGCAAAGACCGTTTCTAAGCCGATGATACCGAATTCTGCCTGATCAAATTCGAGATTCTTGCTTTCCGCATCCTGAGGAGAATGATCAGACACAATTGCATCGATGGTTCCGTCGGCAATACCTTCCCACAAAGCCGTCACGTCTTCCGGTGACCGGAACGGCGGATTTACTTTCAGGTTGGTATCAAATCCAGCCAGGGCCGAGTCGTCAAAAACAAGCTGATGGGCCGCCACATCGCAACTAACCAGCATACCCTGCTTTTTCGCCTGACGAATCAGCTCGACTGATTTAGCCGAAGAGATTGTGGAGAAATGTAGGGCAGGGAGCAAAGAGTCGGGAGAAAAGGGCGAAGGTGGTAGAGACGGAACTGTTCCTTCCTGCTCCCGGCCCTTTGCCCTCGGCTCTTGGCCCAAAACATAATCAAGCAGCCGAAGATCGCGCTCAATCATGAGTTCTTCCGCCAGGGCTGGCATGCCTTTTAACCCCAGCAATGTACTTTGAACACCCTCGTGCATCTGGCCATAACGGGTCAGCAATGTTTCTTCGGGGCGATTCATCAGCAACCCATTGATAGGCCGTAGATACTGCAAGGTTTTGAGCAACAGATCAGGATTCTGCAACGGGTGTGTTCCATCGGAGAAGGCAACGGCGCCGGCATGATGAAGATCCAGCATTTCCGTAAAATCTTCGCCGGCCGCTTTTTTAGTGACGGCTGCAATCACATGAACGTTTACGGGTTGCCCTTCGGCCATGCGCCGGACGTAGCCGAGGGTCCCTTTGGCGTCAACAACGGGCTGGGTGTTAGGTAGTACAGCTATATCAGTGAAACCTCCTGCTGCTGCTGCCCGGCAAAGACTGGTGAAATCTTCTTTATGCTCATAACCAGGGTCCTGCGCCAGCACACGCAGGTCGACCCAACCCGGCGATACGTGTAAATTATCGGCTTCAATGATCCGAACTCCTTCGTCGGCGGTCAGGCGCTCGCCAATTTGACGGATCAGTCCGTTGTCTAATAAGATATCACACGTTTGCCCGTCGAACGACGAAGCGGCATCAATAACACGAGCGGAACGGATCAGAAGTTGCATGGAAGATGATATCGCCCGATGTTATATCTAGGCTTTTTGTCATGCTGACAGTATTGATTCAAAAAAAAGGCCCCTGTCGGAGCCTTGGTAACCTCTTATCAGTATGCATCAGGCGCCAACCAATTCCTGGTAAGCCTCAGCCGTGAGCAGGTCTTCGTTCTGGTCAGCAGCAGCTGGTTTCAGGCGGATAATCCAACCTTCGCCGTAGGGATCGCTGTTGAGCAGCTCGGGCGACTTTTCGATGGCGGAGTTTAATTCAAGGATTTCACCTTCAATCGGCAGGAACAGGTCAGAAACAGTTTTAACGGCTTCTACCGACCCAAATACGTCACCTTTCGACAGCGACTGACCAATGGTGTTGATATCCACATAAACGATATCACCTAATTCATGCTGGGCAAAATCGGTGATGCCAACTACGGCTGTACCATCGTCTTCTATCCGAATCCACTCGTGATCCTGCGTATACTTCAGCTCTGCGGGAAAATTCATTATGGGGTGATTGATTTATACGCACAAAATACGGCAGTAGTGACCGGATTTGCAAGCAGTAGTGCGGCCAGGGA
The DNA here is from genome assembly GCF_042684525.1 of Spirosoma soli. NCBI lineage: Bacteria > Pseudomonadati > Bacteroidota > Cytophagia > Cytophagales > Cytophagaceae > Spirosoma > Spirosoma soli. The sequence goes on along the minus strand of NZ_JBHULN010000007.1, from coordinate 169,259 downwards.
GCCGCGACAAAGTAGTTGAAATCTGTCGCGGCTCCCCAGCCACGTTACTTGGCGGTAACCGCCGATTGATTCGGCGAAAAGTTAGACGTTCCCAGTCGGTCGTTACTCTGGCGCTCAATCATCCATTGCGGATAGGGTTTGGGTATAGCGCTGACTGCATCGAGATCGGCGAGTTGCTCGGTGGTTAGGCTAACCTCGGTAGCTTTAATGTTATCCATTAGCTGATCGGTGTTTTTAGCTCCAATAATTACACTTGTCACGCCAGATTTGGCCAGCACCCAGGCTAGTGCGATCCGGGCTACCGACACTCCATGGGCTTCGGCAATGGACTGCATAGCGTCGATGATGTCGTATGCTTTTTCCTGGTTCACCGGCGGAAAATCGAAAGCCAATCGACGCGAATCGTCGGCAGGTTTGTTGTCTCGGGTGTATTTGCCTGACAAAAATCCGCCCGCCAACGGGCTCCAGGGTAAAATGCCCATTTGCTGATCCTGCACCATGGGCACAATTTCGTTTTCGAGATCACGACCAGCAATGGAGTAGTAGTTCTGGGTCGACACGAATTTTGTCCAGCCATTTTTTTCGGCGATACCGTTTGCTTTCATGACCTGCCAGGCGGCCAGGTTTGAGCAGCCAATGTAGCGCACTTTACCGCTGCGTACTACGTCTTCCAACCCGCGCATGGTTTCTTCCAGGGGTGTCAATGGGTCAAAACCATGAATCTGATAGAGGTCAACGTGATCGACCTGTAAGCGCTTCAGGCTTCCTTCCAGTTGCTGCATGATCTGCCAACGCCCCAGACCAACCTGGTTTTTGCCCTCGCCCATTCGCCCCCGCACTTTAGTGGCAATAATAAGCTCATTACGGGGTAAACCCAGCGTTTTCAGGGACTGACCGAGCAACGTTTCCGACTGTCCGAATGAGTAAACGTTAGCCGTGTCGATGAAGTTAATGCCATTGTCGAGGGCGGTTTTCACAATGTCATTCACCGCATCCTGTTGCAGCTGGCCCATTGCTTTCCAATAGCCTTCTCCGCCGAACGTCATAGTGCCCAAGCACAGCTCTGATACTAATACGCCGGTGTTTCCGAGTGGATTGTAGTTCATGGTTGTTTTAGTTGAAGTATGCATTAAGTCAACTGCTTCTGTTCGCAGATTGTTGACCTGGTAGAATTATTGGTAAGCAAAAAACAACTCGTCTAGTCCTTCTCCAAACGGCTCATCAACTACTTGCAGCCATTTTGCATACATAATAATGCATCTTCTCCTCACCCTAACCTTACGACGTTGGAGTGGGGAGAAAGACGCAAAAGCAAACAAGACTTAGTATCAGGCGTTTTGCCCACCATCTACAGTTAGGGTCGAGCCCGTGACAAAAGATGCTTCGGGGCTAGCCAGAAACGCTACCGCGGCCGCGATCTCTTCGCCCCTACCGTAACGTCCCAGGGCTAAACCAGCTTTTACGCTGGTCGCAAACTCGGTATTATCAGGATTCATATCCGTAGCTATTGGCCCCGGTTGAACGGTATTGACGGTGATGCCTTTTTTACCCAAGTCCCAAGCCCATCCACGAGAATAAGCCGCTACGGCTGCTTTGGATGCGGCATAGTCAGCAAAACCAGCAAACGCTACCCGGTCAGCGAAAGTTGACCCTATTGAGATAACCCGGCCGCCCTCCCTTAAATATTTAGCAGCGGCTCGCACTGTAGCAGCTACACCGTTTAAATTGACGTTGATCAGTTGACTAACGCCGGTTAGGTCAGCCTCATGATGATCGACGGGTTTGTAAGTCGTAATGCCCGCGCTATTGACCACTATATCCAGACGACCGAAGTTTTGAACCACAGCCTCAACGGCACCTTCGGCCGCCTTAGAGTCACCACTATCCGCTCTGATCGCTATCGCTTTGCCCCCAGCCTGTTCAATTTCGGCGACTAAAGCATTCGCCTTGGCTTCCGCGTTTAAGTACGTAAAGGCTACACTGGCTCCATCAGCGGCCAGGCGTTTGACGATAGCGGCTCCAATGCCGCGGCTTCCTCCGGTAACGAAAGCTACCTTGTTTTCTAACTTTGACATGATCTTACTTCTTGTTGATTAGGTATTCCAACAGCCGTTTTCGGCCGGGTGTCATTAATTAGTGACGACACAAAGGTGGAGCCTAACCAGCACCCTTTCCCTTGACTTTTGCGGGAAAAACACCTTGATAAAAGTCAAGGCTTATACAGTAATCAACTCATTATCAACAATCACGTTGACCTGGCGGCCGCCTGGTGACGAATACGACTCAGGGTTTCGGGCGAAACGCCGAGATAGGAAGCGATCATGTGCAGAGGAACTCGGTTGAAAATAGCGGGGTATGTTTTAATAAAATCGACGTACTTTTCTTCAGCGCTGTAGCTGATATTCGTCTGGATACGGTGCTGACTGGCGATGTATGTGCGGTCGATGAGGGTATTGATCAGTTGCCCAAAAGCAGGTATCGTTTGGCAGAGCTGGTCGAAATCCTCTTTGTTAAACAACAGTACTACCGAATCTTCCAGGGCGTCGATATTCGTACGGGCGGGGTTACCCGTCAGGAGGCTTTCGCGGTCACCGGCCCACCAATTCTCGATGCAAAACTTCATGATGTGTTCGACACCTTTATCATCTAAATAATAAATGCGCAGACAACCCTGACAGACGAACGCGTACCGCTGCCATATATCCCCTTCCTGAAGCAGAAACTGCCGTTTACGCAGCCGTTTTAGTGAACTTGCCGACTGAACCAGATCAAATTGATGGTCAGTAAGAGTGATTTTATCGTTGAGATACGCTTTAAAAACGTCGAACATAACTCTGGCCGTAGTTTACCCTGAACTTACTAAAATTGTTCCACTCTCCGTGCTGGCCGCTCCCAAAGTGCAGTATCCCATCTTTAAGAACCAGCCTCATGGCTAATTCAGCTTTATTGGAGTTACCCAAACCTTCTGGATTTATTGAAACGGCTCAACTCACGTTCGTGCTGTATTTTATCAGGAAGGCTCTGATTAGCCGCTCTTCTGTCCTTTTCACCGCCTTGGCATGGCTCTTGTAACCGGGTGCGAATCACTAGTTGCCTGATCACTTTGTATCATCTTTTATTCGCAAGCACATGAAAATCGGAATTATTGGAGCGGGTGGCATTGGCCAAGCGTTTGCCAGTCAGGTAGCCAAAGCGGGCTACGAGGTAATCATCAGTAACAGCCGGGAGCCCTCCTCTTTAACCGAGGTGGTTAACCGGCTGGGCGGTAATGTCACCGCTGGTACTGTAAAACAGGCCGCGCAAGCCGACGTAATTTTTCTGGCCATACCCTGGAACAGTCTGAATACGGTTATGACCAGCGTTCCGTCCTGGGAGGGTAAGATTATTATCGACCCAACCAACCCAATTCTGCCTGGTTTTCGGCTCGCCAACCTGAACGGCAAAACGTCCAGCGAAGTAGTAGCCGACCAGGCACCCGGCGCTCGAGTGGTCAAAGCATTCAATACATTAACTCCGCACGTGTTGGGCGCTGAGCCAAATCAGGCGGGCGGTAAGCGCGTCATCTTTTACTCCGGTAATGATACGCCGGCAAACGAGATCGTGGGGGCCATAATTGAACGAATTGGCTTTGCGGGCGTACATCTGGGGCGGTTGGCCGAAGGTGGCAAATTGCAACAGTTTCCCGGCGGACCGCTGCCGACGCTGAATCTCATCAGAATAGGTTGACTCACTTGCCTGGTTTTCCAATGTCGCTTACGCCCGAAAATTCTGGAGTTTTTGACCGCGAACTCCAATAAATCTGGAGTTGGCGTTATCGCTCTTCCAGCTCAAAGCCGTTGTCTACGCCCTCAGTACAATCCTTTCGGCCTTTTTCACTTCGTTTTAGTCGCTCGCCTGGACTGGCACAGAAATAGCCCTCTGTTTTCTGCCTTCCTTGTGCATTCCATATAAACCAATACACTATGATTCAGTCAAAAACTATTGTGTTCATCACCGGTGCCTTCGTCACTCACGCTGGCTGGGCCAAATGGCAAACGTATTTCGAGAGCAAGGGTTATACAACTATGGCTCCGCCCTGGCCATTTAAGGACGCTCCCGCGGCCGAGCTACGAGCCCGCCAGCCAAACGATACTGACTTAGCCGCGCTGACGTTGGATGAACTGATCAGCCATTACGTCGGTATCGTAAAGAATTGCCCCGAGAAGCCTATCGTGATCGGACATTCACTCGGTGGCCTCATTACTCAAATCATTGTCAACCGCGACCTGGCTGCTGCGGGTGTGGCGATCCACCCGGTGCCTCCCCAAGGGGTCTTTCCCTACGAGTTTTCGTTCCTGAGAGCGGGTTGGAAAGCGCTGGGACTGTTTACGGATCTGGAAGAAACCTACTTGATGTCGTTTGAAGACTGGCAATATGCTTTTGTTAACGGGATGCCGTTAGAAGAACAGAAAGCAGCTTACGAAGCGAACACCATTCCAGAATCAAAAAACGTAACTCGGGGTGGGTTAACGAGCGCTGCTCATGTAGACTTTGAAAAACCGCACGTACCGTTGCTGATTACGTCCGGCAGTCAGGACCACATCATGCCGGCGCATCTGAACGAGCGTAATTTCAAGGCGTATAAAACCAATGGCTCGGTGCTGGAATACAAGGAATTTGAAGGCCGCAACCACTTCGTGCTGGGGCTGCCAACCTGGCAAGAAGATGCCGAATACATTTTGAACTGGCTTCATACGCATTGAGGAGCTTTACCTGGCCAGTCGTGACCGTACGTACGGCCATCTATCTTTGGCGTGGTCATGACTGGCTCCTACCATCGCTGCTATGGGTGAAGACGAGGGCGAGCGTCACCCCGGCCTGACCAGTAATCTGCAGGCGTCCGCCGATTTGCTTACTCAAGCCACGGATGAGGCTCAAGCCTAGCGTTCGGCTTCGTAGCGGGTCAAAATCAGCAGGAAACCTGATTCCGTTATCACTAACTATCAATTGATACTGTCTGTCTTCGTGGGCTTCCAGCCGCACAGTAATCATACCTTTTTGGGTAGGCAGAAAGGCATATTTCAACGCATTGGTGACCGCTTCGTTGATGATCAAACCGATTGGAACGGCCAGCGTAACGTCCAGCTCAATGGCCGAAATTCCGATCTGTTTGTCAATCGTGTCGTCGCGGTCAAACGACTCGATAAGGTACTCTACGATCGCCTTACTGTAGTCGGCCATGGGGATAGACGCTAACCGATCTGCCTGATATAATTTTTGGTGCAGTAACGCCATAGCCTGTACCCGGTTCTGGCTCTCCCGGATGGCCGCCAGAGCCGTTTCGTCTTTCAGGTAAAGACCCTGTGAGCGAAGCAGGCTGGCAATGATCTGGAGATTATTCTTTACCCGGTGGTGAATTTCCTTGAGCATCCATTCCTTCTCAGCCAATAAGTGATCTTTTTCGGCCAGTACCTGCTGGAGCGAATGATTTTTCTGATTAATGATCACCTGCTTGGCCTCCAGCTGGCGATTGCTCCGCTGTTTAAGCCGATAGCGGTTGTAGCTTACCCCCAGCAACAGCAGTAACAAACCAGCCCCAACAATAGACACATTCCGGGTCGTGAGCGCCTGCCTGACGCTAAGTTGCTGAAGCCTGGACTGTTGTTGCAGCAGGTTGATTTCCTGCTCTTTCTTTTCGGTATCAAACTGAATTTGCAGGCTGGCCAGTTGTTTATTCCGGGTTTCGTTGAACAGCAGATTATTCAGGCCGACGTACTGCTGGTAATGGGTTAGCGCCGTTCGGTACTGCCCACGAATGGAGTCGATCCGGTACAGTTGAAAAACGGCGTCTCGCTGTTCTTCCAGATGATCAAGCCCTTTTGCAATAGTCAATGCCTGACGTAGATAGGTCATGGCTTCGGAAAAGCGCTGCATCTGCACGTACAACGTTCCCAGCTGCCGGTACACAACAACTTGCCCCTGCGGAACAACCTGGCCCGGAGATTCCTGGTAACCACGTATTATTTTCAGAAGATACTGTTCAGCTTTCGGGTAATCATGCAACGCCGTGTAACAGTTGGCGAATTCGACAAGGATCGCTTGCTCAAAACGTTGAACCTGGGTCTGGTTGAGTTGCCAGGCTGCTTTTGTTTGTCCCAACGCTTCCTGGTTGCGGCCTACCAATCGCAACAGTCGGCTCATGCGTAACCGGATTTGCACAATCGATTGTAGCATATGTTGCTGCTGATCAATCGGTAGTTGAGCCCTCGAATACTGAAGCGCCTGTTCGTAGTTTCCTAATTTTTCGTGAATGTTAGCTAAGCTCGCATAGGCAGTCGCCAGGTTGTGCGAATCGGCCGATTGCTTAGCCGTTTGGTAAAGCCGTTGTGCATACCGCAAAGCGTTTGGATAATCTCCCAGGTTACCATAAGCCAGCGATAAAGAGCGCAGCGTTTTGCTAACGGTCTTATCCTGAATCGAGTCCTGTATTCTCAGAACGTCCATATAGATACGTAGCGCTTGCTGGGGTTTGCCCCGAAGGCTATTTGTCAACGCAATCTCACTCAAAACGGTGGCTGCTCGGGTCGGTTGCCCCCTTTGCCGGTACACAGTCAATGCCGCCCGAAAGTAAGCGAGACGCGTGGTGTCGGGCGTTGGGTAACTATCACCGTACAGGAACATGGCGTCAGCCCATCGCAACCAATCAGCCGTCATGCGGTAAAGTTGCATCGCTTCCGTCAGGGATACGCGGGCTTCCTCGATTTGCTGGGCCTGCCGGGCTCTGGCATCGACCAATGCCTGACTTTTGAGAACGAGACTGTTGGCCAGCCAATGACGCAACCGCAACCTGCGGCTCAACGCTTCGGCCCGCCTGGCGTACAACAGCGTCGTATCGACGTAACGGGGCGCGTGATCAGTCGGGTGATTGAGATAGTCACTGGCCAACTGAAGCCATAGCCTAATCCGCACGGTATCGGCCTGTCGGAGCGTCAACTGGTGGCGTACGCTAACAATTTTTGCGTCGAACGACTGCCCACGGGTCTTCGCAGCCAGAAAGGCCAGCAGCATGAAAAGCACCGCTCGTATCGTCTTCATAACAGCACGTCAGACAGATTGCTCAACTAGGTTATTGGGTCTGGACGGTCAGCGTCTTGCGAATACCCAACTTTTCCATGCGGTATTCCAGCGTAGTCGGCTTCAGGTTTAGTAGTTCAGCGGCTCCCCCACTACCGCGTATGCGCCCGTTTGTTTGCTTCAGGACGGACAAGATATAGTCGCGCTCGGTTTCCTGCTGTATCTGTTTTATGTCCGAGAGAGCCTTCGGTGACGAGGTTTGCGCTTGACTGGTTTGGGGGAGACCAAACGGCACTAAACTGCCCATAAACAGTGAATTAACTAACGGCCGCCCTAATTCCAGCGGTGACTGTCCATTGTTGAGGATAACGGCCTGTTCGATCACATTCTCCAGTTCGCGAATGTTACCCGGCCAGCTATAGTTAATTAACTCATTAAGAACCGAATCGGCAATGCCGCAGAACGGTTTTCCCAATTTTCGGGCCGATTTCTGGGCAAAAAACGTAGCTAGCAGGGGAATGTCGCCCTGCCGCTCGCGTAGGGATGGTAGGTGGATGGGGAAAGTCGACAGCCGGAAATACAAATCCAGTCGGAAACGGTTGGCAGCTACCTCGTTTTCCAACTGACGATTGGTGGCAGCAATCACCCGCACGTCGATGCGGATGGCCTCGTTTCCACCCACACGCTCAATCTCTTTCTCCTGCAAGACCCGGAGTAGTTTGGCCTGCAGCTCCATCGGCAACTCACCAATTTCGTCCAGGAAGATGGTACCGCCCCTGGCCAGTTCGAACTTACCAACCCGACGATCAACCGCGCCCGTAAAAGCGCCTTTTTCGTGCCCAAACAGCTCCGATTCGATCAACGCAGCGGGTAAGGCGGCACAGTTAATCTTGACGAGAATTTTGTCCCGGCGGGATGACAGGTTGTGAATGGCCCGGGCAAAAAGCTCTTTACCTGTACCGCTTTCGCCTAAAATCAGCACCGTCGTATCGGTCGGCGCCACCTGTGAAACCTGGTTGAATACCCGCAGCAGATGCTGGCTGGTGCCAATGATTTCCTCGAAGTTTGCCGCAGTTTTTACTTCTTCCTGCAGGTACGAATTCTCGCGCCGGAGTTGCTCGCTCAACCGGGCCACCTCCTCGAAGGCCAGAATACGATCTAGCGTCAACAGAATGGGCTGTTCGAGCCGTTCGAGCAAAGCCAGATGGCGGCTGAGGTAGGGGTCCGGCTGGCGACTATAAAAAGAGACGGTAAACGTATCAGTTGGCCCGTTGCGGAGCGGAAACACCAGGGCCGACTGAAGCCGGAAGGTGTCGGCCAGGAGCTGTATGCACGGGTTTCGCCGACATAGCGCGTTAAAATCATCCTGGTTGTAGCGATCCGCCTGGGTAAAGCTCGTTTGGGATCGCAGCTGCACGAGTTGATCGGGTGTGATTTTTGCCAGTTGCAGAAAGTCAGCATCGTTGATGGTCCGGTATTCATCAAAGCCGACGCGGTAATAGCTGTAGGTATGGTCAGACGCGGCTTTGCGGTACCGGATGGTCAACAGATCAAATGGAACCTGCGCCTGAAGAAGAATGGCCACTTTCAGCAGTTTTTGCTCCCAGGCTTCAGTTGCCGACAAAGCTTCGGTGAGGGCAATTTGTAGTGCCTTCTCCTCCCGCAGCTTCACCTCGACACTGTGTGCGTGCCGGTACCGGCCAATTTCCAGCGTCGTCACTATATCTTTCTCCCGGAAGGGTTTCACAATATAGCCGCTGGGCTGGGTAGCTTTCACTTCCTCGAGTATACTACGATTGTCGTTAGCGGAAACAAAAATAAACGGTATACCACTGTCCCCTAACTGCTTAGCGAGATCAAGACCGCTTTTCTTTCCTTTCAGATAGATATCGAGCAGCACCATATCCGGCCGTCGTTGCTCAATCAGTTCCTGAGCCTCGGCCACCGAATCGGCAATACCCAGCACCGAATACCCTGCTTCACTCAGAATCAGGCGGAGGTCGTTGGCAATCACAAATTCATCCTCAACGATGAGCACATAATAGTCTGCCGTGGAAGTAAGCGAGGGATTGATGGGGCGTTGCATGGGTTGAAAAGAGGTATCAGGAGCTGAATGTATTCGGAGTCAACAAGAATTACACCGGTTAAAGAGGTTTATTCAACCAATTACCAAATGCGGCAACGAGACGCACAGATAAACTGACTAACTAACCGTTCATACACCACGACAAGGTGTAATAACATACTGACTGTCAACGGATAATTCTATTACTTTTTCGGGCGGGTACGCACTGTTCACTTAAGGAAAGACGCCTTGAGTGAACCTGGCTCTTATAGCTAAACTACAAATAAACTAGATAACCCCAACTTTTTGGAGAAATCCAGTACTGAGAAGGGCTAACGTTAGTATGACGACAATGCTCCAGGTTCACAATCTTTCTAAAATCAGTAGCCTGCTGATTTGATTGAAATCTACTCGGCGAGGTTAAACTTCACCTGCACACCACCCGCTGTGGTGGCCCGGCGGAACGAGTTCGACACGAGTGGATCGTTGAACGTACGGTCGAAATAGAAGTTGAAGTTCAACCGGCGATTAACGATATAGCTGACCTGCGGCCGAAACTGGAAATTGACGTTACCTGCCGTGATGATATACTCAGCATCCAGCTTGCGTTGAATTGACCGTGTATCGCGCAAGGTTAAGTTACACGAGATCGTCAGGTCGTTTTTCAATTTCTTGTAGGCCCCGTTGATGCGGAACGGAATTCGTACATTCTGCCGGGTGAGACCCACCGATGCCGTTAAATCTTTGTTCGTCAATTCGGCAACCTGCGCGTTTGACAAGCTCAACGCCACATCGCGACTTTGGTTGTACTCCAATCGCCCGCTGATTCGGCTCTTCGTCTGAAACTGCACCCCAATCATGGGCGCAAACTTCTCCGACATAGTAATGGTGCTCATGGCGAAAACAGGCACAAACTGACCAAGTTGGTTGACAGCGTTTGCCATCGGATAGCCCTGCACCGCCAGGTTAACGTAGGCCGCCGTGTAGTCCAGGTTCGACGTAAAGTTGCCAACGCTGTAGTTCGACACGTAGCTGTGCGTAACCGTGAACGCGCTGAACTGCTTCTTGATGAAGTCAAGTCCTGCTAAACCATCGTAATCAATCCGCCAGTTGGGCAGCGGGAAATTATAGAACGGCGAGAACTGCGCTTTCTCTTTCTTCTGGCCACTGTAGGCCGCAAAGAATGAAGGAATCAGGACATCCTGGGCGTTTTTGTCGTATGTTCCTAGCCGATTCTCACCCTTTGCTTGATCATTTAGCTTTTGAGCAAAAAACGTTCGGTAACTCTCCAGGCTATCAAACAACACCGACGAATTATCGGAGCGCAATCCTTTGAATGCCGTGCGGAACGACCAGAACGACATGCTGAATTGGCCATTACGCACTGGGGTTTGTGTTTCAAACGGCCCACCCAGCGCCCCCGGTCGGTAATATTCCTGGTATGCATCGGCACGGTTCAAGCGCCATTCAACCTGCATCCGAAAGCTTTTGAACGGCTCCAGGGTGGTGCGGGCGCTAAACTCTTTGGACAGCGTTTGTTGAAAGGCCGTATTCAGTACCGTACTGGGCGTGAGCCAGCCTCTATCAGCCGCTTTATACCGAATCGCCGGGTCCTGGCTCCCCAACACAAAACCCAATCCCGGTGCGTTATTCCGGTCCAGCCCGAAGAATCTTGGCGTTGGCAGAAAGCCCGGTAAAATCGTTGACTCCTGCACCTTATACGAGAAGTTGATTCCCCGTACCGTCAGCAGCGCCCTCGTGAAGTTTTTCAGCACTTTGCTTTCGCCCCGTTCAATTTCTTCGATATCGCCGGGGTTACGGGCAAAGTTTTTACGAACCGGTGCTGGTGTGTTGGCAAAGCGCAGGTACCGTATTTTGTTATACAACCGAATCAGATCGACTCGCCCCGTGATGCCCCGTTCGCGGTTATTACGCAGTATGTTACCAAAGGGCACACCCAGCGTATCGGCCACTCCGAATGAATTGGCCTGGAACTGGTAACCGATGCCGTAAATGGCATCGGCAGCCACCCAGTCGAGCAGCGGAATTTTGTCCAGCGGCAAACGATACGTTGCCCGAATGTCCTGTACGAAGTTTTTCACCCGACCCAGCCGTTTGATACTGCTCATGATCGAATCGCGCTTCGCCTGCGTATTGATGTCGCCCGCGGGTTCGTCGATAATGGCGTTGGCCTGCGCGTGATACGTCAGCACCAGACTCCGGGTAAGATTCCAGGTGAGGTCGTAGTAGCGGTTGAACAGGAAGTATTTTTCAAACTGCGGCACAATACCGTTCGTTGTCAGATCGGAGCTGCGTAGCTGCGTTTTCACAAAACTGCGATCAACATCGGTTCGGATCGATACCAGCGATGGTAACAACGTCAGGTTAAAGTCCTTAAGCCACCGCAGATACGGAGCCTCAAACGATGCCTTACTACGGAACGGCTCAAACGCTTTTGGCTGAGCGCTGTACGTGTAGGCAATACCTCCCCGGTACTGCTGTTGCAAATACTCCTCCGTCAGGATGTTCGTGCGTTTTGTGTCGTTGAAGGCGTACGTGAACGCAAAGTTCTCAATGTCCCAGAAATGCGACTTCGCGTTGGGATTGACTTTCACCTTCCGGACGTTCGAGAAATTATAGCCACGACGCGTTGTGTTGTCCTGAACGAGCCGCCTGTAATTATTACGATCCGTTACGTTATCAATAATCGACAGCGACGTTTCCAGCGGAGTATCGGGGTCGAGCGGGTTAAAGTGCGGATCGACATTCCGGTGGTCGTAGTTAATGTAGAACGGAATGCGTAATCCCCAGTTGGCCGGTAAAAACTTGTCTACCGCTATAGCCGACGAGATACCAAACTCTGAGGTGGTTTCGCGGGCTCGTTCTCCAATTCGGGTTTGCACCCCGCCGAAGCCAAACGTAGTAATGCGGCCCGACGCCGTAAGTGTTGCCAGATCAGCAAACTTAACATTGAGCGCTCCAATACCGGCCATACCGGCATGTTCGTCGTAGCCATTTGCCCGGAACTCATCGACCCAGACGGTAAAGGTCTTGGGGCGTTCGCCATCACCGGCTTGTTTCGGATTTCGAACCCCAATCATAATGGATTGCACCGAACTTAGATCGGGGTTACCCACTACCGTAAGGACATACCGACCGTTGGCTGACGAAAGCGAGTAAGGCAGCGACGTTTGCCGAGTGTATAGCTTATTGCGGCTGGCTTTGAGATTGATCAACTCATCGAGCGCCAGGTCCAGCTCATTGTTCGCTGGCCAAACCTCTTCCGATGAACGATTACCTTCGGGCGTTGTCGTCAATCCTGGAATTTCAATTTCGTAGTAGTTGTCCGTATAATCCGTGCCTACCCGCACAAACGCCGACACGTGGCCGCTTTCGTTATCGGGATTGTGCATGTGCACGAACATCTTTAACGACTTGCGGAACTGCAGGTTGAAGTTCGTGTTCCGGAAAGCGCCACGCGAGTCGCCATCGCGCAGGTTTGTTACGCTCAGACGCATCGACTGCTCGTTCAGCTCAACGGGGCTAACCTGCGTATAATCGCGGTCGCGCTGATAGCCCGGTGGCACCTGATAAACGTACTTGCTAGCGCCCTGTACATCGGCACCGCTGTTTTCTTCAATGTTTACGGTCGACACGGTGAAGTTCGCATCGTAGGGTTCGGGGACTTCCTGCAACCCACGCTGGGTCAGGTCGCCCGTGTACTTACGATACTGGTTTGCTTCCATCTGCAACTGGGCAAACCGCAACACGACCGGCTCCGCAAAATCGGTCAGGTACATCCGCATAAACCGGATCGATTTAAACCCGTTGATGCTACCTACTTTACGTAGCGGCTCGCGAACCGGAATCCGGAATTGATACCAGGTAACCGGCACACCACCCGGTACGCTGGGTGGTACCGTCACTTTGTCAACAATGTATCTATTCTGACCTACTTCCAGTTTCCCAGGCTGTAAGTCAACTTGATACTCATAATAAGCCTCGTTATCGTTGATGGTATTGTCAATGTTGAGGTCTTCAATATCGGGCAGGGTCGACGATGCGGGCGTTAGAAACTGGCTCGTCGACGTATTCTCCGGCGAGTTGTTCTCCATCCCCATGTAGCGTTTGTACCGCGCTACAATGTACCGCTGCTGATCAGCCTCTTCGCCCAAATAAAATTTAAAGTCGTCATTGGAGGGGTCGCTTTCAATTTGAGCCAGAACCGCTGGGTCGGTTCCCTTTGTACGAAGCGTACTGATATAATTACTAAAAAACTGCTGCTCTCTGGTCACACCGGCAGGTGCGTTAGGCTGGCTGCTCAATCCATCAAGACCAATATCCTGAAGATCTCTGGCTCCGCTCTGGAAGGCATTCGTCACAAACTGCTGCCGGGGTGCACGGCCCCAGGGAGTGTTGTCGGTCCCCTGTTCGCGGGGATTACGATTGGTTGAATCGCTGGCCGGAAACCCATTCTCAAATTCATACCGGCTGTCTTTAATAACGTCCTCCGAGATATCGCCCAGGTTAAAGAATAGCCTTCCCCCCGTTGTATTGTTTTTGTTCCGATTAGGGTCATTACTACCCCGAACGACTCCGGCTTGACCGCCAACAAACGGGTCCATAAGCCAGAACGTTATGTTCTCAATGTTGGCATTATCGAAGTCAATGTCTGACGCAATAGCTCGGGTGACGGCGCCAAAGTTGTTTCTTGGATTCGGCAGTAAACCAGCGGCCGTTAAGTTTGGATTGTAGTTATACATCCCCCGCTCATCCGGAAAATAAGCGACGTCGAGAATACTCTCGGGCAACTGAACCGGCCGGACCGAGCGTCCTGGAAACAAGTCGTTCGGTAAGAAATACCGCTCATACACGTTGGCGTTGGCTTCTGTAGGGTCAACATTAGACACTACCCCCTGCGAGCCAGGGGTGTACAAACTTGGATCAACCGAATACACCGAAATAAGCGCGCGGTTGTACGCCGACTCCAGCGGGTTCTGGAACGACCCCTGCGGAAACTGCTGTGGCGTAGCACCCAGCCGCCAGCGGGTTGGTTGGCGGGTCAGGTCGAAAATGGTCCGGGCGGCTTCAAAGTCATCCAGGTAGCTATCGTTTCTGGCGCGAGGGTTCGTACCCGGTAACAGTTGCGCCACTTCGCCCGTGAACTGCACCGTCGACATTTCCTTTGTCTCAACAATCGGCAGCCGGTCTAACATACGCGTTAGCCAAGGAGCATCTTTACGAATGTTGGTGTTAACACCAAGGATCGTGTTGTTGACCGGCTCGTTGCCGATGGCCACGCGGGTTAGAAAGCCAGCGGGCGTTTCTTTCATGTGCATGGCCGTCAAGCCAACGCTGATGTCGCGGTTGATGGCGTAATCCAGTCGGGTACCTACCAGCGTCCGAATCTGGTTTTGGAACAGGTCGGGTTGTTCGTAGCTGATACGTATTTCGCGGCCCGAGTTGGTTACGCTCTCGTTGATGATACGCAGCCGCCCGGTCTGACTTTCGAGAACGTAATCCTGCCCTGGCGTAAGCGGAACTCCGCCCGCCGTTACCTGCACTGACTGCTCGTTGACACCATATGGCAATGCAACCTCAGCCCCGTTGCCGGACTGGTACGCCCCCTTCAGGAAGAACTTGTTCTTGCTGGCTACCTGCTGAGCATCGGCCAGAGTCGTCCGGTAGAGTTCGTTAAATACGTATTTGGACTTAATATTTTCATCATCCCGACCTTGCGTAAATCGACGTTCTAGAAATGACCCGAACGGCTCCAATACTGGAAAAATGATCTTTCCGTACCGGCTGTCGATGGTAATGTTCTCCACATAATCGAAATTACCGTCGGGCTGAGCATCTAGTTGCTGGTTAAGCCGGTCCATATTAAATACTTGGACTAACGGAATATTCCGTATCGAGCTTTCCTGAAGGTTTGGGTTATCAACGCCAGTAAGGTCATCTTTGTAAATGATCCGCAACTGGAATCCCTGACGGGTAATCTGCGCCGTATTGAGCGAATAGATGTTTTTCATCATCAGGTTCCACATCGGCAGTTGCAGGTTGTTCCGTATGGTGGCTGATTTCAACAGCTTCAACACTAGCACTTCATTATCCTGCCGAGCCTGATAATCCTCGGTCAATTCACCTACCTTATAGCGTCGGCCCTGATAAGTGTACTCATACGCAACGGCCAGAATTTCATCGTTTCGTAAGGGAGTCACAAGAGAGATATAACCCAGTTCCGGCTGAAGTTTATACTCGCGGTCGGTCAGGCGCTTGGCTCCTCGTAGAAGATCGTAATCCGTCCCCTTACCAAGTCCATAAGTCGTTGTCAACACTTCGTTGGCGCGGTCGACTTGCCGGAACGGATTATTCTGATCAGACGTCAGCCGCCCAAACAGACCGTTGGCGCTGTTAGCCGTTGGTGTCAGGTTATTACGCGTGAACGGCTGCACATTCGGGTTCTGCTGGCTGTAGGGATTACCCTCGCCTAAATCCTGAAAACCAGCGATATTCCGTAGCGATTCGGTGGTGTTCGTGCGGTTGGTAACGTACACTTCCACACGGGTAATATTCACGCCTGACGTTACCTGAGGCAATGATCGCAACGACGCTTCGTAGTTGGACCGGAAGAATTGAGAGAGGAAAAAGTGTCGATTTTCGTCGTATTGATCCGCGCGAATCTCGAACGGCCGGTTTGAGGTGCCCCCCTGCAATACAATTTCGCTTTTGCGCGACCGTTGCTGAGACGCCACTACGGTCGCATTGAGTTTACCAAACCGAAGTTGCGTTTTGATACCAAACAGATTCTGTACGCCTGGAATCAACTGACTATTGACTGCCCAGCTGATGTTACCCACTTCGAGGCCCTGAATGATGCTTTCGTTCTGGGGCGTGAAGCCCTGCAAACCGGGCGTTGGGGTGCCCACACCCGGTAAATTTGGGGTTGGCAGATTAGGAACGCCCGGCAAACCCTGTCCTGACCCTAAGGCGGGCAAACCACCACCGGGTCGGTAATTGACCTTCAGCGCATTCTCGAAGTTGAAACTAGCCTTGGTATCGAAGTTAGCCAGTACGCCCAGCTTTTCGCCGATCTTACCGTTGAAATTAATGCTGATCTGCTCGTTGAAGATGAAGTTGCCGTTCCGACGTTGCCGCACTGGAATAACCGGGTTGTCGATGAACTGATAGAGGTAACCAAAATCGAGGGTTACAAAGCCATTCGGCTTGAAATCGACCTGACTACCGCCAAAGAGCCGATCAATAATGGGCGGCAACTCAAGTTTCGGCACCAAACCACGACCGCTTACGGCACTCTGGCCATCGCGCCGGGCTCCGTATTCTCGCCATAGACTCTGCTCAACCCGTTGATTTTGCAGCTGATTATACGTAGAGAAAGGAATCGTTTCGGCCGGACGGTAAGGCAGGCCATATTGTGATGGCGGAAGTGCTAAGCCAGGCACTGGTAAGCCCGGCGAAATTGTTCCGGGTGGCGTTGTGTTTGGAGCAGCCGCATCAGGGAACGGTGTACCCGGTACACTGGTTGTGCTGCCTGGTGTAGCGATCCCAGACCGACCCTGTACGTTGTTAGGCGTTGGCGCGCCCGATAGCGATACGCCCGAGCGTACTCGCTCGGTCACGGCAATTCTTCCGTCGGGGCTAAGCCCAAAGTCAGTGGAGACCCCTTTAGGATCGCGTAGAATAAACGGCGATTTAGACGATCGCTCAGAGAACCGCGTAGCCCGCCGGTCGGGCCAGTTCACCGTGGGCCGACGATTGGCGCTGCGGGCTGCGCGAATGCTATCGTTCCGGTTTTGAACTGCCTGTTTAACCGAATCGGCCCGCGCGGTAGCCCGCCGACGCGCTTCGGCCCGGGCCGAGTCAGCCGCTGCCTGCTGGCGACGACCAGCCGCTCCCCGACGGGTAGGCGCTGGCTGGTCCTGGCCTAAAGCAGTACCCAGGCCTAACAGTAACCACAGCATCGGCATAAGCCATCCGCCAGAAGCGAGCTGGAGCCGACTGACAATGGAAAAAGGAGTGCTGACAATAAAATTGTGAACAAAGTAAGGGTTCACCATTGGGGAACTTTCAGGTTCAGTATTGGTAGCGTACGGTACGTCCTTCTATCAAACGGCCAAAATCGGGCCAATCGTCTAACAAGTTAGTAGATTTTTTAAAAGGTATGTTTCCAGTCACGCTTAAGCACTTGATTGCTTATGTAAACGGTAAAAATACAGATTTAACGGTCATTTTCAGAGAGAAGGCTTGTTTAAAAGCTGTTTGAGCAAGTTTATTCGCTCTTCAGCCTCAATTTCAGACTTGTTCTATCAATAAAAGTTAGTAATAACCGATTTTATACTTATTCTCAACGTACTGATAGCACCGCTTTGCGGTGGCAGGGCTTCTGTCTAGATTGCCATTAATCGAAGTAACCCCTCTTCTGCAATATGCTTTTACGCTTACTTTTTACATTGGTATTGGCAGTTGGCCTGGCTGCTTTTATTTATCGGAAGGAAGACTCACCAGTCACAGTTATACGAATTAATTTATTGGGATACCGGCCGGCCAATTCAAAAGTGGCCGTATGGGGTACCCTGACCAATCAAACTATAAGCAGTTTTCAACTTGTTGACGCTCAAAATGATCGGCTGATATCGACACATCCGGCCGGGCGAGCCTTTGGTGCTTATGGACCGTTTCAGCAAACCTACCGGCTTGATTTTTCGATGGTCAAGCGACCCGGTAACTATTATTTGCGCACGGCCAATGGCACCCGGTCGCCTACGTTTCGTATTGGTGATGATGTATATGATGGAGCTGCTGATGTTTGCCTGCGCTACATGCGTCAACAGCGTAGTGGTTATAATCCTTTTCTGAAAGACTCGTGCCACACGCATGACGGATACACCTTATATGGCCCTATGCCCGATAGTACGCACATTGATGTGTCGGGTGGCTGGCACGATGCCTCAGACTATTTACAATATGTAACAACCTCGGCCAATGCAACCTATCACTTGCTAGCCGCCATGCGGGATTTTCCCGATGCGTTTACCGATCAGCACCAGGCAAATGGTTTGTCAGGTGCCAATGGCCAACCCGATGTGCTCGATGAAGCTCGATGGGGACTCGACTGGCTCCTGAAAATGCACCCAACCGACGACTGGCTGTTTAATCAGCTCGGTGACGACCGCGACCATGCCGGTATGCGGCTCCCCAAAGAAGATAGTTTTTATGGCAAGGGGTTCGAGCGGCCCGTTTACTTTGCTACGGGCCAGCCGCAAGGCATGTTTCGGTACAAGAACCGGGCTACGGGCGTTGCTTCCACCGCAGGCAAGGTTAGCAGCGCTCTAGCCCTGGGGTACCAACTCTGGCACAAACGTCAACCGGCCTACGCCGATCAGCTGTTAAAACGCTCACAATCGGCCTACAAGTTAGGCATCCAAAAGCCGGGTAATTGCCAGACGGCTCCCGGTCGCGCTCCTTACTTCTACGAAGAAGAAAACTATACGGATGATATGGAGCTAGCCACCGTTGAGCAGTTGAACGCGACAGGTGCCACCGACAAACAAGCCACAACATGGCAAAACACTGCGCTGAAATTTGCCCAACAAGAGCCGGTCACCCCCTGGATTCTGAACGACACGGCCCGGCATTATCAGTGGTATCCCTTTGTTAACGTCGGTCATGCCGAGCTGGCCAAGAAGCTGCCGCCCCGTCAGCGTAAAATCGTTACAGATTTCTACAAGCGAGGTATTGAAATCATTTGGCAGCGGGCCCAGCAGAATGCGTTCTACCGGGGTGTTCCCTTTGTCTGGTGTAGCAACAACCTCACGACCTCCTTTGCTACCCAATGTTTCTGGTATCGACGGCTTACCAATGACCAGCACTACACAGCTTTGGAACAAGCCAGCTTCGACTGGCTGTTTGGCTGCAATCCGTGGGGCACAAGTTTTGTGTATGGCCTTCCATCCCAAGGTGATACGCCCACGGACCCTCACTCGGCGTTCACCCACTTGAAACAGTATCTAATTGATGGTGGCTTGGTAGATGGCCCCGTGCGAGGTAGCATTTACCGGAATCTGATTGGTATTACGCTCCAGGAGCCCGACGAATATGCCCCTTTTCAGAGTGATGTTGCGGTTTATCATGATGACTACGGCGACTATAGCACCAATGAACCAACTATGGATGGTACGGCTTCACTTATCTACCTGCTGGCCGCCAGGCAAGCCGAAGGACACTCTTCTCAAAGAAGAAACAAAAAAGCGAGCAAAAAGCAGCCTATTACATCACAGATCATTAAGTCAAACGCCAGCCAGGTTCAATTGGCAGCCTCTTCCAAAATATCGCTTTATTATAAGGGCGCCAAAGTTCGGGGAGATACTACGGTTCGGCGCCTTGCACTTGTGTTTACAGGGGATGAATACGCCGATGGTGGCCATAAAATTGCCCGGACCCTGCAAAAGCGAGGTGTCAGGGCATCGTTTTTTCTGACGGGACGTTTTCTGCGTAATCCGGCCTTCGCTTCGGTGATACGAAACTTGATAAGCGAGGGCCATTATATCGGTCCGCACTCAGACCAGCATCTATTGTACTGCGACTGGAAAAAGCGGGATAGCCTCCTTGTCAGCCGTACCCAGTTTATCACCGATCTGCGGGCTAATTACGCAGCCCTGGCGTCTTTCGGTATTAATACGAACACGTCCCGAATTTTTCTGCCGCCTTACGAGTGGTATAACGACAGCATTTCGGTTTGGACGCACGCCGAAAAAGCACAACTCATCAATTACACGCCCGGCACACTCAGCCATGCCGACTACACAACCCCTGACGCCCCAAACTACCGTAGCAGCGCAGCTATTTTGCAATCCATTCGATCATACCGGCAAGCTAGTCAGACAGGGCTGAACGGATTTATCTTGCTCATGCATCTGGGCACAGCCCCTGCCCGCACCGATAAACTGTACGCCCATCTGGACGCGCTTGTAACCGAACTCAAAAATAGCTCATACCAACTCGTGCGGGTCGACGAGTTATGAACGATCTTTTGTGTTACGCGACAGCTTGCGGTTCGGGTGCCGGTACCTGAACAGGCTCCATACGGGGGGCAAACAGGTGCATACATCCCCAGGCTACCAGATATGCAAAGCCACAGATAATGAAGAGCAGATTGTAGCCACCCGTCAGATTGCCGGCCACTTTATAACTGTCTAACAAAGCGCCAACCAGGATTGGGAACAGGATGCCGCCGACCGAGCCCGCCATGCCACCAATGCCCACAACTGAGCTAAGCGCCTGCTTAGGAAACATATCGGAAGCCGTCGTAAAGATATTAGCACTCCAGGCCTGGTGAGCCGCTGCCGCCAGACTGATAAGCGCTACTGCCTGCCAGATATTAGTGGCAAATTGCGCCAACGTAATGGGCACAACGCAGATGGCGAAAATCAGCATGGCCGTCTTGCGCGCCCGGAACACGGGCCAGCCTTTCTTAATGAAATAACCCGACAGATAACCGCCCCCAATGCTACCGATAGTTGTGGCTGTGTACACGACAACCAGCGGCAACGAGGGTTTTTTCAAATCCAGATTGAACGTAGTAGAAAAGTAACTGGGTAACCAGAACAGGAAGAACCACCAGATAGGATCGGTCAGGAACTTGCCCAGGATAAAGGCCCAGGTTTGGCGAATACCAAACAGCCGCCCCCAGCCAATGGGCTTGGCGTTGACTTGTTCGGGCGCGTCGTCAATATGAATGTAGGCAAACTCTTCCTGGGTCAGGCGTTTCTGCCGGGCGGGCACTTCGTACATATACCACCAAAAAGCCAGCCAGATGAAGCCAATAGCTCCCGTTATGATGAAGGCTTCCTGCCAACCGTAGCTTCCTAAAATCCAG
This sequence comes from Spirosoma soli, assembly GCF_042684525.1. Classification (NCBI taxonomy): domain Bacteria; kingdom Pseudomonadati; phylum Bacteroidota; class Cytophagia; order Cytophagales; family Cytophagaceae; genus Spirosoma; species Spirosoma soli. The sequence continues at coordinate 148,245 of NZ_JBHULN010000007.1, read as the reverse complement.
GGAACCATAATCGGTGCTACCACCGCGCCAATGTTAGCCCCGGAGTTAAAAATGCCCGTTGCCAGCGCTCGCTCTCGCTTTGGAAACCATTCGGCCACCGACTTAATAGCGGCCGGAAAATTACCCGCTTCCCCTAGTCCCAGCAAAGACCGCATGACCCCAAAACCAAACGTACTCTTGGCTGTTGCGTGCAAAATGGCAGCTATACTCCAGACAATGATGGAGATGATGTAGCCCATTTTCGTGCCTATCCGATCAATGATACGACCAAACGCCAACAGGCCTATCGCATACGAAGCGGCAAAGGCCATGACGATGTTACTGTAATCAGTTTCCGTCCAGCTAAACTCGGTTTCCAACGTCGGTTTAAGCAAGCCAATAACTTGTCGGTCGAGGTAGTTGATGGTAGTGGCGAAAAAGAGCAGGGCCACAATGGTCCAGCGGTAACCGCCTGTTGGTTTGTTCATGATCGAGTACAAAGAGTTTAAGCGTAATTCATATACCGGGTAAGCGTACTAGTTCATAAGCCATTAGCCAACTAATCTTACCCGGCAGCGAACTCATTTTTGTTGTTGATAGCTAGACCTGGGCAACTGATTCGCTCACGGATGAGAAGCCAAAATAGGCTTTTGCATTGTTGTAGCAAATGTCCTGAACGACCTGCCCAATCCATTCGATGTCGTCGGGTAACTCACCGTTTTCAACGTCGTTGCCAAAGAGATTGCAAAGGATTCGGCGGAAGTATTCGTGACGGGGATATGACAAAAAACTGCGCGAATCGGTCAGCATCCCGACAAACCGGCTCAGTAACCCCATGTTTGATAATGCATTGATCTGCCGCTCCATCCCGTCTTTCTGATCCAGAAACCACCAGCCCGAACCGAACTGAATCTTACCGGCAACGGAGCCATCGTTGAAGTTTCCGATCATGGTGGCAATCACTTCGTTGTCCGCCGGGTTAAGATTATATAAAATGGTCTTTGCCAGTTTGTTCCCCGTATCGAGCCGGTTCAGGAATTGCGACAATGATCGTCCCTGCTCAAAATCGCCAATGGAATCCCAACCCGTGTCGGGACCGAGTTGCTGCAACATCCGGGTGTTGTTATTACGTAGTGCTCCGAGGTGAAACTGTTGGGTCCAGCCTTTTTCCCAGTCCATTTCGGCCAGATAGACGAGCATGGCCGACTTAAAGGTAAGCACCTCGGCTCCCTTGAGCGCCTGCCCAGAACGAGCTTTATCGAAAATGGCTTGCACTTCGGCTTCGGTAAAGCTGCCAGCATAAATCTGTTCCAGGCCGTGGTCAGAGAGTTGCCCCCCCATCTGAGCAAAATAATCGTGCCGCTGGCGCAAAGCTGCCATAAAATTGCGGAAGGTACTGATCGACGTATTGGCGGCTTCTTCGAGTCGGGTTATGTACCGAACAAAAGCCGGTACATCCTCAACAGCCATCGCTTTATCGGGCCGGAAAGCAGGCAGCACATTAATATCGAAGCCATCATCGGCAATTTTGCGGTGGTGCTCCAGCGAGTCAACGGGGTCGTCAGTGGTGCACACCGTTTCGACGTTCATGCGACGAAGGAGGTTACGCACTGAAAAATCAGGCGATTGTATCTTTTCGTTACACTCGTCGTAGATACGCCGGGCACTTTTAGCATTCAATACTTCAGTGATGCCAAAATAGCGTTGCAGTTCGAGGTGTGTCCAGTGATAGAGTGGATTACGTAAGGTATACGGCACCGTCTCGGCCCACTTCTGAAACTTCTCCCAATCACTCGCATCTCCGGTACAAAAACGTTCGTCGATTCCGTTGGTCCGCATAGCCCGCCATTTATAATGGTCGCCATATAGCCAGAGCTGCGTTACGTTCTCAAAACGTTTGTCTGCAGCAATTTGGTCAGGTGGCAGATGGCAATGGTAATCAATGATCGGCATCGACTTGGCAAACTCATGATAGAGCTGCTGAGCCGTATTTGTCTGTAGCAGGAAATCTTCGTTTAAGAATGGCTTCTTCATAAAAGCAAATAAGTAAAAGACCAACTGAATACAAGGGTGATAAGAACCGCTTGTTGCCCACAATCGACTCATATCCCTGCTTATGGACTAATAGCGTTGGGGTGTGATTAGTTAAAGAGGTCTTACAGGCATTTTTTACTACCGTTGTGACGGGATTATTTATTACACTACCCACGGAAATCATCCGAGCAACAACCTATATACCAACCGAACTTGGTTAAAGATGCGAATTGTGCTACTATCTGGTAGCCAGAGCAGCGCGGTTAAAATAAGCGGATACGGTCGTTTAGCCCCCCATATCAAGAAGTTGCAGCAAGGCCTCACTTACCTGATTAGCAAAACCGTCCAACTGGCTGAGGTCATGCCCCCATAACGATCTGTTTTTCAATGCAGTCTCGGTCAGTTCTTCAGGAGGCAGTCGAGCCCACAGTTCGGCGTAATATTCCGCTTTGTCGTCGCGAATCGGATAGGCCTCGCCCTTACGTTGTCCATACCAGGTGTCGTCCCGCTGATCCGCTGCCCGCATAAACAAGAGGTAGGCCGCAAAACCCAAGGCCATATACCGGGGTACTGTTCCAAACTGGCGATAATACTGAAGCAACGTTGGCACGTTACGCATCTGCATTTTGGCAGTGTACTGCATGGTGATTGATAACCAGCGGTGTTCGATGTACGGGTTACAGAACCGGTCCAGAACGTCCATGGCAAACCGTTGCGCCGTTTTTTCATCGACGGCATACGGAATACCCGGTAGCAGTTCGGACAACATCAGGCTACTGATATAAGCGTTCATGTTTTTGTCTTCCATGGCTTCGCGCACCGTATCGAAGCCACTCAACCAGGCAAGGCCACAACTCAGCGTATGCGTACCGTTTAGCAAACGAAGTTTCAACTCCCGGAACAAGTCGATACTCGGGCGAATGAAAACGCCTTTGTCAGCTTCGTGGAAAGACAGTACCGATTGCACGTATTCGTCGCCCTCAATGGCCCACAGTCGATACGTTTCCGCAATAGTTAACAGCTCGTCTTCGTAGCCGAGCTGATTAGTTAGGGCATTATGCGTAGCGGGGTCGGGCCGACCGGGAACAATGCGATCAACCAACGAATTGCAGCACGAATTGGCGGATTCCAGCCAATCGATAAACTCACTTTCTAACCCATTACGATGAGCCAACTCCAGCAAAATAGCTTCCAGCTTAGTGCCGTTGTCCGGAATCAACTCGGTTGGCACAATGACTAACCCCTTCGTCGGGTCGCCGTTGAAAGCCTGATAACGAGCGTATAAAACAGCCAGCAACTTACCGGGGAATGACTGCGGAGGAGCTTGTCGAATATCGTCCTGCACGAGTTGAATGCCAACTTCGGTTGTGTTTGAGATGACCACCGCAAGCTGGGGACTGGCCGCGAATTGCAGCACCTCGTTCCACTGACTTTTAGCTGACAACACCCGGCTGATGGCCGAACAAACAACGTTTTGCTCAACGGTCTGCCCGTTCTCCACCCCCCGAATGCACAAGGTGTACAGATTGTCCTGGTTCGTAAAGGCGTTTACATCCCCACCGTCGGTCGACTTAACAACGACAATACGCCCGTTGAACAGCCCTTGTCGATTAGCCTTATCAATTAAGTAGTCAGGCAAGCCACGCAGCAGCACACCGGTGCCGAACTGTAACACTTTTTCGGGTAGTTGAACAATGGATTTATCCGGAAAAATCACCCCGTCATTTGACGGACCGTTGAGGAGCAAGGAGATAGATAAGTCAGTCATAACGAACCTGGGGCTCAGCTAAAGGTTAATTTGTCTTTTTTCAATCGTTCCGCGTACAACCAGTCGTACTACAAATCAGCATAGCTCAATAAGAATAAGTTGGGGGTTTAATTAGTAAAAACTTTTCTCTCTTTTTATTCACGCAAACGTTATCGGGAACGTTGCCAATTTCAAACTAGTCGTGGTTTTATGGTTAGCGTATAAGTAGAATTCTGATAAAATACTCTCCTATTAGTAAGTCGAATAGACTTGCCATTTTCTCTGTTCTTTTGCATTTTAACAAGACACTTCATTGGAGGCAGTCACCATAAAAGATATAGCCCGAGCCTTAAATCTTTCTACGTCAACGGTATCACGAGCGTTGCGGGGAAGTTATGAGATCAATGCCGAGACCAAGCGGCTCGTGATGGAATATGCCGAGCGAATGAACTACCGGCCAAATCCCATTGCGCTTAGCCTGAAAGAAAACCGTAGCCGGGTAATCGGCGTCATTGTGCCTCAGATCGCTAACGATTTCTTTTCCCAGACCATCAACGGCATTGAAGCCATTGCCTATAACCGTGGGTATCACGTCATTATTTCCCAGAGCCACGAATCATTTGAACGAGAAGTATTAACGGTACAGCAATCGGTTGCCCGAAAAGTAGACGGCCTGTTGATTTCGCTATCCAGCCAAACGAATGACGTTACGCACCTTCAGGAGTTACAGCAGAAAAACTTTCCCATTGTGATGTTCGACCGGGTTTCGGCTGAACTGGAAGCTTCTCAAATTATTGCCGATAACTACGCGGGTGCCTTTGCCGCCACCGAACATTTAATTCAAACGGGCCGTCGCCGAATTGCACACGTAACGATTCCGGCCTATATGTCGATTACCCAACAACGATTGGCGGGCTACCGGGCCGCTCTCGAACAATACGGCATTCCGTTCGACGAAACCCTCGTCCGACATGTAGGCTTCGGCCAACACGAGGTAGACCCGATCGTTGATGATCTGCTTAATCAGTCGCCCGCTCCCGATGCCTTTTTCACGGCCAGCGATCGGTTAGCGTTAGGCTGCCTGGCTGCGCTACGCAAGCGCAACGTGATTATTCCCGAGCAGGTTTCATTCATTGGATTTACGAACTTGCTCGTGGCCGATCTGCTCGACCCACCCATGAGTACGGTGGTGCAGCCCGCCCAGGAGATTGGTCAGGTAGCCGCTGAACAACTGATTGAACTGATTGAGCGAAAGCAGAAGGCTCCAGCTATTGGCACAACTAAAATACCGACTCAATTAATCATACGGGCGTCGAGTATGCGAGAAAAGCACCTTGTGTAAGGTCGCCTGTTCATTGCCCCCATTTGCGCGCCCAGGCCGGATAATCAATTGTTAACAACTTGTCGGGCCAGGTACCGTACCAGGCGTAGCCTACCCGGCGCTCATTCTCAATTTCGGCCAGTGAATCCTTCCGTATGCTGTTCCGGCCGCTGAAGAACGGCTTGTTTGTATTGAGGTCATAAAAACGAGCCCAAAGCGTGCTGTTGGGATCTTTCACCACAACTCTATCGCGGCCAGACGGCTGGCCTGGGTCGCTGATATCCTTTACAGCAATACCGGTTAATTTAGCCGATTGCAGCCAGGCAACAGCCGCCTGAACAGCTTGCTTCACCGGCGCAGACGGGTTTGGCAGGCTCATTAAAAATTAAACAATACCAACGGTCTCATGATCGCTCAACGAGGGTAATTCAAATTTTCGGGCCTGGGCTGGTTTAAGCGTATGGCTGTCGTGTTGTGCACACCAGGCGGTTAGCCGACCGTTTTGCATAACCTGCGTCCTAAGAATGCAATCACCCCCTTTTTCTACCGCTTTTTGCCCCATACTTGCTAACGACGGGTCGATAACGTCCAAGCCATCCGGGTGGTACTATAAATCTAGCGTTTTAAATCACCCGGAGATGGCCGATTCGGCTACGATTAACGGCGGCTCGTTCGTAGGGCCGATGCGCCGGTTGGTACTTGTTCCAGCAACCAGGTAGCTAGTTCCTTACCGGCCTGATAATTCTCAAACTTGGCCGCGATCCGCCGACCATCTACGTATTCGTTATATAACCAGGGGTCACCTACCGCAAAGACAGTTCCTTTGCCGACTTTAGCAACGGCCATGATAACATCACCCGAATCGGTTACGACGGCTTTGGCCGGTGCTTTCACGTCGAGCGGAGCCAGCTCTTTAATGTACACTGTTCTCGTTTTCGGAAAGATCGGAGTGCCCTCAGAAATCTTGATAGTGCCCTGATCAAACTGATCTTTCTGCACCATGTTGCGGTTTTTGGGTAGAAACTGCATCCCAAACTGAGCCGCCAATCGGTTAAAGTTTTTATGCTCGCAGTTAGACGTATCGTTGGCCATCAAGACGAGCGTACCACCGGCTCTCACCCAATCTGCCACAGCCTTACTATCAGCCTCATTTACGTAATTGGGTTTAGCCGTTTCTTTAGGTGTATCGGGATCAACGACGATATATACGTCAACGTCTTTTAAAGAAGCTGCCGTTGGCGCGTCGGGAACCTGAACCGTTCTGGCGCCCAGGTTGCGGAACGTGTTGCCCCACCACCAGAAACCAGAATGCAGTTTATCGGCCCAGGTGTAATGAAACGGCTCCTGTTCTCCATTATACCCTTTGCGGAACTCATGGTTGAAATAGTTATCGACAGCAACCGTCTTGCCTTTACCAAGCGTATTTTCTGCGGCAATTTCCATTTCTACGCTGGCCATGATGAACGGCCCAACACCTTTCAAATCGTCCTGTCGTAGGGGTTCGCTCAGATAATATTCATAACTACCATCGCGATAGGGGTTGCCGCCAAGGCCACTAACGCTGACCGTCTTTTCTAAGTGAATACGCCCATCAGCATCCGTCGAAATAAAGTTCTTTAGCATGCCTTCGTAGCCTTTGCGAGCAGTAGGCATCATCGACGCGGGTAAATACCCCAGCCGAATACCCTTAGCCATCGCGTAAACGAACATACCCGTACCCGAGGCTTCCATATAATTGCCCTTCTGGCCGATCTTGTCCGTTACCTGATACCAGCAGCCTTCTTTCGGGTCCTGGTATTTCGCCACGGCAGGCATTAGCCGTTGCAGAATAGCAACCACTTCGCCCCGACGCGGATGGGTCTGCGGAATATAATCCAGTACGTCGACCAGGGCCATCGCGTACCAGCCCATGGCACGGCTCCAGAAGTTAGGCGATTTGCCTGTTTGCGGATTCGCCCATTTTTGCTCGCGGCTTTCGTCCCAACCGTGATACAGCAACCCGGTTTTTTCGTCGCGGGCGTGCTTCTCCATCCAGACAAACTGATTGATGATGTCATCGAAATTTTTGGGCTCGTTGAAAATCAGGCTGTACTCAGCGTAAAACGGCTCAGCCATGTATAGTCCGTCCAGCCACATCTGATAGGGGTACCGCTTCTTATGCCAGAAACCGCCCTCTTTGGTACGCGGCTGCTGAGCAATCTGCTTGCGGATCAAGTCGGCCGCTTTCCGGTACTTTTCTTTGCCGGGCAACGACTGTTGGGCTAACATCAGCAACGACCGGCCGGGTGTAACGTAATCAATGTTATAATCGTCCAGCTTATAAGTTCGGATGTCGCCGTCAGCCGTTACGTACCGATCTATATTTTTCTGGATGTAATTAAAGTAGCGATCGTCACTGGTGCGGTACCATACTTGTTCAATAGCCTGCAGAATAACGCCCATCTCATATTCCCAGTGGGCGTCTTTTTTCTCTTTGGTGTAGGCAATCGAATCAGGATGGGTGGCCATGACGGTAGCGACCATCCGCTGTGACCAGGGAGTACCGCGTTCGGAAACAGTACGTGACTGAGCTACGGCGACGTAACTCATCAACAATAGGCAACAAAACAGGAAAAGGCGCATAAGGTGTTTATTTCTTGCTTACTACTGAGGATAGCACATTTGCTCCAAATTCTACTTCTTTCTTAGCCTGAGACGCATCCGTGTTCTCTTCAACGTAGCGGATCAAATTTTTGCGATAATCAGTTTGCGGGGCTGCGTATCGGGCGGTATCTTCTATTTTTTGGTCATTGTGCCCAAACTGCATAAGTACCCAATCGCCGGGGCGGAGCTCATTTTGTACCTTCTGCCAGTGACCCAGCGTCCGAAAACTACGCGTGCTACGGCCATTGACGGCATGGTTCTGTACCTCAACCGTTGGATTAAAAAAGTTGGGTAGCACCATTCCCAAGCCTGTTTCGGGGGCGTCGGCAGGTCGCTTATCAGCCATGGTAGAGTCGCCGATCAGGAAAATACGTCCTTTGTTTTCACCGGGTCGGAAAGCCATCAAGGCCATAAGGAATGTAACACGGAAAAGGAGTTTCATATGGGCAGGATTTACGGAGTAGATAGCCGCTAATGAATTGAATTTTACTCAGATCAAGCGCTTGATGCTGTCGTTGTAGTAACGGACGTGGAGAGTAAGATGGCGGACAAAACGAAATTTATTCAAGGTCAGGTTACACTTTTTTTATGCAAACGTTACCGGGAACGTTGCCACTATCGCCTTCCAACCGTCAATTAAAAGAGAGAATTCTGCACCGTATCGTTTATTGCTCTGTGATAACGGCTCACTAAAAAATCACTATTTGTATATTCTTGGGAGAAAGTAGGCAATACAGCTGTTATACTGCGGAATGAGGGCTCGGAGCTATCAGTAAGGTCTATCATGTAAATCTGAATAATGTCAATAGCTTCCTTTTATGTCGTTAGTACGCACTTCCATTGTCAGTATTCAGCCGTCCGACAAAACTCCGCTTACTAAAGAGCAAAAAGAGTTTAATCGGCTTACGGAGCAAGTCAGTGAGTTAGAGCAGCAAGTGGCTAGCTTCCGGGCAGCAACTGCAAGCTTACATCAACGCATCTACTCTGAATATGAGCCGCTACTGCGTAGTTATCAGCAGCTTCGTGCTCAGTTGGTGCGTCTGTTTGACCGCGCTTATGAACGAACGGAAACAACCCGGGCGGAAAAGAAAAAACTAGCCGGTTTTATTTCCGATCTGGCTCATGAGCTTATAGACCAACCTGGCTTTGAGGACCTCAGGCCAATCTTCGATAAATATACTTCCGATCTTGGTGTTGACGAAAAATCTACCTTCCAGCCACCTACTCCAGCGCAACCCAAACCTCATACACAACAAGATCACGCAACCCAACAAGATACAGGACAAGCCAAATCGACTAAACAGCAGAAACGAGAAGCACGTAAACAGCTTGAGCAGCGCAACATTACCAAAGCCGTTCGAACGCTTTACGTTGACTTAGTCAAGGCGTTTCACCCCGACCGGGAATTAGACGAGGCCGAAAAAATACGGAAGACTGCCATCATGCAGCGGGTAACGGAAGCTTATGAGAAAAGCGATTTATTTGCCTTGCTAGGACTTCAGTTTGAGTTTGACCACATTGATCAGCGGCATCTGAGCAAACTGGCCAAAGAGCAGCTTCACTATTACAATAAAATTCTGCAACAGCAGGTAGACGACCTTAGCAACGAATTAGACGGCCTGCGCCGTCAACTAGCGGCTGTTTTAGGTAGGTCAGTCGCTATTAAATCCATATTCGAGATCGAGTTCAGCTTTAACAACGACGTACGAGCCTTGAAAAAGAGTGTTAAAGCCTTAAAAAATGAAGTACGAAGTTTATCAGACCCAGCTGTTCTTACAGCCTGGTTGAAAGCGTGTAAGCTATAAGACGCAGTCCCAGCTGGCTCTGTCGACTGTTATCATATCGTTAACTACACCGGTTTCAATACATTTGGCTGTAGCTTAGCTATCGATAGGATAACGATTGATAGGTAATAGCTATTTGTCACTTTCGATGCAGGAACATTTATTCCACGAATACCTGGTCAATCAGGCAATTAGTCCAACTTCTGACGAAGTACGTATCCAACGATTTGACCGGGGAACGTACATCTATCAACCCGGAGACGCCCAAACGCACATTCACCTGATCCAGAAGGGTGTTGTTAAAATCGGCAGCTATTCATCCGACGGCGAACGAGTAATTTATGATGTACTACAACCCGGCGAGTTTTTCGGTGATCTGGACTATCTTAACAATGGCATTGAATTCTTTGAATTCGCCAAAGCCGCTACCAGCATCACAGTGTTTTCTATTGAACTAGCCCATTTCAAATACGTCATTGTTCACGACCCGGTAGCGTCCGAATGGTTCAACCGAAATGTGGTCCGGCGGTGGTGGAAAGCCGAAACCCGACTGCTCCACATGACCAGAGGAAACATTGACACGCGACTGGATAACCTCCGGAGAGAGTACCACCACCCCGTTCGTGACAACGCCAATCGGCTGCACACCATTTTCGATTTATTGTCGCAACAAGACATCGCTGACCTCACCGGCACCACCCGCCAGACAGCCTCGAAAAAGCTAAAACAGGGTCTGGAGGCCGTTGATATTTCTTTACCTGTTTAAGTACAGCATGATCGTTAGTTGAGGAGAATTTGGTTCGCCTAAAAACTCTTACAACAATGTCAACTAACGCTTACATTAAGTTTTCTGCTCGCAGATGAAGCTTATGTGAACAATTAAAAAGGCGTTAAATATTAACATGCTCCTGTTGGCGCGTAACTGGACTTTTGTCGATCAATACTAATCCAGCTACGTCTATTATGCGTCAACGTTTAACTGTTTTCTTTTGCTTCAGCCTCTGGCTATTGGTCGTCACTACGCCCATTACGTTTGGGCAAACTACCGACGCCAGTATCGTAGGGGTCATAAAAGCAGCGGATGGCCAGGTGCTTCCGGGGGCTACTATTACAGCCCGCAACGAGTCAACGGGGTTCAAGACCAGTACAATCTCTAACATCGATGGCCGGTTCGTGATCCGCCAGGCTCCACTGGGCGGTCCTTACACAATAACCGTATCCTTTGTTGGGTTTGCGAATCAGGCCCGAACTGGGTACCGGCTCAACCAGGGCGATCAGCTAACGGTAAACTTCGACTTGGCCGAAAACGCTAATGAACTTCAAGAGGTAAAGGTGACCGAAAATGCGCTTAAAAGCCGCATTGATCGGTTGGGCGCTTCTACGGCCATCACCGCTAATAACATTGCGAAATTGCCCGTCAATAACCGAAGCTTTACAAACCTATTAGCCCTGTCGCCATTGAGTAACGGGGGTAGTATCGGTGGGCAGTTACCATCATCAACCAACTATTTGATCGACGGAGCCAGCGCTCGTAACAACTTAACGAGTGGCGCGTTGGGCAGCGGCCCCTTTTCGCTCTCGCTTGAGGCTATTCGTGAGTTTGAAATCGTCGCTAACGAGTATGATGTCACTAAAGGTCGTCAGGGTGGGGGCTCGGTCAGTGTCGTTACCAAATCGGGCACAAACACGACCACCGGAACTGCTTTTACGTATTACAATGCCGATGGTTTATCGAGTGCGCGTGATATGCGTGGCAACGTCCGGGCGGTCGATTTCACCCGCTTTCAATACGGCTTTAGCCTGGGTGGCCCCATCGTTAAAGACAAGCTCCATTATTTTGTCGCGCTAGACCGCCAAACCGAATCAGCCCCGTTTTACATCGCCGACATCCGAGATGATGGTGATGCCAACGCCCTGGGAATCAGCAAAGCCGTTCTCGACAGTGTTATCACGATCGGTCGTCAGAAATACGGGTTGAGCAACTCCCAGCAAGTAGGCGAGTTTGATCGGGAAACCGTTGCCAATACGCTGTTCACTCGGCTAGACTGGCAAATCAACAGCAAGAACATACTTACCCTCCGCAACAATTTTAGTAACTGGAACAGCCCAAACAGTGTAGAAGATAACTCGCAGATCAACTTATTCGAGACATATAGCAGTTTTAGTTCGCGGGAGAACAGTACCCTACTTTCGTTACGCTCCACACTCCGTCCTACGCTCATCAACGAGTTGAAAGTGCAGTATCAATCGGCCACCCGGAACTACGAAGCCAACAGCCAGTTACCCTCGGCCAATATTCCTCGCGCCATCGTAACCGTTCGGTCGGTACTACCCAATGGACTCAGCAGCAACCGGTCTGTGCAGTTAGGTGGGCAACGGTTCACGCCCGAACGCAATCTGGAAAACCAGATTCAATTGGCTAACACGGTTTATTGGAACAAAGGGCGTTATAACTTCACCTTCGGCACAGACAACACGCTTACTTATCTGGATACCTATATTTCTAATGAGCAAAACGGCCGATTCATTTTTAACAACCTGAACGAATTTAACAACCTGAATCCATCGCGCTACGCCCGCGAAGTACCCATTAACGGTATTCCGTCGGTGCAGCAATACGTGCTCAACGCATCGCTGTTCGGCCAGATGCAGTTCAACCCACATCCGGATGTAGCCGTACAGGCAGGTCTGCGATGGGACTTAACGAGTTACCTAACTAAAGGAGATTACAACCCAATTGTGGACCGCGAATTAGGATTACGCACTGATGCTAATCCAACGGACTGGAACAACATTCAGCCCCGTTTCCAACTGACGTGGAACCCCGGCGGCAGAAATCGAGATGTGCTCCGGTTGGGCGGAGGTGTATTCTCGGCGTATGTGATCAACTACGCCCAGGTAAACAACATCCAGAACAGCGGCACCAAAGTAGCGGCTATCGACGTAACTCGACCTGCTAACTCCAGCCTGCCTAACCCGGTTCCGGTACCTGACTTTGTGGCTTATCGCAACAACCCCAGCACAGCTCCGGGCGTACCAGCAGGTGTAACTCCCGTGTCGACGATCAATTTAAACGATCCGAATTTTCAGGTGCCCACCATTTACAAAGCCAACGTAGCGTATAGCCATTTCTTTGGCGACAACGTTCGGTTGGGCGCTAATCTGTTGTACACTAAAACGGTTAATAACTACGTCTATATCGACAAAAACCTGGTTGATCAACCCGCGTTCACGTTGAGTAATGAAGCTAACCGCGCCGTGTTTGTTCCGGCCAATACGATTGCCACCAACAGTGGGCAGACCAACAACGTACTAGGTCGAAAAACGCAGGCTGTTGGGCGTACATTGATGCTGACGAACGGTGCTAAACTGCAGACGCTTACCTTTGTACTAGACGGCGAGATTCGTCTTCCCCGCGACGGTTCGCTGGCATTCAGCTACACCTGGAACGATGCCAGAGATAACACGTCGTACAACGGTAACGTAGCGAATACGTCTACGTTCCGCCCCGTCAAGAGCGATCCACGTAACCTGGACGAGATTAATTATTCAGACAATCAGTTCCGGCATAAGCTCGTAGCCTACGGGTCGACACCTGCCGTTGCGGGCATTGTGCTCAGCGTCCGGTTTACAGGCCTGGGAGGTACACGGTATTCATTGCTGGTAGATGGCGATATCAACGGTGATTTTGTGGGTGGCCCCGGCAACGACAATGACCTGGCTTTTGTCTTCGATCCGAATAGCCCGGAAGTAGCTCAGGCCGTACGGACATCCATGCAAAAAGTGTTAGACAACCCCTTAAACCGGGCTGCTAATTATATACGCAGTAGTATCGGCAAAATTGCCGACCGGAATGGTGGCGAAAACCCTTTTTCTGGTACGTTTGACGTACGGCTGTCCAAAACCTTCAAAACTTACAAAACGCAGAAGCTTGAATTATCCGTCGACGTATTCAACTTTGCCAACTTACTGGGCCAAACCCTGGATGGGGTGGTCACGAAAGGAGCCGAAGCCAGCTCAGGCCGTAACTGGGGAGGTAACTACAACTTAGGCAACCAAACGTTGCTGACGCCATCCGGTTTTAATCCAACAACCCGCCAGTATGTTTACCGGGTCAATGAAACCGTAGGGACTACGCAAAAGAACGGTACGCCCTACTCGGTACAGCTAGGGGCACGCTACTCGTTTTAACACTAGCCTACTTTAGAGAAGCCATCGGTTGACTGACCGGTGGCTTTTTTTGTTTGGTTTTGCCAGATCTCCCAAACGGCAACCACACCGACAATACTATACTCAATGGCCGTCAGCCAAAGGTTTTCAGAGTAGGGAGAGCTACGATACGTAAAGTAAGAAAGCGGGATGAGTGCTGACCAAACCAGCGGATACCGAAAGCGGGTGAAAACCGAAGCGGCTACGAGCGTCGTGATGTACCACGGGTGGACAGTAGTGGCCAACGTAAAATAAATGGTTAGCATGGCTAGCGCCTGGGTTTGGGTAGACACGTTTTGCCATCGAAAGGCAATCCACAAAACACAGCCGATTATCCCTATGGAAAGGCTAAAACCCGCATACCCAATGATGTTGTATCCGCTGCCCCAATAACCAATGGCTCGTGCTATATAGTACACACTGGCGTTAAACTCGAACTTCTGAAAATAAAGATTAATACTCGAAAATACATTCTGAACTAGCTCCAGGCTAGCGAAGGGTAAAAACAAAGCCATTGTCAATCCGCCCGTCAGGGCAGCATACGCTATTCCCCGCCCCCACCCTAGCCGCCTGACGACTAAGGGTAGTAATAACAAAGGCAATAATTTTGTGGCAATGGCCAGCGCAAGCGCACTCGCCGATGCTATAAACTGCTTCTGCATGAGCCACCAGCTTGCTAACAATCCCAGAAAAATCATGACAGCTTCAAAATGCAGATTACCTGTCAATTCCAGAATTACCAGCGGATTCAAGCCATAGAGCAACGTCAGGTTGGAGTTTAAATCAAGGTTACGCAGCAGCTTGGGCAAAAGCCATAACGTACCCATCTCACTCAAAAGAATCGGAATCCGCAGCCAGACTATATTCCATAGCAGATTGCCGTTTGCCAGCAAAGCCGCCAAGCCAAAAAAAGCCTGGTTGAATGGAGGGTAAACGGTGAAGTAATTGGGTGAGTTGAGTTGCTGGAATAAGACTTGATCTAACCCTGATGCAGTGGCAACCGGAGTTCCTATAATGGTACTGGGTAAATACAGATACGGGTTAAAGCCGTGGGCTAACAGCCGCCCATCCCAGATGAAGCGATACACATCATCAGAAAGCTTAGGAGTAGCAAACAATAACAAAAGTCGGAAAATAATAGCTGCTGTAAATAGGAACGAGTCTAAGTCCACCTCCCCCCCAGCCCCTTTCCTGGAGAAGAAGGGTGAACACGAAGCTCGTCTGGCGCCCCTCTCCTGGTGAACAGGAGTCGGGGGTGAGGTGACCACCCAGCCATAGCCCAAAAACAAGCCCGTCGACAAACCGATTACTAAACCGAATTGCTGACGGGGCACTGTATAAGCCAATATCGAATAAAAAACGGCCGATGTTATCAGCCAGATAATACGGGGAAACGTTGTGGTCATGCGCTAACCGATGGCAAGGGCGCCCCAACGGAGCGACGCCCTGCATGGACCAGCGAATATATGCATACCATGCCGAATCCAACCATCAGCATGATGTGTAGAAAAAACATACGGAAATCATCGATATAGATTGCCAACGCCAGGCCGCCCAGAAAATACAAAGCCAGCAGGCCTTCTACAACCGTTAGCCAGGTAATTCGGCGGCTGACGTACTTGTTGGCGTTCCAGCTATCCTTGGCCGTTTTGACGTTAAATTTTGGTGTCCGAATAAAAGGCGTTTTACGACCAACATATCCTTCGATTACGGCAATCGTGTTGTGTAGCGACAGACCCATCATGAGTGACGAGTACATCGGGAAGTACCATGCCAACTTCGCCTTGTTTTCTTTTTCTAACAACCAGAACGGGACACCGTAGAAAGCTATTAGTATCAACAGGTTAAACTGAAACAAATTGATGACAACGAATACCCACTCCCATTCAGGGTGCCTACTGCGGATGTAAATAAGCGGTACACTCATTATTCCTAAAATAAGTACCAGGATGAACGTAGCG
The DNA here is from genome assembly GCF_042684525.1 of Spirosoma soli. Taxonomy (NCBI): domain Bacteria; kingdom Pseudomonadati; phylum Bacteroidota; class Cytophagia; order Cytophagales; family Cytophagaceae; genus Spirosoma; species Spirosoma soli. The sequence continues at coordinate 132,567 of NZ_JBHULN010000007.1, read as the reverse complement.
CTGCTGAACAGGTGAAAGAACGCATGCAGCTTCATTGTAAAGGACACTCCTGGTGTTTTAAGCACTTTCACGAACAGCTTACGAGCGCATTCGGCGGCCCCTTTCATCCAGCGATACTGCTGCGATTTTAGCGCGTTCATCGCCACGGGTAACTCGGCAGGAGAACCCACATCTTCGCGGTACACAAACTTCCATCCTCGTAACTGAGCCCGGTAGCTTAAGTCCAAATCTTCCGTTAACGTATCGCTTTGCCAGCCGCCCGCATCCGCAATGGCTACTTTGCGCCAAACGCCACCCGTTCCGTTGAAGTTAGCCAGAAAATCGGCCGCATATCGACCACTTTGCTCAATGGTAAAGTGGGCATTCAGACCAAATGCCTGGAGCTGCGTCAGCAACGAAAAGTCCTCGTTGAGGTGCTCCCAGCGGGTTTGAACGATGGCCACTTTAGGGTCGCTGAAATGTGGGATGGTCTTGAGCAGGAAATCGGGATCAGGCACAAAGTCCGCGTCGAAGATGGCAATGAACTCGCCCTTCGCAAACTCAAGACCATAAGCCAGCGCCCCAGCTTTAAACCCTTTACGCTCGGGCCGTCGGACATGCTCAATATCGAAGCCCTGCCGTTTGTAGGTATTTACCCGTGCGGCAATAATATCGACTGTCTCGTCCGTAGAGTCGTCCAGCACTTGAATGTCAAGTTTGTCTTTTGGGTAATTTAGTTGCACAACCGTATCAATCAGCCGCTCAACAACGTATAATTCATTGTAGACGGGCAACTGTATTGTCACACGGGGTAACGACGCTGGCGAAAGTGTATCGGCTGCTAACATGGCGGCCCGGCGCTTCCGCTCTGTTCGCAAGTAAATAATAATGAGACTTAGCTGGCCGCAGTTATAGAAAAACAGCAGCATCAGAGCTAATCCATATAATATAAGAACTATTACTTCCATGTTTGTAGTACGAAACGAATCATACCGTTGAGTTTGCGTTTGAAGAGCAAGTGTAGTAAGCCGCAGTAGGTGAAGTGGGTCGGCATAAATGAAAGAGATGAATGTCTACGTTCACTCATTATACATCCATGACTAATTCCACCTACTTAACTCGCACCTCATCACCAATACTTAAAAATTGTTGTAATGATCTTGTATCCTGCCAACACCGTTCCTTTCACCGTTCCTGATATTTTTGAGAACCCAATTCGCTTTCGATAATTGACCGGTACTTCCGTAATTCGTAACCCTTGCTTAGCCGCTTTCAACTGCATCTCAACCGTCCAGCCGTAGGTTGTATCCTGCATGTTCAAGGCCAGCAGGCTCTCAAATCGAATCGCTCGAAACGGACCCAGATCCGTGTATCTGACCCCATACAACCAACGTAACAAACTTGTCGCTAACCAGTTGCCAAACAACTGCTGAGGAGTCATTGACCCGCGCTGCCGGTTACCTAACGCGCGTGACCCAATCACCATATCGACCTTGTCCGCTAAAATGGGAGCCAACAGAGTTGTCATCTCGCCAGGATAGTCTGAATAGTCGGCATCCAGGAAAACAACAACATCTGGTTTTTGTTGCCGATTCTGAGCGTAGGCAATGCCCCGTAAACAAGCCCGCCCATATCCCTGGATGGGTTCATTCAATACGGTGGCGCCGGCCCGAGCGGCTTCAACGGCGGTTTGGTCGTTGGAATTGTTGTTGACGACGACGACTTCATCGACAAGACCGGCCGGAATATCGCGCACTACGTTACCGACGGAGTTCTCTTCGTTGAAAGCAGGAATGATGACGAGAATAGAATTCAATGTATAATGCAGTAAGGAAGTATAGTACGGAAAGAAGCCGGGTAAATTGATTTAGAAACCCCTCGCTACTTCTCATAACTCTACTTCCCAAAAAAATGTCCTATACTTGACCATGGAAATTTCGTTTATCGGCGCGGGCAACCTCGCCTGGCACCTAGCTCCTGCTCTCGAAAACGCTGGTCATCATATCAATGAGATTTACAGTCGACAGTTGCAGCATGCCCGTCAGCTGGTTAGCAATCTCTACGACGCTCGAACTCATTCAGAATTAAACTTTGCCGATAGCCCATCCCAGTTGTTTGTGCTGGCTGTTCCTGATGATGCTCTTCCCGACGTTTGTTCCCGTCTTGTTTTGCCCGAAAACGCCATACTAGTGCATACCTCGGGCAATCAGTCGCTCGAAGCATTAGAACAATGGATGGCCGTTTACAGCGACGTTCCAGTTAATACGGGCGTTTTCTACGCGCTGCAGACGTTTAGCAAAGGCCAGCCATTTCTGGAGTTTGACGAGATCCCGTTATGCATTGAAGCGACGGAAAAAACGACGGAAGATATCCTGGTTCAACTGGGTCAGGAGCTCAGCCATATTGTATACCTGATCACATCGGAAGAGCGCCGATTGTTGCACGTAGCAGCTGTGTTAGCCTGCAACTTCACCAACCACTTGCTGGCTCTTGCCTATGATTTAACAACTGCAAACGATCTGGAATTTGACCTTCTTCGCCCAATCATTACCGAAACATTTCGCAAAAGCTTAGCGGTTGCGAACCCGGCCGATGTACAGACGGGACCCGCTCGCCGGGGCGATTTGACAACTATTGATAGCCATTTGAGTTTATTAGCCGACCAACCTCATTTATCCGAAATTTATCAGATCATGACCCAAAGCATTTTACGACGCTATCAACAGTAAGCCGACAGTGCTTTATGTTTTTGTTACTCTTTAAAATCTTGTAAGAATTTAACGGGTATTTATTTTTATCATATAACTTTACTATACTAAATTTGGTGCTGTATTTGCTGCCAGATAAACTATATACCATCTAGACGTATATAATCAATAGTTACTTTTTTACAGTTAGCAGTAGGCCCCAGAAGCTGATGTTCTTTAGTATTGGCTTGTGTAGTTTTAACGGCAGTGCTGTTATCTAACCAACCAAAAGTATGAACAAATTGGAACGGTTCGGTGCAAAATCGGCCTCGCAGGGTGTTATGCCTGGCGTTGATCGTATCGCTTTATACGACCAATACGGTTCAATGGCCTATGGCATTATTCTGAGGATTCTACGGCAACCAGAAATAGCTCAGCAAGTGTTGGTTGACTTATTCGCATCGCCAGAATTAGCCTCTTCTGGTGATTTTATTAAGAACCCGGCCGTTACCATCATTCGATTAGCTCGTCAAAAAGCCCTGGATGTTCAATCCCCAACTGTAAAGGAAACACCTCCATCATTTCAAGAAAAAGAGAAACTATCTGATCTCATTTTTGACTTATCATTTCGTCAAGGTTATACCCCTGAAGCTGTTGCTCAACAGTTACAAATAAGTTATACCGACGTGATGCAAGCAATTCGCGATCATTTTGCCTATCTTCGTAACGCTAAACGCTCATGACATTGAAAACTCATCATTATCTGACGAGTGGTATCCTCGAATCCTACTTGCTGGGCATCGTCTCAGACAAGGAAAAGGAAGAGGTTGAGCGTGTCCTAGCCACTGATCCAGACGTATTATCTCAACTTAATGAGCTGGAAATAGATATCGAAAATTACTTTCTTGAAAACGCAGTTCCTCCACCACCTGCCGTTAGAAACGCCGTTTTAAGCCGTATTGGCGACAGTGAAATCAAGAAATGGGAGCCAACAGAGCAAACGAGAGCAAAGCAAGACTCGGCTGAATCAAAGACGGCTGGTCCTCAGTATCTGGACGTCGAGGTTAGCGACACGCATATTCGAGTTCATAAATACTGGCGTCCGGCATTCATTGCTGTATTTGTCCTGTCAAAGGTATTCCTGGTTCTTGGGCTTTATTATTACTTCAAATCAAACAGCCAGGATCAGGAAATCGAACGGCTTAAAGCCCAGATTCAGCAATCCACTTCGTTACCCCGCGGTCGAACACAGTAAAGCCGGTTTGAGTTGATTGAGTAGCCTTTGCTCTTAAATTGCCAAACTTGCTACCAATCAACATTCCATGAAACCAGCTTTTTATTGCCTGATAGGGTACTTATGCACCATGCTGCCCACATTTGCCCAATGGCAGCCGCAATCCGTTAATACTGAGGCTAGTTTTAGAGCCGTGAGCGTCGTCAGTGCTGAGGTCGTTTGGATTGGCGGCACGCAGGGTACGTTTGTCCGCACGGCTGACGGCGGTAAAACCTGGCAAACAGGCACCGTACCAGACGCTCAAACTTGCGATTTTCGGGACGTTCACGCCATCGATGCCCAAACGGCTTACCTGATGAGTGCTGGCCCTGCCGAGAAAGGTCAAGCCCGGATTTACAAAACAACCAATGGCGGGCAAACCTGGTCGCTACTTTATCAGACTCAACAGCCAGGCGTCTTCTTTGACGGCATGGATTTTTGGGATAAGCAGCACGGCATCGTGTTCAGCGACCCGGTCAACAACAAATGGTTTATTCTCACTACTGAAGATGGTGGCCAGACCTGGCAGCCCGTTCCTGAAGCTTCTCTACCAGTGATGAACCCTAACGAAGCAGCTTTTGCCGCCAGCGGCACCAGTCTGGTCGTGGAGGGAAAGCGAAACGTGTGGATTGCATCGGGTGGTGCTACTGCCAGTCGTGTGTTCCGTTCTACCGATCGGGGCAAAAGCTGGAGTGTGGCCACAACGCCTTTACCAGCTGGAGAAGCCACGGGCTTATTTGGTATGCAATTTTTTCGCGAAAAAGTGGGCGTCGTTGTGGGCGGTAACTATAAGCAGGAACAACAGCCCGGTCCTAATGCCGCCATCACCCGCGACGGTGGCCAAACGTGGCAGTTGTTAGCACCAACCGATCCACCCGGCCTAAAAGAAGCCGTTGCCTTGCTTCCCGGCGACCGTTTGCTAACCGTAGGGCCATCGGGGACAAGTATTTCCGCCGATCAGGGACAAACCTGGCAGAAGCTGGACACAGATGGCTTTCACTCCGTCGCCTGCGCTAAAGGCACCTGTTACGCCGTAGGAGCCAAGGGCAAAGTGAGCAAACAGGTGTTTAAGTGAGCATGAATTCCGGTTGTCAATCAATTTATAAAAAGAATGAGTGTGATCAGATTCACACTCACAATCCACGATGACTTTCCATCGTTATTCAGCCGTGTCGAACGATTAACCCCACCTGGTTATACCTGTGAAAACGGCTTTATCCCTATCACTCATTTTAGTGAGTACGGCCCTGGCTGGCCTGGTATCGGCTCAAACCCGGCCCGAAACATTCATCTGCAGTTATACTGGCCACACGGCTGGTCCTGAAGTAGTTTGCTCCCCGACCGCTGCGTCTAATGGCCATGCAGAGAAAGTTGTTGACCGCATTCTGAAGCCTATCGGCCTCATGCGTAATTTTAAGGTCATCGAATGCTCCAACACCGATAACTGCTTTGCGACGGTGCTGAAAGGGCAGCGGTTTATCGTATACGATGCTGCGTTCATGCAAACCATCGAGGAAGAAACCGAAACGGACTGGTCGGCCATCAGCATCATGGCGCACGAAATCGGGCACCACCTACAAGGGCACACCATTGATGGTCGGGGTGGCCAACCGCAAAAAGAGATAGAAGCTGATAAGTTTTCGGGCTTTGTGCTACACCAGTTAGGCGCATCGCTTGAAGAATCGCTGGTCGCAGTAAAAGCGTTGGGTGATGAACGAGCTACTCCAACGCACCCTGCCAAGCCCGCCCGTATTGATGCCATTCGGAAAGGATGGCTGGAAGCGGAAGCTATGTACCCTAAAACGCGAACCGCTAGTAAGCCTGCCGTGGCCATTGCGCCCAAACCTATCACTACAACCAATACACCCATTGCGGCCTCAAGACCCGTTGTCGCCCCTGCAACAAAAACGCCCGTTCGGGCAACGGTAGGCTGCATTTCGGGCGACTGCGAAGATGGTAAAGGTGTATTTGTTTACCCCACCCGCGAACGCTACGTCGGCGAGTTTGAAGAGGGCGATAAACACGGCGAGGGCGTAGAATATTATGCAGATGGTACATTGAAGTACAAAGGCAATTTCCGCGATAACCTTCGTTCTGATTACGGTGTATACTACTACCGGAATGGCGACAAGTATGTTGGCTGGTTTCAGAAGAACGTACCGAACGGAAAAGGTACGTACTACTTTGCCGACGGCGACCGCATTGTGGGTACATTTAGCAACGGGCAACCCACCCGAAACGCGGCACTTTACAATGCCGACGGCACAAAACAGTCTGAAGATTAATAAAAGCAAAAGGGAGAAAAACTTGGTTGTCTTTTCTCCCTTTTGCTTTTACCTAAAACGCTACCATTGTCTTTTCGATAATATCGCAGGCTTCGTGCATCTGCTCTTCATTGATAACCAGCGGGGGCGCAAAGCGAATCTTATCACCATGCGTTGGTTTGGTCAATAAACCGTTGTCTTTTAGCTTCAGGCAGATTTCCCAGGCCGTTTCATGACCCAAATCAGGCCGTTCGGTTATTACAATCGCATTCAGTAAGCCTTTACCACGTACCGATTTAACCAGGTCCGTTTTTTGGCTAATAGCTGTCATACGAGCCCGAAAGATTTCACCCATTGCAGCCGCGTTTTCAGCGAGCTTTTCATCTTCAACCACCTGTAGCGCTTCCATCGTTACTACACAGGCCAGTGGATTTCCTCCATAGGTGCTTCCGTGTTCACCCGGCTTGATGGTTAGCATCACCTCATCCGACGTCATAACGGCCGAAACCGGCATAGTACCACCTGAGAGTGCCTTACCGAGCACCAGCAGATCAGGTTTTACCCCTTCATGGTCGCAGGCAACGCGCTTGCCCGTTCGTCCGATACCCGTTTGTACTTCATCGGCAATAAACAGTACGTTGTATTTCGTACACAGCTCCCGGACACCACGTAAATAGCCTTCGTCGGGTACAACTACCCCGGCTTCGCCCTGAATGGGTTCAACCATGAACCCGGCAATGTTCGGATCATTCCTGAACGTTTCTTCCAAAGCCGTCAAGTCGTTATACGGAATAATAACGTAACCGGGTAGTAGCGGACCAAAGTCATTGGTGCTACTAGCGTCCGTCGACGATGAAATAGCCGCCAGCGTTCGACCCCAGAAGTTACCCGCTGCATACACGGTTTTCGCCTGATTCTGCGGAATTCCTTTCACCTTGTACGCCCATTTGCGCGTTAGTTTGAGCGCGGTTTCTCCACCTTCGGCACCTGAATTCATCAGCAGTGCTTTATCGTAGCCAAAGTATTCGCAAAGAAACTTTTCGCAAAGACCGGTCTTATCATTATAGAACGCCCGTGAGGTCAGCGTTAGGCGCTGCGCCTGCTGGATCATGGCGTTGATGATGCGGGGGTGACAATGGCCCTGGCTAACGGCACTATAGGCCGATAGGAAGTCAAAATAGCGTTTACCTTCTACGTCCCACACATGAACGCCTTCGCCCCGTGCCAGTACAGCCGGAATGGGATGGTAGTTATGCGCCCCGTAATTCCATTCTAACTGCATGGCCCGATCGGTGGCCGAGATCTGCATTGCTGTTTCCATAGCTGTAGTGAAATTAGTTAACAATGAGTGTGTTAATGAAGTAAGTTATACTTTTTGCAACCAACCGCCTAAATAGTCCGTTTGCAATCAAAAGTACAGCTTCTTGTACAGACGCCCAAAAGCGATGCAGCCCCATCCCGAGAAGAAAAAGATCCCTGGCCTGGCCGACGAGGATTATTACTACACTGACGAAGGATTCGTTGTCTTCACGGCCGCTTATCACCTCAAACGTGGCTACTGCTGTAAGAACGGTTGCCGTCACTGCCCTTATGGATTCAAAAAAAAGTAGCGAAGAGTTGCAGATTATGAATAAATTAGCCAAATTTGCGCCCTCATAAGGAAAACGAGTACGGTAATGGCCAGAGTTTGTCAAATCACAGGAAAGCGCACGCGGACGGGAAATAACGTTTCTCACGCCAACAATAAAACCAAGCGTAAATTTTACCCGAACCTGCAAAAGAAGCGGTTCTTCGTTGAATCAACCGGCGAGTGGGTTACGCTACGAGTGGCTACATCGGCCATCAAGACGATTAATAAGAACGGCTTAGAGGCAACGCTTCGCAAGGCTCACGAGCGCGGTACGTTGTCGCTATAGTTGTTAGTACGATATTTATCTTGAGCCTCTTCCGCTTGGAGGAGGCTTTTTGTGTTTTCTATGTTGTCAAGGTTAGTCAGAAGTGGTCAAGTATTGTCAAGCAATCGTCTGACCATGTCTGACTCTACCTGGCCCTACCTGACATATACAATGAAGCTGAATTTTGAAGACCTCATCGTTTTTGAAAACGATGATTATATACTCATCAACAAACCGCCCCATGTAGCGTCGCTTGATGAGCGTACCACTGACCGAGGTGGACAAAGTATTCTGCGAATGGCTAAAGCGTATCATGCCGATGCACAGCTTGGCCATCGCTTAGACAAGGAAACATCGGGCATTTTGGCCATCGCTAAAAATCCGGAGGCTTACCGGCATTTAGCCATGCAGTTTGAGCATCGTGAGGTCACCAAACGGTATCATGCTGTAACTAATGGCGTACATAACTTTGAAGGCATTTCCGTTTACCTTCCCATCTCGCCTATTAAAGACGGAACCGCCGTTCGGATTGACCGTGAGAAGGGCAAAATTGCGGAAACGATCTTTAATACCCTTCAGGCCTACCGCACAACGACTTTAGTAGAATGCATGCCTATCACGGGCCGGATGCACCAGATTCGGGTTCATTTGATGTGCCTGAAAGCGCCCATCGTTAATGACCCGACGTACGGCGGTGAACCCGTTTTCTTGTCGGATGTAAAACGGAAATTTAACCTAAAGGAGGGCACCGAAGAGCTGCCTTTGATTCAGCGAGTTGCGCTTCATGCTCATTCCTTAACCTTTACCCTGTTAGACGGCGAAGAACAAACGTTTGTGGCTCCTTACCCGAAAGATTTTGGCGTCCTGGTCAAGCAGCTCGAGAAATTCTCGTGATCGTTGGAGAGTCACTGAACCGGTAGGTTAGTAAATGTTTTTGGCTGGTTCTGTCAGTATGCCCAGCCCTTACTAACTTACCGCCGTATTCACTTACCAACTGCAATATGTTTGTTCATACCGTTTTTTTCTGGCTTAAACATCCTGAAAGCCAGGACGACCATAACGCCCTTCGCGCTGGTCTGGAATCGTTGAAAGGCGTAAAAGAAATTTCAGCGGCTTACATCGGTACTCCGGCCGATACCCGCCGTCCCGTCATTGATCATTCGTACGACTTTTCATTGACGTTCGTTTTTGAGGATAAAGCTGCCCACGACGCTTATCAGGTACACCCTGTGCACCTGGAGTTCGTGGCCGAGTGCAGTCATCTCTGGGAGCGGGTGCAGGTATACGACGCAATTTCGTAAGGCGGGTGAAAACCCGCGTTTGAGTGTCACCAGGTTCTTTCACCGACACTCAAATGCGGGTTTTCACCCCCTTTACTTACACCATCACGTCAATTTTCATATCCATATTACCTTTCACCGCTTTTGAGTACGGACAAACAGCATGGGCCGTTTCGGCTAATTGCTGAAGCTGGTCTTTATCCATGTGTGGGGCCTTAACGGTAATCTTACCCGACAGAAACATATTATTACCGTCTTTATTGAGCGAGATACTTACTTCAACAGCATGCTCGGGCAAAATTACTTTCCGGCGCTCGGCAACAGCCATCAACGCTCCATTATAACACGCGCTATAGGCAGCGGCAAACAACATCTCGGGATTGGCCGCTCCGCCCAGGCCGTGCATTTCTATTGGCCGCTTCACATCTAATTCTAAAATACCATCAAGCGATTTAACATCGCCTTCGCGCCCGCCGACATTGCTGACGGTGGCAGTATACAAGGTCTCCATGAGAATGATTTTGTGGTTTATCAGTTAATTTCTGCGGCTTACCACTCGGCAGGCTTACTTACTAACCATTATCGATAGACTTGTTCACTCTTTTTGTGGACCCTCAATCGGACAGGCAAAGCAGGCCTAACGTTTCTAAGCTGATTTACAGGCGCCTAACCGTCAAAAATTATGTCTGCTTAATAAGGGCAAGAAATTTGCCCTATTAAATACGGAACAAAAAAGGCCCTAATTGCCCCATTGCTAACCACTACGTCGGATGTTACTGACATTCGGTCAATTTGAATTACCTTTGTCTAAGGGGCTCCGTCGGGTTAAAGCTGCAATAGAACGAGACAGGCCGCGTTTTGGTAAATAGCACCTTGATACGCTGACCAGCATGAATACGCTACATAAACTCTATAACCACCAACGCCTTCAGCATTGCGTTGGCGCCCTTGGGCTGGTGCTACTACTCGGTGTTGTACCTGCTTGGGCGCAGCGCAAACGTGCTGCCGATAACGATACAACCTTGGCCAAAGCAGGTGCAACCACTACGGTACGTATCGAGCAGGAAACCATGTTTACCGATGGTGTCCGCTTCTTAATGACCGACGAGCCCGCCAAAGCCATCGCTCAGTTTAATAAGCTTCTGCAGAAAGATCCCAATAATGCAGCGGCACAGTATGCCACAGCCAATGCGCTACTAAAGACAGGCAAAACCGCCGAAGCAATTCCTTATGCCGTTAAAGCGCACAGCCTCGACGGGAGCAACAAGTTCTATACCTTGCTTTTAGCCGAGCTATACGTTAAGCAGAAGCGGTATAGCGAAGCCGAAAGCCTCTATGAAGCGCTGCTCAAGAAAGGAGCCGAAAACGCGGAATATGGCGTTGAGCTAGCCGCTATCTATCTATTCGATGACAAACCAGACAAAGCACTTGATACGTATAACTTTGTCGAGCGTGAGCTAGGTTTAAACGAAGAAATCACTCGTCAGAAGCAACGGATCTACCTTAAGCAGAACAAAATAGATAAGGCTATTGAAGAGGCCGAGAAACTGGTAGCCTCGGAGCCGAGCGATCCCGATTATCTGCTCGAAGGCGCCGAATTACTGATTGCCAATGACCGTACCGATCAGGCAATCAGCTGGATCGACCGAGCCCTTAAACTGAATGCCGACCTTCCACAAGCGCATGTTTTGCTGGCCGACATTTACCGCAAAAAAGGCGACATGGCCCGCGTCACGAAGGAGTTGAATCAGGTGTTTGCCAACCCAAATCTCGAAGCAGGTCTCAAAGCGCGCATTTTATCGAGCTACGTGGGCATGACGGGCGAAAATCCGAATGCTCAGCAGGATGCGCTCAAGATGGCGCAGGATTTAGCGAAGTCCCAGCCCAATGACCCAAAATCACAGGTGATGGTCGCCGATTTGCTGGCTCAGCAAGGTAAAAAAGCGGAAGCTCGGGATGCGTATGCTAAAGCCACCCGAATCGATCCATCAGTCTATCAGGTTTGGGAAGCTTTGCTGCAGTTAGACGGTGAGCTTAACCAAGTTGACAGTTTATTGACCCACTCCGAAAAAGCTCTTGAAGTGTTCCCTACGCAAGGGCTGTTCTGGTACTCGAATGGTTCAGCTCACCTCATCAAACGGCACTACCAACAAGCCGTTGATGCGCTTGAAGAAAGTCAAAAGCTGTTGGCGGCTACACCAAATACCGATTTAAAGAAAGGCATAACGGCCCAACTCGGCGATGCGTATAACGGTCTGGGCGATCATGCTAAATCCGACGAAGCTTATGAAGCAGTGTTAAAAATTGACCCGTTGAACGACTACGTGCTCAATAACTACAGCTACTTCTTATCGTTGCGAAAACAGAACCTTCCGCGGGCGTTGCAACTGTCCCAAAAACTTGTTGAACGCCATCCAACCAACGCCACCTATCTGGACACCCATGCCTGGGTGTTGTATGTGTCTAAAGATTATGCAAAGGCCCGGCAGTATCTGGAGAAAGCACTCGCTGATCCAGCCGGTGCGAGCGGAACGATTATCGAGCATTATGGTGATGTTCTTTTTCAGCTTGGGCAGTCCGATAAAGCCGTTGAGCAATGGAAACAAGCGAAAGCAAAAGGCGGTGCCAGTCCTGATGTAGACAAAAAAATCGCTACTGGAAAGTTGTAAAACGATCTGTGACTACGGTTGGGGTATAGAACTGTCAGTAAAGATATCGTCTGTTCAGTCAATACCATGCTGATAAGCCACAGATTGAAAACTACCCAAATGAATAAATACGTTCTATTTACCCTTGTTTTAAGTGCCTTAGTGAGTATCGAGAGCTGTCGGCGCCGACCCATGTCTCGTTCGACCGGTTCTGGCTCAGCCCCACCTACGCCCCTTCCTTCTGCTGACTCCAGCGTTGCCGTTCGCCCAACTCCTCAGCGGCCGGCTGACTCAACGACGACTTCGCGCCCGACCCGCCCCGGCATTGAAGAAGCCCGTACGAACGTAGCCGAGATTGACTTTCGTTACCTTACGGCGAAATCGAAAATTTCATTTAAGAGCCCTGAGCAGGATATCGACAATGCAAACATCAATCTTAGGGTGCGCAAAGACAGCCTGATCTGGTTGTCTGTCTCTAAGTTAGGTATCGAAGCCGTACGTGGCCTTATCACTCGTGATTCCATTACCATCATTGACAAAATTCATAAAGAATACACGGTCTACGACTTTCCAACACTGAGCAAGCAGTTCAACTTTAATATGAACTTCGAGTTGCTGCAGGCGCTGATTGTTGGTAATTTGCCTTTACCCAAACGGCCGGCGCAGAAAATCAAAAACGAGCGCGACTATCTTCTCCTTCGGCAAAGCGAAGGGAAAGTGCTTGTTGAAAACTACATTGGTGAGCAGGATCGGAAATTGAAGAAGCTGATGGTTACCGAGCAACCCACCAAGAATACGTTACGCCTGGATTACGAAGATTTCAGCTCACTGAACAATTTTCTGTTCCCGTATACAAGTTTGGTAACGCTCGATTACAAATCGAAAACAGACGGGCAATTTTATCAAACCCTGCTTCGTATCAAGCACAGTAAAGTTGAATTAGTCGACAAAAGCCCTGGGTTTCCGTTCACAATCCCAGCTAATTATCAGCGTCGACCTTAGGCTATTCCGTTGGTTTACACCCTTATGCACACCAAATTTTTGTGTCTGTTTTCTTTTGTTCAATGGTCCGGTATTGGTCTGGTACTAGTTGGACTTCTATTGGCAACGGAGTCCGCACAAGCCCAGCAAACGCAGCGTAACCGGCAGGTTTTAGAGCGGGAAAAGAAGCAGAACCTGGAAAAAATGAATCAGATACGGACGATCCTGAAGCAAACAGCGTCCGAAAAGCAAGTGGGTTTGGGCCAGCTAAAGGCGCTTAATCAGCAGATTCAGGCCCAGTCGCAACAAATCGGTTTACTTAACAAAGACCTTAGACTAACCGAATCCGAAATTGCCGAGCTCCGTCAGGCCAGCAACCGGCTCACCCGAGACCTCGAAAAGTTAAAAGACGAATACGGCTCGATGGTCTACGCTGCCGACAAACGACGCCAACAGGTCAATCCACTAGGCTTTCTGTTTGCCTCCGACAACTTCAACCAACTCGTTGCCCGCTACCGCTATCTGCGCCAATATTCCGACGCCCGGCAGAGCCAGGTACGTCAAATGAATAATATCCAAACCATGCTGCAAAATAAGCAGCAAGCTACCCAGCGCAAACGTCAGCAACAACGCGGTACGTTAGTAGCAAAGGTGCAGGAAGGTCAGAAGCTCGAAACGCTTAAGGAAGAGAAAAATCAGGTGGTGAAAGAGCTGGGACAGAAAGAAGCGGAGCTCAAAGCCGAATTGGCGGAGAGCCGTCGGGCCGTCGACCGGCTCGAGGCCATGATTACGCGTATCATCGCCCGGGAGGCTAAAGAGCGGGCTGAGCGCGAAGCTCGGGAGCGTGCCGAACGCGAACGACTCGCCCGGCTGGAAGCAGCCCGGAAAGCAGCGGAACGCAAACGAGCCGAAGAGGCCATTGCTGCTGCCGAAAAAGCCGGCGAAAAACCAGCCCCGGCCGACGTAGCCAAGGTGGAAAAACCCGTTGAGTCAGAACCAGCCGCCCGAAAACCCGACGAACGTCGTAACAACAACCTCAACGACGAAGAAACCGCCCTGGCATCGTCGTTTACGGCTTCGCGCGCCAGATTACCCTGGCCAGTTTCAAAAGGTTTCATTTCTGACCGCTTTGGCCGTAAGCCCCACCCCGTTCTGAAAGGCATCTACGTCGAAAACCAGGGGGTCGATATCCAGACGAATGCTGGCGAAGGCGTCCGGTCGGTATACGACGGCATTGTGCAGGACGTCACCAGCATGCCTGGCATGAACAACGTAGTCGCTATTCAGCACGGCGATTATTTTACCGTCTATGCCAAACTACGTAATGTATCGGTTCATACAGGTCAGCGCGTGAAAGCCCGCGAAGTGATCGGTACGGTAGCCACCGATAAGAATGGCGTTTCGGAAATGCAGTTTCAGATCTGGAAAGAATTCACGAAGCTCAACCCTGAGTCGTGGCTCATCCCCCGATGAAGTTGTAAGGTTATACAGTTGTAAAGTCTGTTCGCTCCAATAAACAACCGACTTCCTTCAGAACTATATAACTTTACAACCTTACAACTTTAGGACTGATGTCTGTTCACAATCCCGATATTAAACGCGTTACGACGCACACCATTCAGGAATTAAAAAATAAAGGTGAGAAAATCTCGGCGCTGACGGCCTACGATTACTCAATGGCCCGGGTCGTCGATACGGCCGGTGTGGAAGTCATCTTAGTAGGCGACTCGGCATCGAACGTGATGGCTGGCCACGAAACCACCCTTCCCATTACGCTCGACCAAATGATATACCACGCCAGTTCGGTGGTTCGGGGTGTCAAGCGAGCCCTTGTTGTAGTAGACCTACCGTTTGGCTCGTACCAGGGCAACTCGTCGGAAGCGTTACGGTCAGCCATCCGGATCATGAAAGAGTCCGGGGCACATGCTGTAAAGATGGAAGGTGGCATTGAGATAAAGGAATCAATTGTTCGTATCCTAAGCGCAGGTGTGCCTGTGATGGGACATCTAGGTTTGACGCCCCAGTCTATCTATAAATTTGGTACGTATGCCGTGCGGGCTAAAGAAGAAGCCGAAGCTCAAAAGCTGATGGATGATGCGCACATGCTCCAGGATATCGGGTGCTTCAGCCTAGTACTCGAAAAAATACCAGCGGCCCTTACCCAAAAGGTATCTGAGAGTTTAACGATTCCGACCATTGGTATCGGTGCTGGCCCCGCTGCTGACGGGCAGATTCTGGTTATCCACGACATTCTGGGCATTACGAACGAATTTAAACCGCGCTTTCTCCGGCGATACGCCGATCTGCATACGGTTATGACTGAGGCCATTGGTCATTACGTTGACGACGTAAAGGCCAACAGTTTTCCGAACGAGAACGAGGCATATTAAGTTAGTAAGGCGGGTGGGAGCCCGTAGCCTTTACTTACAGCGGGTCCCGCCCGCGTCACCTATGAAAAAGAAACCGTATCAGGTGGTTTACGAAGATAACCACTTGCTGATTGTTAATAAAGAGCCGGGTATACTTGTACAGGGAGACCGTACAGGCGACGTTACCCTGTTAGACGTCTTAAAAGACTATATTAAAGAAAAGTATAACAAGCCCGGCGAAGTGTTCTTAGGCTTGGTTCACCGGCTCGACCGCCCCGTAAGTGGTCTGGTTGTGTTTGCCCGGACGTCGAAAGCACTGGAGCGGATGAACGAAATCTTCCGAAAGCGGCAAGTGCAGAAAACATACTGGGCCGTTGTTCGGCATAAACCACCGACGAACGCCGACAAGCTCATAAACTGGCTAGTGAAAGATGAGCAGAAGAATCAGGTAACGGTTTATGATTATGAAGTGCCTAACTCCCAGAGAGCGGAGCTTTCATACCGAGTAATGGGTAAAATCAATGAGCATTATCTGATTGAGGTAAACCCCATCACAGGACGTCCCCATCAAATCCGGTCGCAACTGGCGCACATGGGGTGCCCGATTCGGGGTGATGTGAAGTATGGATATGACCGTGCCGTACCCGATAAGAAGATCTACCTTCATGCCAGAAGGCTTTATTTCATCCATCCTGTAAAGAAAGAGCCGATTATTTGCCGGGCCGGTTTGCCGAACGACCGATTTTGGGAAGAGTTTCTAGAACTTGATGACGAAAGCTTCAAAGACAAAAACCTGGATATTACGTTTGAATAACGTAGTAAACGCTCAAAAAGTAAAAAGCCGTGGCTTCTTCCGAGAAGCCACGGCTTTTTGTATACATAAACAATTGTTAGTCAATAGTCGGCTGTGTCCGAGCGTCGTTCTGAGGTACAACATCCGTTAATATTTGCTCCATTACACGTTCTGCCATCTGAATAGCTCCACGTAATGCACCGTAGATTAAACACAGTGGCAAAATAATGGGTAGAAAAAAGACCCATTGAAAGATCATGTACAAACGAACATTTTTCATCGGCTCAGAGGTAAATTTAGAGTTAAGTTTACGGAAGTATCAATAATGTCAAAAGCGTGTATCAAACCCTAATACGACGTTCTAACCATATTCAAAGTTAACCTTGACTAAATACAAAAACAAGTTAAAAAGGAAAAAACTTGCCAAAAAACAGCTTGAAAATACCTGATATCTTGTAAAGTAAATGTCACTTAAACCCAACATTTAGCAATAGTCAAATATAGTGCCAAAATATAATTCAACGTAGATCCTAAGACTCTTTGAGAAGATTTACTTTGAAGATAGTACATTTTGGCCACTTTCACCATTACATTTGCTAGGTACTCATTACCAATATGTTCCGATTGCAATCTTATCGGTTTGGCGTAGCCCGCTTTCTCTTTGGTCTGTACATGGCTGTACTGATCAATGGAGTGGTGTTTCGCCATGCGCACCGATTGGCCGACGGAACGATTATTTGTCACGCTCACCCTTACAAATCGTCGCCAGGCACTCAGTTTCCTTCTCACGCCCACAGCCGCGATGAACTGATCTGGTTGGATGCGTTTGCCCACGCACTTTACGCGAACCCAACTGCGCTTGTCTGGACAGCCGTATTAGCCGTGGTGTTAGTGCTGACCGTATCTGGTGTAGCACGACTGCTTTCTCCCTTTTCTACCGAGCACATTGCGTTTCGGCATCGAGGCCCCCCGGTGCATTTGGTATAAATCTTTTTTTCGTATGCTCTCTAACTACTTGTTGGTTTAGCCGCTATTGGGCCGAACTCATGTGGTTTTATGAACGCATACGCCTGGTTTATTCTCCAAATGCTATTTAAAACTTCATGTTTCGACTCCTACTTATTTTTTTATTACTACCAGGATTAGCAGCAGCTCAAGCTGTTATGAGTGGGTTGGTCACCGATAAAGCGACTAACGAACCACTAGTTGGCGCTACTATTTACCTGGTTGACCTGCAAAAAGGTGCTTTAACCGACACACTAGGGCACTATCGTATTCCCGATGTTTCGGCTGGTTCACACAAAGTGGAGGTGCGTTTACTGAGTTATAAGACCCAAACGCGCACCGTTCGGGTTCTCGATGGTGAGACAAGTGCCAACTTCGCTCTGGAAACCGAAGCGGCCCAGCTTCAGGAAGTCGTCGTAACAGGTCTGACTACGGGATCAACCGTTAAAGACAGTCCGGTACCGATCATGACCTACAACAAAATTCAATGGCTTCAGACCTCGTCAACAAACCTGGTTGATGCCGTTGGCAAGCTGCCCGGCATGTCGCAGATTACAACTGGAGTCGGATTGTCTAAGCCGGTTATTCGAGGTTTGGGCTTTAACCGAGTTATAACGGTGCATGATGGCGTTCGGCAAGAAGATAACCAATGGGGCGAAGAGCACGCGCTTCAGGTAGACGAATACTCTATTGACCGCTATGAAATTATTAAAGGCTCAGGCAGTTTACTGTATGGTTCTGATGGACTCGGGGGCGTAATGAGCTTGATTTCGGCTCGTCCACCCGAAGCGGGCGTGTTGCGCGGTCAATTACTGACAAATTACCAGAGTAATAACGGCATGGTTGGCCTGTCGGGTGTTGTGGAAGGCACAACGCAAAAAGGTCTGTTTGGACGGGTTCGTGTG
Organism: Spirosoma soli; assembly: GCF_042684525.1. Classification (NCBI taxonomy): domain Bacteria; kingdom Pseudomonadati; phylum Bacteroidota; class Cytophagia; order Cytophagales; family Cytophagaceae; genus Spirosoma; species Spirosoma soli. Next base: position 114,488 of record NZ_JBHULN010000007.1, on the reverse strand, counting down.
AGTACTAAAACGGCCGGAAACTACCAGAATCGCTACGACGGGCGTGTTTACGGATCAGCGTACCGTGAGTTTGATATAAGTGGTACTATAGGCATTACTCGTAAATGGGGATACTCGCAGCTGTACGTTTCCAACTGGCACCAGGATATTAATATTGTGACGGGTGAGCGTGACCCAAGCGGCCGTTTCTTAAAACTGGTCCGAGTCAGTGCCGACTCTGAAGCCTTAGCACCTGTATCGGACGCCGAACTGCGCGGTCGTGCTATTGAACCAGCCAACTATCAAAACCTTAACCACTTCAAAACTTCGTGGAACACGTTTGCAAAAGTGGGCGGTGGTAATTTATCAGCCATTGTCAGCTACAGCCAGAACCGCCGGCAGGAGTTCGCCAGTACGCTCACCCCCGGTCAGCCCGCGCTGTATTTCTTTCTCCAGAATGTCTTTTATGACTTTAAATATTACTTCGGCGGACGTAACGGCTGGGATTTTACCATAGGTGGTAATGGTTTATGGCAGTACAATCAGAATTTAGGGTTAGAGGTTCTTTATCCGGGGTATCGCTCCTGGGATAATGGCCTGTTTGCCTTTGCCCAGAAGAAAACCAACCGCCTAACCATCAATGGTGGCTTACGGATGGATGTCCGGCAAATGCGTATCAATAAATTGTATGCCGATAGTAGTGGCGTGTTCAGCGAAAGACCAATTACTGGAGGCCAAACCCGGTTTGGCGGACTTAACAAGACGTACTCAAACCCGACAGCCAGCTTCGGAATTACTTATTCTTTGTCGAGCCGATGGATTGTAAAAGCGAATCTCGGCCGTGGCTTCCGGGCACCGGCTACGGCTGAGTTATCGGCCAACGGCGAACATGCCGGTACGTTCCGTTACGAAATCGGCAGTCCGGACCTGCGCTCAGAAACGTCCTGGCAAAGTGATTTGGGCATCAACTACGAATCACCGGATGTGTCGATCACGGCCAGCTTGTTCCAGAACCGGATTAGCAATTTCACGTATTCCGAAAAAGTACTCGACCGCTTTGGCCGCGACTCTATCGTTGATCCATCCCGACCAATCTTAACATATCGTTACACACAAGGTGATGCAGTTTTGTTTGGTGGGGAAGCTCAGGTAAGCATTAACCCGCAGTCGGCACGATGGTTTCATTTCACAACCTCCTATTCGCTCGTTCGGTCTCGTAACCTTTCGCAGACAGCTGATTCAGCCCGATATCTGCCTTTTTTACCACCACCGCGTATCATTGGCCAGGTTAAATTCACGAAGGCCGAAGCGGGTAGCCACTGGCGAAATCTGTATGCATTGCTGGAGATCGAACACAACTGGCGGCAGAATCAGGCACTATTAGCATACGGCACTGAAACGCTAACGCCCGCTTATACCTTGATTAACCTTGGAGCAGGCAGTGACATGCTATCCACTAAAGGTCGAACTTTATTTTCGGTGTATCTGACTGTCCAAAACTTGTTCGATACTGCCTACCAAAGCCACCAAAATCGGTTAAAATACTTTGGCGTAAATGAGGCTACCGGCCGAAGGGGTGTATTCAATATGGGACGGAATGTCAGCGTGAAGTTGGTAGTACCATTCGGTGGGAAGTAGCTATAAGTCAAACGGGCGGGTCCGGTTATGATTCGTTAGCTAGAAATGATGCTAACGAATCATAACCGGACCCGCCCGTTTGAACTACAATTGGTTTATTACTTCAGCGTTGCTACTGCGTCTTTAATCCGCTGAACGGCTTCGGCCAGCGACTCGTCTGATGCGGCAGTAGAAATTCGCAAACAATTTGGCGCCCCAAAACCCGATCCAGCTACGGTAGACACGTAGGCCGTGTTCAGCAACCATGACGCGAAATCGTCTGAGTTATTGATCGTCGTGGTGCCGTCCGACTTACCATAGTAGTAACTGATATCGGGGAAAGCATAGAAGGCTCCTTCGGGCACATTGGTCCGAAACCCCGGTACTTCTTTCAAAAGCTTAACAACTAAATCACGTCGACGCTGATACGCCCTGGTCATCTCCAGCGAGGGCTCCAAGGGGCCATTCAGGGCCACAACCGTTGCCTTCTGGGCAATTGAGTTCGTACCAGACGTAACCTGTCCCTGTAGTTTCTCGACGCCTTCAGCAATCCACTTGGCGGCACCGATGTAGCCAATACGCCAGCCGGTCATCGCGTATCCTTTTGCCACGCCATTAACGGTAATCACACGCTCAGCAATCTCGGGAATTGAACCGATACTAAAATGACCTTCCGGCGTGAAATTGATATATTCATAAATTTCATCGGCCAGCACATGAATGTTTTCGTGACGGGCCACTACATCAGCAATGGCGCGAAGTTCGGCCTCCGAATAGATTGAGCCCGTTGGATTGTTTGGCGACGCGTACATTACAATTTTCGTCCGATCGGTAATAGCGGCTTCAAACTGCTCAGGCGTTACTTTAAAGTTATTCTCAAACGATCCATCCACAACAACTGCCTTTCCTTCGGCCAGCTTGACCATTTCGGAATAGCTAACCCAGTAAGGCGAGAAGATAATCACCTCATCACCCGGATTGATCAGCACCTGAATGACATTGGCCAACGAGTGCTTAGCACCAGTTGAGACAACTATATTTTCGGGTTTCCAGTCGATGTTGTTGTCACGCTTAAATTTATCAGCAATCGCTTTACGCAAATCGGGGTAACCTGCAACGGGCGAGTAGCCATGAAAACCATCGTCAATCGCTTTTTTGGCAGCTTCGCAGATGTGCTGAGGAGTTTTGAAATCGGGCTCCCCAACGCTCAGGCTGATTACTTTGTGGCCCTGGGCGGCTAATTCACGAGCTTTTTTGGTCATCGCCAGTGTGGACGATTCCTCCAGCGCGTTGATGCGGTCGGCTAACAGACTCACGGTTTCGAGCGTGGCAGACATAATCGGTGGTGATTTTAAGAATTTGACAACAAACTGAGGGCAAAGGTACTATGTTTTCAGTGGAGGGGCGATATTGTTCAGAAATTAAAAATTCTATCTACTTTTGTTCACTATAAGTAAACTCTGAATCATGGGTTCATGTTCAACATTATAGCAAGGCGTACGTTGCTTAACTATTGCAAACGTTATCCTTCGGCAGCAAATGCGCTAAAGCAGTGGTACGCAGAGATCGAAGGACATGAGTTTGCTAATTTTAATGAACTAAAGATGGTTTACGGCTCAGTGAGTATTGTCGGGGACGACCGGGCAGTATTCAATATAATGGGCAATAAATACCGTCTAGTTGTACGTATGGTATTTGACTATAAGGTTATCCAGGTTAAATGGTTCGGTACTCATGCTGAGTATGACAAGATCGACGTAACAACCATACAATATCAAAAGTCATGAGACTCAAACCAATTAAAACAGAACAAGAATACGATGAAATGATGGTCTGGATTGATGAGCAATTTGACCGCAAAATACCACCGGATAGCCCAGACGGAGAAACTTTACAGGTAGCTTTACTGCTTATTAAAGCGTATGAAGACGATCATTATCCCATTCCATCACCAGACCCCATTGACGCTATTCGCCTTAAAATGGAGGAAAAAGGTTTTAGAAATAAAGACTTTGTAGGCAAATTAGGCAGTAAAAGCTACGTATCGGCCGTACTTAACCGACGCAAACCACTCACGCTTGAAATGGCTAAGTTTTTCCATAAAGAATTGGGGATTCCGGCAGGTGTGCTACTGAGCTAATGCAGATAACAATTTTTTCAATAAGGAGAAAAGGGCACAACTTCGTTTAAGTCATCACACTCGGCCAGCAGTTCAGCGTTTGTTTTTTGTAAGATTGGATGCACAAAATTGGGCGCTACTTCGGCCAGCGGTACGAGTGTAAAGCGTCGCTGATGCAGATACGGGTGGGGGATCGTTAGTGTATCCGTTTGCAGAATGAGTTGGTCGTAATAGAGCAGATCAATGTCAATCTTCCGCGCCCCCCACCTCTCCAGCCGAACACGGCCTAATTCCTGTTCAATGGCTTTAGTTTGCTCTAACACAGCTTCTGGTCCAAGCGTGGTTTCTACGACTAGTACCTGATTCAAAAACGCGGGCTGATCGGTGACGCCCCACGGCGCCGTTTCGTATAATTCGGACTGTTGAGTAACAACTCCAATACGTTCATTGATAAGGCTAACAGTCTTGCGCAGGGTTAATGCCCGGTTACCCAAGTTGGCACCAAGGAGAAGATAAAGCATAAACAAAGGGCGAGAGAGCGAGAGAGCAAGAATTGAAGTTATTTCGATTACGAACCACTCTTTCGCTCTTTAATTTAATAGTCCTTAATGGGTTGAATGTCATAATAGGCCTTAATCACTTCTTCGCTGGGTGTTTTGGCGGGACGAACAATCCGGAAACCAACAAATGAAGCGGAGGTTAGCCACCAATCTGACTTGGGACTTTGTGGATCAAGCACTTTCCAGGCAGGTGCCGAGGGGGTCCGGGCAGCCGAACGCAACACAGTTGGATCATCGTCCCACGACCCACCCCGCACTGAGTTCGGATAAAGCGTAGTAGTAGGAGCATACGGTTCTTTGATCTTCCCAGTGGCTTTTTGCTTGTAGTAATCTTCGATGTACTGGTCTTGCGTCCATTCCATTACGTTACCATGCATATCGTACAGGCCAAATGAGTTCGGCTTTTTTGTGCCAACTTTCTTGTAAGCACCATCACTATTACCGTTAAAGACGGCGTATTCGCCTAGCTTTTTCACGTCGTTACCGAATGAGTAAGCCATGGTGGCGTTGGGCCCGGTGCCCCGACAGGCATACTCCCATTCGGCTTCGGTGGGCAGGCGATAAAACACGCCCGTTTTAGCGTATAACCAGGCGCAGAACTTAATGGCAGCGTACTGGGTCATGTTGATGGCCGGATAACCCGCCCGCCCCATGCCGAACGACATATCCACGTAAGGTGGACTGGGTCGCGTAGTGGCATCGGTCTTACTCAGATTGGCATCTAACTCGGTGTACTTGGCAGCCATTTCTTTTTCCATGTTCGTAAAGGCGAACAGGTCGTAAAGGTCCCAGGTCACCTCGTACTTACCCATGTAAAAAGGCTCGATCGTAACACCATGTTTTGGGCTTTCGTCGGGCTTATGTCCTTTCTCGTCAGGCGTACTGCCCATTAAAAACTTCCCCCCCGGAATAGCCACCATCGCATAAGTCTGGTTTGAGCCGGGAATGACCTGAGTATATGATTTAAAATCGGTAGTGGTTTGAGCCAGCGAGACAACTGTGCAAGTGGTTGTTAATGCAATAGCTGACAAGAGACGTTTCAAATGCATTTCTGGTTGTATAAGAAAAGGATCAGTTTCTCTTAAAAGGTAAAAGTACGAACGATCTCCTTTGTTGTACCTTTGTAAAAAATGAAAGAATTAGTCATTTGGCCAGCTAGCGCCACGAGTGACTACACATTATGAATTACTTATCAGCCGAAAACTTAACTAAATCATACGGTGACCGCATCCTGTTCCGCAACCTCACCTTTGGGGTCAATCGGGGTGATAAAGTTGCTATTGTCGGGGCGAATGGCTCCGGAAAAACAACATTATTGTCAATTCTAGCGGGTGCCATGCCACCCGACTCGGGAATTGTCAGTCATCGCAAAGACATTAGCATTGGATACCTGGATCAGCAACCCGACCTCAACGATGCGCTGACTGTCATGGAAGTGGTGCTGGCGGGTGAAAGTGCCCAACTCGATGCCGTGCGTGCTTATGAACATGCCCTGGCGCATGACGACCATGCAGCTTTGGAGCGAGCCATGTCGGACATGGAAAAGCTTGAAGCGTGGGATTATGAAGCCCAAATTCGCCAAATCCTGGGCGAGTTGGGTATTCAGGACGTTGAGCAACGAGTTGGATCACTCTCGGGTGGGCAACGTAAACGGGTAGCCCTGGCGCGGGTATTAATCCAGAATCCAGACCTACTCATTCTGGACGAGCCAACCAACCACCTCGATCTGGAGGCTATTGAGTACCTGGAAAACTTCCTGAATACGAATAACGGAACGCTGCTGATGGTTTCGCACGACCGTTATTTCCTGGATCGCGTTTGTAATCAGATTGCTGAGCTGGATAATGGTCAGCTTTACACGTACAAAGGCAACTACGCTTATTTTCTGGAAAAGAAAGACGAACGCGAAACGGCGGCAGCTTCGGAGTTGGCCAAAGACCGAAATACGTTTCGACGCGAATTGGAGTGGATGCGTCGGCAACCCAAGGCACGGGGCACCAAAGCCCAATATCGGATTGACGCGTTTGAAGATTTGAAGGAAAAAACCAGTGGCAAACGGAACGATGGCGAGCTTGACCTGAATTTGCGAACTGCCCGGCTTGGCACTAAAATATTGGAAGTCGAAAACCTCAGCAAACGCTTCGGCGATAAGGTTCTGCTCGACCATTTTACGTACACCTTCAAACGCTTCGACCGGGTTGGCTTGATTGGTAAAAATGGGATGGGCAAAACCACCCTAATGAACATGCTGACGGGCTTAATCCGCCCCGACTCAGGCAAAATTTCAACGGGTGGTACGGTCAAGTTTGGTTATTATACCCAGAGCGAACTGGATATGCCCGAGAATCAGCGGGTGATTGACGTAGTGCAGGACGTAGCCGAAGTGATGAAACTTGCCAACGGCGATACGGTCACGGCGAGTCAGTTGCTAAGTCGGTTTCTGTTCAACCGGCAGAAACAGTACGACTATGTGTCAAAGCTGAGCGGTGGCGAAAAACGACGCTTGCAGTTGCTACTTGTGCTGGTGCAGAACCCAAATTTCCTGATTCTCGACGAGCCGACGAACGATCTCGACATCACGACACTTAACGTACTGGAAGATTTTTTGCTCAACTTTTCGGGCTGTGTTCTGATCGTGACCCACGACCGCTATTTTATGGACCGGCTCGTTGAGCACGTTTTTGTGATGGAAGGCCAGGGCAAAGTTCGTGATTATCCCGGAAACTACACCGATTACCGCGAGTGGCGGGATAGTCAGCCGAAGAGCAGTTCACAAAATGATAAACCCGCAACGACAGAAACTAAGAACCAAACGCCAGCGCCGGTGGTTTCTTCGGCGACAGCCAATGGCTCGGCGAACGGCTCAACGAAAAAGAAACTGTCGTTCAAGGAGATTCGTGAGTACGAAACGCTCGAAAAAGAAATCGAGTCGTTGGAGCAACGAAAAGCTGAAGTTGTGGGTCTGCTCAATGGAGGAGGTCATCATGAGCAATTAACCAGTTGGGCAAGGGAGATTGAGGAAATTGACCAGGCCATCGCCCAAAAATCTGACCGCTGGCTCGAGTTGGCGGAGTATATTTAAAGAGTGAATGAGTGAGAGAGCGAAAGAGCGAAAGATGTTGGTTAGACTCCACTCTTTCACTCTTTCATGCTTTCGCTCTTTGAACTATGAACCAGATCATCGACTTTTTTCAGTACCTGCTTAACTCAGAAGAGATCATTCGCACGGGCGGACTGGTGCTGATTACGCTCATCATCTTTGTCGAAAACGGCATTTTCTTCGGCTTCTTTCTGCCGGGTGATTATCTGCTGTTTTTATCTGGCGTATTTGCCGGTACGAAACTGCTCAATGTGCCCCTCTGGTTGCTATTGAGCTGTATTTTCGGAGCGGCTGTGCTGGGTTCGCTGACCGGATACGTAACGGGCTACTACTTTGGCGCACGCATCAAGAACCGGCCCGATTCTCTGTTTTTCAAGCAGAAGTACATTGATAACACGCGGGAGGCCTTCATCCGCTACGGCAACGGCGCGTTGATCATCTCAAGGTTCTTGCCCATTGTTCGCACCTTTGCGCCGATTCTGGCCGGTCTGATTCACATGCCCTTCCGTTTCTTCATGCTTTACAATGTATTAGGAGGGGCTATCTGGGTAATTTCTTTGGTAGGTGGAGGCTTCTATTTTGGTGAGCGTTTTCCGTGGATCATCAACTACGTCCACTGGATCATTATTTTCTTCTTAAGTGTCACCACTTTTACAGTCATTCGTGGCTATTTGAATGCCAGACGAGAAAGCCGGACAGAGAAGGTTGAAAAGATTTAGACACAGCAAAAGCGGCCACCCTGCCGCTTTTGCTGTATACTGCCTTATTTGATAACTCTATCTAAGACTCACTCCGTGTATAGAGAAACATGCTCGTACTTTAAGATTTTACCGTCAGCAGTTACCAAACTCATATTTTTGATCCGTGCTGTAGCTCCAATCAGCTGATCTGCCGGATCACTGTGAAAAGTACCCGGCAGATTGCAAGAGTCCATAATAATCTCTCGTTCAAGATTAATTAATGTAATACCTGAATTGTCTATAGCCTTTTTCAAACTAGTTGGCTAAATCCTCAGCCAATTCTAACCGACCTTTTTCTACTAATTTGGCCACCTCCCAACATGATATATTGCTTACACAAATATCTGGCGGGTTAAAATTGTCTAAATAACAAAGCGTTGTAGCCGTTAATCTATCCGGCTCATTAATCCACCATATCCATATGTGGGTATCTAGTCAAATCATAGAGTTGCGTCCCAGTCTGATACGTCGGTTGCAGAGCCGAACGGATTATCAAAACGAATGGGTTTCCCGCGCAGTGGAAATCGATCGTTAAGATTAAGCTTAACATCAGCTTCTTCCTCTATAATAATCACTTCCAGGTTTTTTCCCTTAGATAAAGGCAGATTGCACAATACCAGTTCGTGATTTTGATCTATTTGAGTGTGAATACGGATAGCTCTCATAGCAATTAAAGAGCGAATCGTCTAGACTAGAAAATTGTGGGCATCGGAATTTAACTCTCCGATGCCCGAATATACCCTAATTCCGCAAAGGCTTACCACCTGTCAGCAAGCTCTGAATACGCTCCAGCGTTTTCTTCTCACCAGTGAGTGATAGGAAAGCTTCGCGCTCCAGATCGAGTAGGTATTGCTCAGATACCATTTGAGGAGCGCTCAGGTCTCCGCCACAGATAACATACGCCAGTTTATCAGCAATCTTCATGTCGTGGTCTGAAATGTAACGCCCCATACGCATAGCAGTCAGGCCCGCTTTGAACAACGCAATACCGGTTTTACCCTGTACTTTGATGTCTTTACGTGGTTTTGGCTGCGTGTAGCCATCTTCGGCCAGTTCGATAGCCGCTTGTTTGGCTTCGGCCAGCAGACGACTGCGATTAAGTACAATCTGGTCGGTCGAACGCAGGTAATTCATCTCGCGGGCTTCCTGCGCCGACGTTGATACCTTCGCCGTAGCCACGTTCATAAAGATGTTTTGCAGAATGTTCAGTTCCGGATCACCCGTCTGGTACAGATCCGACGCCCGGGCGGCCATTTCCTTCGTGCCACCACCAGCCGGAATCAGACCAACACCAACCTCAACCAAACCAATGTAACTTTCCGCATGAGCCACGGCCCGGTCGGAGTGTAATACGGCCTCGCAACCGCCACCCAACGTGAGTGTATGGGGAGCTACCACCACCGGAATTGAGGAGTAACGCAGGCGAGTAATGAGCTTCTGGAACTGGGCAATCATGAGATTAACCTCATCAAATTCCTGCTCAACGGCGTACATAAATAACGTACCTAGGTTAGCACCCGCCGAAAACGCTTCGGTTGAATCGTTACCCACCACCAAACCACGGAAGTCTTTTTCCGCCAACGAAATACCTTTCATCAACGCTTCCGACACCTCTTGGCCGAAGGTGTTCATCTTGCTGCGGAACTCTACGTTCAGGATGCCGTCGCCCAAGTCAACGATATTGGCTCCGGCGTTTTTCCAAACGATGTTGTTGCTGAGGTTCTCCAGAATCGTGAACGCTTCCGTACCCGGAATTACCTGGTAGCTCTTGGTCGGAATATCATAATACTTCCGTTTGCCACTCTCAACCTTGTAGAATTGGTCAAAACCAGCGTCGAGCATGTCATAGACCCACTGGGCAGGTTTTTTACCCTGCGCTTCAATGATTTCAACGCCTTTGCGAACGCCGATGGCGTCCCAGGTCTCAAACAAACCCAGTTGCCAGCCGAAGCCAGCCGTAATGGCCGCATCGATCCGATATAGCTCATCCGAAATTTCGGGGATACGGTGCGTAGCGTATTGAAAGCCATCAGCGAACGTTTGGCGGTAAAACTCACCCGCCTTATCCTGACCAGCCAGCAGCACCGGGAAGCGCTTTTTCAGGTTGTCAATCGCTTTTGTACTTTCCAGCGTCGCAAATTTGACCTTTTGCGAAGGTTTGTACTCAAACGTTTTTAAATCCAGCGCCAGAATCTGCGTCTGACCGGTTGAGTCCTTTGTTTTCTTATAATAGCCCTGACCCGTTTTATCGCCGAGCCATTTGTTCTCCATCAGCTTCTGCACCGACGCAGGCAACTCAAACGACGCCCGCGACTCGTCGTGTTCCATCTTGACGAGATTGCTGGCCACGTTAACGGTCGTATCTAAACCGACCACGTCCGACAACCGAAACGTACCTGATTTTGGCCGACCCACCACCGGGCCAGTCAGCTTATCTACCTCTTCGACGGTCAGGCCCATTTCTTCAGCGACCCGGATCGTCTGAATCAGCGACTGAATACCCAACCGGTTCGCAATAAAGCCAGGCGTATCTTTACACAATACGGTCGTTTTACCAAGGTATAAATCGCCGTAGTTCATCAGAAAATCAATCACGGCTGGGTCAGTATCGGGCCCGGGGATGATTTCGAGCAGCCGTAGATAGCGCGGTGGGTTGAAGAAGTGTGTACCGCAGAAATGACGTCGGAAGTCTTCACTCCTACCCTCGGTTAGCAGGTGCATGGGAATGCCCGAAGTGTTCGACGTAATCAATGTGCCAGGCTTACGGAATTGCTCAACGCGCTCATAAACCGACCGCTTCACATCAAGCCGCTCAACGACGACCTCAATAACCCAATCATAGGTTGCAATCTCTTTCAAGTTGTCATCAAAATTGCCCAGCTTGATCCGCTCGCTAAACTTAGGGCTGTAGAGCGATGCCGGACTAGCCTTCAGCATCGTCTGGAAGGCGTCGTTAACGATACGATTGCGTACAACGGGGCTATCGGTAGTTAAGCCCTTGGCCTGCTCGGCTGCATTGGGTTCTTTTGGAACGATGTCCAGCAACAGAACATCGGCACCAATGTTAGCAAAGTGAGCGGCAATACGCGAGCCCATAATACCCGAGCCTAATACAGCTACGCGCCGAATGGTCCGATTTTTAGTCTGTGTTTTGGGTTTTTCCAGGGTTGCTTCCATGAGTAAAGTAAAAATTAAAAGGCTGAACGACGCGGATTAATACTAATCCGCGTCGTTCAGGCCTCTTTCGCTTTTGATCTTATTTAATTCTTCTATATCCAGAATATCTTTAGGTCGCCCCGTGGCCAGTTTTTCGGTGATCAAATCATTGAGTTGAATCACTTTAAATGTTACGCCATCAAAGGTTACCTCTATGGCTCGTTTGTAACAGACGTCAAAGTCTACGTCACGAAACGCTTTAAGATTATAACCCATGTCGAGCGTAAAACCATACTTACCAACCGAAACCGACGACCAGCCAAAAATCAGTGGGACATCTTTCAAATAATCAGCACCAGCGACTTCGTTCTCTTTCAGCGCTAGGATAAGGTTATGTTTATTCTGCTCATCCGATTTGATCCACAGATCCATGTCCTGCGTTGTTCGTACATGACCGTGGATGACACCAGCCATACCGCCCACCAGTAAAAACTGAACACTGTACCGATTGAGGCTTTCAAGAAGAAGTCGTACATCGTCATCAGCGATATTCATGTTTTTAGCAGGGTTCCCAGGATTAGCGTGGTAAAGTTTTGAGGCCAGACTCATCAACCTTGTAAAAGCCTTCAGGCGATCCTGAGCTATATTACTAACAGTGGCTGGCATGTCGACAGTAATTTAATCCAATGGTAGCTCTTCAATTTCAGTGGTTTTGATCTTGGCATTCTCTTCTTCGACGAGCTTGTTAATGTCTTTCATAACCTCAAAAAAGACGACCAGCTTATCGAGTGGAATCTTCTCACGGATCATGTTATTGAACTGAATAACACCTTCCCGAGCCATTTCCCGCTTCTCTTTACCAGTATCGGTAAGGTAAATCCGGACAAACCGCTTATCGCTACCATCCACTTCGCGCCGAATCAGGCCACGCTCTTCAAGACTCTTTAACATCCGAACTAGCGAACGGGGCTCCATACCGAGCAACGGGCCGATTTTAGTGGCGGGTGTACCCTCTTCGAGATCGATATTGAGCAGCACATAGCCGATCGCCATCGTGATGTCGAAGCGGGCCGCGTAGGCGTTGTACATGCGCGAAATGGCATGCCAGCCCCACTTTATATGAAAGTCTACGGTTTTTTCCTTTTTCATAGTAGGTGTCGTCCTGTCCAATTGCAGGACGTAAATCTACTATTTTTTTAGAAAATAGTATGCATGCATAATATCTGAACCTGGATTTAACTGATTTATGGATTAAACAGATTTTGCAAACAAAACGCCAATAGAAAGCAAGATCCAGTAAATCCAAAAATCTGCTAAATTCAGGTTCAGACTTACTCCGCCAGCAGCTTATCAATCAGACGATTGAACTCATCAACGTACTGGTCGTAATATTTGCCTGTGCCGGGACCGGAGAAACCGGTGTGGATGTGCCGTACCTGCCCTTTTTTGTCGATGAAGATGGTCGTCGGGAATGCAACAACTGCGTTTAGGTCTGGTAGGGCTTTCGATGCCTGCGCTTTGTCGTTGGTGCCAGCCAACACAACGGGGTAGTCGATCTGAAAGCGCTGCTTCATCCGATCAATTTTAGGCCCTGACACGGCCATGTCTGGCGACCGCTCGAAGGCCAGGCCTAAAACTTCGACGCCCCGCTGTTTGTTACGCTTGTACCACGGACTTAAAAAGTTGGTTTCGTCCATGCAGTTGGGGCACCATGAACCCAGAATTTGCACGACCGTTACCTTATTTTTGAAGCGTGGATCAGTTAATGAAACGGTCTTACCGTTTGGCTCAGGGAACGAGACATTCAGTGTTTTAGAACCAGGCTTCAGGTACGTAAGCTTGGCCGGATCAGGCAATTCAGCTTTAGGGTCGAAACGGGCGACCCAGGACTCATAGCCCGAAACGCCCGACCAGAAACCTCCCGTAAGCATCTTGGTAGCTGGGTCGTGTCTGGCCTTGAATAGAAACAAGTGCGACCCGTCGAAGCAGGACAAAAACAGACTATCGCCAACTACATTACCATCCAGATACCGGTAATCGCCAGTTGGCGTTAGGAATGTTCCGGCCAATCGGTTGCCTTTTTGTTCAAACACGCCAACCGCATCAACAGTGTCGACGCGCCCGGTTTTACTTCCGAAATTCGTAGCCCATTTGCCGGTCAAATTCCCGTTGGGCGCTTTTGTATCAGCTGTGAATCGGTAATTCACGCCATGCTGGGCTTCAAACGGCAACGTCTGGTATTGCTGGGCCGCCCGACGGCGACGCCATACGCCCCGGAGCGTATTACCGTCTATCTTTGCAACCAATTCCGATTCAAACAAAGCCATTGGAATGCGTAGCGAATCATCTTGTACAGTGGCGGGGTCCATTTTGAGCCGTTCGCTACCGTTCAGGGCAAATACCGTGTAGGCTTTGGCATCGCCAGCCGCTGGCTGAATATCTAAGCCGAAGGGCAGTTCACCGCCTTTGGTTTTTAAAACAGCGCGATACGTGCCTGGCTTAACGGTAGCTGGCTGACCTGAGCAGGCAGTTGGTAGAGAAAGCAGCACGATGGCCGCGACAGGAATAAGCTTTTTCATGACAAAACAACAACGACCACTAAAGTAGGTTAGTTTCTAAATGAGTCAATACCACGAACCCGTTTTACTACAGGCTTGTATCGATGGCCTGAATATACAACCTGGCGGCACTTACGTTGACGTTACATTTGGCGGAGGGGGGCACAGCCGCGAAATTTTGCGTCAGTTAGATGGCGGCCGTCTGTTCGGCTTCGACCAGGACGCCGATGCCCGCGCTAATGCCCAGGCGCTGGCCGATTCGCGACTAACATTTGTTGCCTCAAACTTTCGTAACCTCAAACGCTATCTGCGGCTCTATAAAACAGATCAGGTTGATGGTATTCTGGCCGATTTGGGCATCTCATCGCACCAGATTGATACGCCCGAACGGGGTTTCTCGACCCGTTTTGACGCTGACCTCGACATGCGCATGAATCAGCAGGCTGACCGTACTGCCCGGCAGGTTGTCAACGAATACAGCGAAGCGGACCTCCACCGAATTTTGGGGATGTATGGCGAGATAACTAACGCCAAAACAGCAGCGGCTGCTGTTGTATCAGCCCGGTCGAATCGCCCTTTGAAAACGGTGAATGACCTGAAAGCGGCCTTGCAGCGTTACGCGCCACGCGGTAAGGAAAATAAATATTTTGCGCAGGTATTTCAGGCCTTGCGAATTGAAGTGAATGAAGAGTTACAGGCGCTGGAAGAGTTTCTGGAGCAGGTGCCAGATGTATTAAAACCAGGAGGGCGGCTAGTGATTATGTCGTATCATTCACTGGAGGATCGGCTGGTAAAAAACTTCATTAACAAAGGTAAATTCCACGGAGAAGTGGAAAAAGACTTGTTTGGCAACGAGATAAAGCCATTGCAGGCCGTAACGCGCAAACCCATTGAGGCCACGCCCGACGAGACTGCCAGAAATCCGCGTGCCCGGAGTGCAAAACTGCGTATTGCGGAGAAGATTTAATTTCTTATAGTGAACGTCTGCTTACAATGTAATCCGCAGACGTTCACCTTTGAATTATACCGTTGCTCTCGGCTGCAAAACGGCCTGCTGTGCTTTCTTAATCTGTTTCAGACCGCTTTGTATAATACCCAGCGCCATTACCCAGGCTATAGTGCCCAGTAGAATCTGTTTGGTCGGCAGGAACCAGATGTAGGGGATAATTGGAATTTCGAAGGGAGAATTCCAGAGCATGTGTAAGAGCATCACAGCCACAAACGTCCGTATGAAGCCCTTATCTCTGAGCATTTCCCAATCGAACGGTTGCTGACCTTTCACGCGCCAGACCGCAGCCGCCGTAATGGCCGTCCAGACCACATGGCTAAACGGAGATAGTACCCCTCGCAGAAAAATGGTACTCAAAGCCGGACCAAAGCCGCCCTGCAACAGAACAACGAATGCATAGCCAGCCGACTCGAAGGCGGCAAACCCCGTTCCGACAGCGGCTCCGAACAGCAGGCCGTTTAATATCCAGTGGTATTGATTTTTGGTACGCATCAGCAAAATAACGGCCAGTAACTTTCCCGATTCTTCAACAATTCCCGCACTCGATGCGCCCAGGAACGTTCCCAGGAAAGCGGTATTACTGAAGAAGAACAAGGAGATCAGGACCGATACCAAGCCCCCAGTGAACAGTAGTTTGATAGCCTGATACAACGATACGTTCTGTGGAGCGTTCATCTCCCAGAAAAAAATAAGACTGGCAAACGGCACTGCAAACGACCCGACAAACAGCAGTCCCGGAATGAGCAGTTCATTCTGGAATTGCATTACGGCTATGTACAAACCAAAAAAAAGAAACAAAGCACTGCCGCCGAAGCGTAGAAACAGCCACGGTTGGGGCCAGTGCGAAGCGATTGTCCCAACCGCGGGCGTTGTTTGACGAGTACCGACGGTGAAAGCGCTTTCAATGTCTTCATCAGATCGTTGTTCGCCTACTTTAGCAAAGATCGTTTTCAAACTAAAATCACTATCCAGCGCATCGACTCCAGTGAGTGAAGAGATCCGGTTAAACGAACCAGAAAAATCAAACCCTTCAAACGGACTGCCTGGTTCGTCATCGGCCATAACATGGGCGAGCCGCCAATGCGAAGTTCCGACGCGCAAATCACCCGACTGGTTTAACTCGCCCATAGTTGTGGAGATACCGTTCAACTCAACCAGGTGTGAACCGATGGTATGAAAATGTACCCGTTGCCCGTCGAACAGGAGCAGAAGATGCATATCAGCCGCTTCTGGATCGGTCAGCGGTACACTGGCGATAGGGCTACGTCCGAGGGTGAGACGTGCCTGAGGAAGTAGCACGACAGACTGGCCTTTATCGGGGCCACTTACACACTGCAAAGCAAATTGACCGTTTATTGGCGCATTCATGTATGGTATGAACTAGTTTCAAACATCAACGTAATAATATAATACCGCTTAGGTCATTTGTGTTTGATAGAATCTCACTCGCCTGACAGTTTGTAGCTTTTTACCCATCCAAGCTTTCACGAAAAAAGCCGATAGCTCTTTTTTATCGCTTACTCAATCCGTAGTTTTGATACCCATTGCCTTTATACCGTAACCTAACATGTTAGCCAAAACTTTCGGCGCGGCCGTTTATGGCGTCAATGCCAGTATCATTACCATTGAAGTAGTTGTCGCCCAAGGCTTACATTTTCATCTGGTTGGCTTGCCCGACAGTGCCGTCAAAGAAAGCGAACAACGCGTTGAAGCCTCATTAAAATTCTTCGGCTACCGGATGCCCCGCCAGAAAGTAGTGGTCAACCTCGCACCTGCCGACATTCGCAAAGAGGGTTCATCTTACGACTTGCCCATTGCGCTTTGCGTGTTGCAGGCATCTGAGCAAATCACAACGCAGCGCAGCCTGGAGGATTACGTCATCATGGGTGAACTAGCCCTCGATGGTACGTTACGCCCAATTAAAGGTGTACTACCGATTGCTATCGAAGCCAGAAAACGTGGCTACAAAGGGTTTATACTCCCCCTTGAAAACGCTCAGGAAGCCGCTATCGTTAACAATTTAGATGTCATTGGCGTAGCGACTATGCAGGACGCCGTCGAATTCTTCGAGGGTAAAAAAGACATTGCCCCGTTGACCACCGATACCCGCGATCTATTCATGAGTCAGGTTAACGCCTACGACGCTGACTTTTCGCACGTTCAGGGTCAGGAAAACATCAAGCGGGCCATGGAGATTGCAGCGGCGGGAGGACATAATGTCATCATGATTGGCCCACCGGGTGCGGGAAAAACTATGCTGGCGAAGCGTCTGCCCAGTATTTTGCCGCCATTGACGTTGCAGGAAGCGCTGGAGACAACTAAAATTCATTCGGTTGCCGGTAAACTCGGGACTCGCGCTAACCTGATTGCAACACGACCCTACCGGGCTCCGCACCACACAATTTCAGACGCTGCGTTAGTCGGTGGCGGTAGCTTCCCACAGCCAGGTGAAATTTCGTTGGCCCACAACGGCGTCTTGTTTCTGGACGAATTACCGGAGTTTAAACGGTCGGCGCTGGAAGTGATGCGCCAACCGCTCGAAGATCGGAAAGTGAGCATTTCGCGGGCGAAATGGGCCGTAGAGTTCCCGGCCAGTTTTATGCTCATCGCCAGCATGAACCCCTGTCCCTGTGGTTATTACAATCACCCCGAAAAGGAATGCGTCTGTGGGCCGGGCGTAGTGCAGCGGTATTTAGCCAAAATCAGTGGTCCTCTCCTCGACCGGATCGATCTGCACGTTGAAGTAACGCCCGTTTCCTTCGACCAGATGACGGCCAATCGCCCGGCCGAAACCAGCGAATCGATTCGCGAACGGGTCATTCGGGCGCGGGAGATTCAGACCGCTCGTTTCGCTGATCAGCCAGGTATTTATTCCAACGCTATGATGCCGTCGCAGATGGTGAAAGAGGTTTGCCAAATTGGCGATGCCGGTCGGGCGTTACTAAAAACAGCTATGGAACGGCTGGGCCTTTCGGCACGTGCGTATGACCGTATCCTGAAAGTATCGCGCACCATTGCCGACTTGGCCGGGAGCGAAGAAATCCGCATTGAACACCTGGCCGAAGCCATCCAATACCGCAGCCTCGACCGCGAAAATTGGGCGGGGTGACCTAGTAGAGTTCTTACGCTTGCTATTCGGCAGACACAACTACTTAAGGCTGTAAGATTAACAAAAGCCGCGCCTATTTAAGTAGGACGCGGCTTTTTGATTTGTGTATTGATATCAATACGTTACAAATGGCTCAGTTTCACTTGCCCCTTTTGTAAAAACACTTCGCCCTTGCCTTTCGACGCTTGACCCCAGTTCCGATTTCTCGGAGGCCAGGGGTTTACCAGCTTTGGCTTGTCAATCAACTAACGACAAGCTATGAAAACGTTAATCACCACAATCTTCATCAGCGTCAATGGGCTGTGTGCCTTTGCACAAAATTCACTCTCTCAACAAACCCAGGTTGAAGTAGCGACTGGGCTCGTGTTGCCAAACTTCGGTAAGGGGAACGAGCTACTCCGATCCAGCGACTTACGGACAAATGGGCAAAGCTATTTCCAGAACTCAGCAGGCAACCGGGCGAATGTAGGTAAATACGGCACTCAGCAAGGGTTCAACATTTCCCTGGGTTTCTATAAACCCGTTCGGGCGGTAAAAGGACTTATGTTAGGCGGCATGATTCGTAGCGCTCAGACTGGCTCGGAACCCGACAATGGCGGCTACGCAGAAGGATACTTCTTCAACTTCTTATCGGCGGGTCTGGCGGCTAAGTACTATCCTTTTACGAGTAACAATCTTTACCTAAAGGGCGAAGCCGGAATGGGAGCAGTATTCACCAAGAATCGCTACCTGAACGAAGCAGGGCAGCAAAATTTCTTTCATCAGTTTGGTATTGGCACCAGCGGCAGCTTTGGCGCTGGGTATTCGCTAACGCCTTTTAAAAACAAGGACAAAGCCATCGACTTGTCTGTCCTTTATCAGGCGTACAGTACTCGAGTTGAAGTCAACGGAATTGGCGACGATCAGTGGCGATTTGGCGCACTTAATTTTCTGGTGGGCCTTACTTTTTAAATCCGGGCAAAGTGACTCGATCGGTTCACCCCTTAGTCCGAAACGCTTCGCCCCTGGCCTTCCGACGCTTGACCCCTAAACGACTTTCAGGAACTGTATTGCTTCATCAATTTTGATTCATGAAGAACATAAATCATAGACAAACCATAATCATGAAAACGTTAACGCTCAGCCTCTTTTCTTTTGTAGCCGTTCTTAGCTTTGGCCCCTCGGTATCGGCCCAGGATCAACCGGTTCGTCCGGCTCAATTTCCGTATTCTAATCGCTTTACGTTAGGTGGCGGGGTTAGTCAACTGCTGCTCGGCGGCTTCAACGTCCAGGCCGAATACACCACGAATCGCCTGGTGTTCGATTATTCGCACGGCTTCAACATCAACCTATCGGGTCAGTCGGCATCGTTGGTAGCCCAGGACCAGAAGCTGGCTGAGAAGCTGACATCTACACTGGGTATTGGTATCGGCTACCGTATCACACCAACGTTCGACATTCGTTTTGAGCCGAAGTTACATTACTATGAAGTCTACTACAATGGTCAGCCGCAGACGGTAGATAATCGGGTTACCTCATACAAAACCGTGACGCTCGGCTTGGGAGCCTACTACCGCTATTATCCATTCCGCAAGCAGAGCAACGCCCTGGCGGGTATTCTGGTCATGCCCAGCGTTCGCTACTGGCCAAACGTCTGGAGTTCGTTGGAAAACAATAAGTTGACGTATACGAACCGGCTAACCGAACGGACGGAAACCTACAAAGCAGCTCCACAGGGATTTCCGGGTACGAACGGTTTGCTGGCTAACGTAACAATAGGCTACACCTTCGGACTGCACAAAAAGTAGTATCTTTCAGAACCCTCACAACGAGATAGTTATCGCATGAATACCACAGAAGCCACGCTCTACACGCTCAATGACCAGAAGTTGCGGCTGGTCGGAATTCCTCTGCTGAGTTTTCTGGTACCAGCCCTTCAACATCCCAACGAGTTTCGCAATCTTGATTCGATTATCTGGATGCATTTGTTCATAGGCCTGTGTACGACGGTACTGGTGTGGGAGGGTAATCGACTCATTATGATCTTTATGCGTCGAACATTTCCTAAGTATAACCAAACAACCAGGCGCCTGCTCGCCGAAGCGGCATTGGCATTAAGCTATACCTTCGTTGCCACCTGGCTTCTGGATGAGGTCGTCTGTAAAGCGATCTTCGGTAAATCGATTGACCCCTTCACCGGATTTCGGACCAGTTTGATTCCGACAATACTAGTGTATCTGGTCTATGAAGCGGTTTACTTTTTTGAGGCCTGGAAAAATAATGTCCGCAAGACCGAAGCCCTGGCCCGCGAGAGTGTGCAGTCGCAACTGGAAGTACTCAAGAATCAGCTCGACCCGCATTTTCTGTTCAACAGTCTCAATACACTGGCAGCTCTGATTGACGACGAAAACGTGAATGCGCAGCAGTACCTCGAACGGCTGTCGGACGTTTATCGCTACGTACTCGTCAGTCGCAGCAAGAACACGGTGCCATTAGAAGAAGAGATTACGTTCCTGGACGCGTATGTGTATCTGAACAAAATTCGGTTTCGGGAGAACCTACAAGTTGAAAAGAACCTGTCGGCGGAGGCCTATCGCCAGTACGTAACGCCATTGAGCCTGCAAATGCTGATTGAAAACGCCATCAAGCACAACGTCGTCTCGAAAGAGAGCCCATTGAAAATCAAGATTCAACAGGAGGGGAATCAGTACTTGGTGATTGAGAATAACATTCAGGAAAAGACTATTCTGGAAAAGTCGACCCGGGTGGGCTTGCAGAACATCATCAATCGTTACAGTCTGCTAACCGATCGACAGGTCGAGATCATTCAAAATGGCGGGCTGTTCACCGTAAAGATTCCACTCCTTCTCAATTAGTGAAAGAATGAATGAGCGAGAGATTGAATTAGAAAATAAGGTGGTAGCCTCAAAGTAAATGCTGATGATAATTTACAAAACGGCAATTCGCTCATTCACTCTTTCACCCTTTAAAACACCATGAAAGCACTCATCATTGAAGACGAATATCCGGCGGCTGAACGACTCGAAAAGCTGATTCGTAAGCTGGACCCGCGGGTGGAGATTGCCGGGGTTTTAGAAAGCGTGGAGTCGGCGAAACAGTGGTTCAAAACCGGCCAGCCGGTCGATCTCATCTTTTCGGATATTCAACTCTCCGACGGCCTGAGCTTCCAGATATTTGAGTCATTTCCGGCGCACAGCCCCATTATTTTCACCACGTCGTACGATGAATATGCGATCAAGGCGTTTCGGGTCAAAAGCATCGATTACCTGCTGAAACCTATCAAGTTGCCGGAGCTGGCCGACGCGATCAGGAAGTACCAGGAGCTGAAGCAGGACTTTTCGCCCCAGGCGTACGCGAAGAAAGTTGAGTCTTTACTCGACAGCTTAGAGATGACGCGCCGGACGCACAAAACCCGCTTTCTGGTTAAAAACGGTGAGCAGTTAATTCCTATTTCGCAGGACCAAGTTGCCTATTTCTACACGGCTAATGAATTGTCCTGCTTAGTGGGTCGCGACGGACGGCAGTACCTGGTCGATTATACCCTAGAAGAGTTGGAAACGCTGGTCGATCCGCTTCATTTCTTCCGACTCAACCGGCAGTTTATCGCCCAGCTGACGGCCATTCAGAAAATCCACACGTATTTCAACGGCAAACTAAAGGTCGAACTCCGGCCCGAAACCGCCCAGGAAGTGCTCGTCAGCCGCGAAAAGGCCCCGGCTTTTAAAGCCTGGTTAGACGGCTAGACAATCCATCACCGATTTCGTGAAACGTAACCCGCAGGCGTCAAAAACGCGCTGCTCAGGATAACTCATGCCTCATCAGATCAATCTACCTATGAAAACCGTTCTTCTCTTTCTACTGACGCTGGGCACTGTGCAGGCCCAACACTACCGAATCGTAACCGGAAAAGTTACCGACGCATCTACCGGACGAAGCTTAACCGGAGCTACCGTAACCATGCTGGAACGAGCAGGAAAGGGTGCACGAACGAATGTCGACGGTCGATTTATGCTGATTCTGCCAGCGGATAAATTAACGCTGCTTGTTTCGCACCTGGGCTATTCAACCCAACGAATCCCACTCACTATCATCCGGAACGAGCTAATCGACGTACAATTACGCCCCACCGACAACCAGCTGAATGAAGTAGTTGTAACGGGCCAAAGCAACCAGGATAAGGTCATGTCGACGCAGACGAGCGTAGATGTTGTGGACCGAAAAACGGCCTTGTCGTTGCCAGTGGTGTTTGGTGAGGTTGACTTGATTAAGGTGCTTCAACTGAAGCCAGGTGTGAAGTCGACGGGCGAGGGCACCAGCGGCATCAGCGTTCGGGGCGGCAGTACCGATCAGAACCTATTCCAATACGATGGCACAACGGTCTATAACCCCAGCCACATGTTCGGTTTTTTCAGTACGTTCAACATTGACGCCGTCAAGAACGTATCGCTCTACAAGGCTGGCTTCCCGGCCGAGTACAGCGGGCGGCTGTCGTCGGTAGTGGATGTGACGTCGATGGTTCCCAAAGATAGCAGTCTGCACATCGGTGGAGGCATTGGCTTGATTGCGTCACGGTTGAATGTAACCGGCCCCGTTGGCAACAAAATCAAGTTCAACGTAGCGGGTCGCCGGACGTACGCGGACATCTTTACCGAAGCTATCAATCGCCGGAACGCCGATAGGCCAAACAGTAATCCCATTCCGCGCTATTACTTTTATGATCTCAACGGCCGTATAGATTTCACCGTTAACAATCGGAGTAAGCTTTTTTTAAGTGCCTACACTGGCCGCGATCGGTTTTTCTTACCAACGGATGCGTTTCGGAGCACGTTCGACTGGGGTAATACGGCCGTGTCGCTGCACTGGAATCAGAGTTCAAAAGACTTCCGCTGGAATAGCCATACCTCCGCCCATTACGCCAAATACGACTACCGTTTAGTGTCTACCTTCGACCGCTTTACGTTCAATATCGGGTCGGGTATTGAAGACTTTGTGCTGAAAGAACGCGTGTCGTGGCAGCCCAGCCCCCAACATACCGTTACGTTCGGCGGGGAGCTGACCCGCAGTCAGTTCTCGATCTCACGGGTGAATATTTCCAGCGCTAAACCGGAAGAAAACATTGATACTGGCGAAAAACCACGCGTGTGGGAAGGTGGTCTGTTCATTAGCGAAGAGTGGGACGTAACCCCAAAATTGAAGCTCAGCGCCGGACTACGCTGGTCCGGCTTCAGCCATGACAGTACCAGCTATACGGCCCCGGAGCCGCGAATTTCGGCCCGCTACGCCTTCAGCCCCTCGGTGTCGGTCAAGGCTAGCTACGCCCGCATGGTGCAATACCGGCACCTGGTGGTTAGCTCGGGAGCCGCTCTGCCCACCGACATCTGGTACCCATCGACCGCCAAAATCAAGCCTGAATACAGCGACCAACTGGCTGCGGCCCTGACCTGGAACATCGGCAACATGTTTTTGCTGACCAATGAGGTGTATTACAAGCGGCTACGTCAGGTGGTTGACTTCAAAACGGGGGCTCAATTGTTTGCGAATGATCGACTGGAGAATGAGTTTGTCTTTGGAAACGGCAGTGCTTACGGTAATGAGATCTATCTCGAAAAAACGTCGGGGCGACTGCGCGGCTGGGTAGGCTATACGCTGGCCTGGACCTGGCGAGAATTCAAGGATATCGACGGCGGCAAGCGGTTCTTTCCCCGTTACGACCGGCGGCACGACATCTCCGTCGTCGCGATGTACCAGCTACGGCCCAGGCTCTCACTGTCGGCCACCTGGGTTTACAACACCGGTAACGCCGTATCGCTGGCAACGGGTCGCTATGTGTCGATGGATACTCCCTACGTGCGGGTCGAGAACCCAACCGATCAGGTGGTGCCCGAGTTTCCAAGCCGAAACAACTACCGGATGCCGCCATATCACCGGCTGGACCTCGGCTTTATCTACAAATTTCGACCGAGATGGGGTGAAACTGACATTACGTTCAATGTTACAAACGCCTATAACCGCGCTAATCCATACCTGATCACGTATCAGGCACAGGAGAATTCGGAGGGTGAACCCACGGGTGCGTTCCGGGCGCGCGCCATTACGTTGTTCCCGCTACTGCCTTCAGTCACGTACAATTTCCGGTTTTAACACTACATCATACAGCCATGAAACTAACTAAACTAACGTACATACTCGCCTTGCTGGCGGGTCTGGGGCTGGCGGCCTGCCAGCAGGATATCGACGTAGACCTGCCACCTTACGAATCAAAGCTCGTGCTGGAATGCTACCTGGAAGACGGCCAGCCCGTACGCCTTTCACTGCTCGAAAGCCGGAGTTATTTGGATATATCGAGTTTGCCGCTGGTCGATGGCGCGACCGTTGTGTTATCACATCGGGGTCAGAACGACACTATTCCAAACGTGCCAGCGATAGACCGGACTTCGGGTAAATCGTATAATTACAGTAGCCCGAAACGTATTAAGGCCAACTACGATTCGCCGTACACGCTCACGGTGAAAGATAAACTGGGCCGGGTTTTGACGGCCACCACGCGGTTTATCAAGCCCGTCGCTATTAAGAGCATTACACCCGAGTTTAATCAGAAAGGTGAAGCCTACGGCCTAACTAAGTTTGACGATAATGCCCAACAAAAAAACTACTACCGCCTGACCCTGACCCGCAATATTCGCGTCGATACACTGTCGCTCGATGCCTTGCTGGATGACGCTTTCTCCAACGGCGAAGAGATCAACTGGGGATCGGGCTACACGTTCAAAAAAGGCGACACTATTCATGCGACGCTCTATCACTGCACCGAGGACTACTACAAGTTTCTAACTACATCGCAAAGCGCTCGGCAGGCCAATGTCAATCCCTTCGCGGCCTCGGGCGAGGTGATCAGCAACATCAAGGGCGGGCTGGGTGTATTCGCCACGTTGGCGTATGATTACCGTAGTGTGGTGGTGAAATAAACCTAAACTACTTGCTGTTGCTTAAGCCGCAGGGCAGACTGACTGTCGTGTGTGGGCAGGTAAATTGTAGGCCGGTACTGACAGTATGCACGAATGGTATCGATCGTTCTGCGAGCCGACCCCTTGTCAGTACAGATACCTGCTACCTGACGTTGCCGTAGTTGCTGCTCGGTAAATGTGGTGTCACCGGCAAACAGCACATCAACGGTTTTACCACGAAACAGAACTGACTGATGCCCGTATGCGTGTCCGATAGTCGGCACGATACTGATTTGCCCGTCGCTCGTTAGTGGATAAGCCTTACCGAAGTGTTTATCGGGTTGGGTAAAAGTAATTTTCCGTGGATTGAACCAAGTCGGAAACGTACAGGGAACGGCTCCGTATGGCTGGTCGAGCTCGGCCTTTGCGACCATAATTTCCGCTCGGGGAAAGTATTTCAGACCGTCGGTATGGTCAATGTGCAAGTGAGTAAGCACAACCCAACGCACGTCGGCAGGGTCTATCCCCAGCGTTTTTAACTGAAAACCGATTTCAAACTGCTCTTGAATAGCAAAGCGTAGAATCTTCCTGCTTACCCAGCCGTTTGCTCCACCACAACTGAAGTAATCACTATCGGTTACGTGGTGGTTCTCGCCCGTATCGACCACAAGAATGCCTTCTGGATGTTTAATAACCCACACCCAAATGGGCAACCACTCGGTCCAGAATGGATCTAATAAAATAGCAGGTGCGCCTACACTCGGATTCCGGTGCGATCGTTTCACTTTCACCAACCCACAATTAATGGCATGAATGGTGACTCCGTCGATGGTGGTTGTCGTGATGGAATGCATCGGTAAACGAAGAAGAAAAATAAACGGGATGATGAACGAAAGAGGGACCCAGTTGAGTCGTTTACTCGCTGTTTTTAGCCAGGCTATTGAGTTTCTCCATAACGCTGGGCAGCATAGCCCGGTAATCTTTACCCAATGCTTTACCAAACAGGTTTTTGGTTAATCCGGTAAACCAAACTTCGTGCGTAAACCTGGTCTTATTTTCCTGTACGGTCAGGTAGCGTTTTACATACAAAGTGCCTAACAGTAATTTCGTTCTGAATGTATACGATTGATGGGGAACAATTGAGTCGATAACAAATCTTGATTTGGGGCCTTTATTGGGTACCAAGACACCTTGAACGCCTTGCTCAAACGGACCGAGTAATTCGGCTGACTGCAAGCCGCTATCCCATTGTTTCCAGTTAGGTACGTCGGTCCAGATGCGCCAGATCGTATCCGGGGAGACCGTTGTTTCGAGGGTATGGCTAAAGTGGGTGTTGCTCGTCTGGGCTTGTGTAGTTAAGGTCGTTGCGAGCAAGGCAGCGCTAAAAATAAGTTTCATGCTTCTACCTGGTTTGTTTACGGCACAAAGGTCAGAACCACAAACCGGCTGGCACTTCACGTATGTTAAGTTCGTGCCTGCCTAAGCATATTTTTTCGAATCCGGCTTAGCGACTGTGGGGCAATGCCCAGGTACGAAGCCAGATATTTAAGGGGTATGCGCTGAATCATCTCCGGCTCTTCCGTAAGCATTTTTCGGTAGCGGGCTTCCGCTGTTTCGGTTTGTAGCTCAGTCAGTATCTCTTCGGTAAAATGGCTCACTTCCTGAATCACTGCCTGAATAAATATGCGCCAGGTCGGTATTTGTTCATACAGCGTTTGCAAGTCGGTATACGTAATTTGGAGCAGCGTACAATCGGCAACGGCCTGAATGTTCTCTTTAGCGGGTTGGCGGGTCGAGAAGCTATACTGTGACGTAAAGAGGTAATTGTCGAAGGTAAAAAACTTGGTTTTGTCGACGCCATCCTTCCAGACAAAAAAGCGCAACAGACCCCGATCTACATAGTACAAGTAGTTGCAGACGGTGCCTTCCTCGACTAATAGTTCGCCTTCTTTTAAATGCTTCGGTTTGAAAAGATGCTCAACCAGCGCCCACTCGCTATCAGTGAGTGGTGTTCGTTGGGTGATATAATTACGGAAGTTTATCGTGTCCATTCTAGTACCGAGTGAGCGAAAGCTATCCCATGCGTTTTACCTGAATCATTAATTCCACAAGGCGGGGATACGCTTGAGCAAACGTAATCGAATCTGAAACGACGTGCCGCTTTCGAACAACACATCAAGCGTCGGTAAACATAACCAGAATCTGACTAAGACGGGAATGAAACTATTACTCATCAGGAATGAGGGTAGTCATTTCAACGAACAGCCAGCAACCAGGTTTACTGGTGCTCTTTACCCCGTCAGATACACCATCTACCTAGCTTCCTATCGCAGAACTGTAGGGTACCAAACACTTGACCACACGCTAGAATAGGCTATTAATTCCAGCCAATCTGCTTGCGTTCCTGGTTAAACTACATCACACTTATTATCAACGTCATGAAAAAACAAATGTTAGCCGGAGCAATACTATCATTTGCCCTCGTATATGCAACCGCACAGGGTCAGACTACCTCTCCAGGTAATACGAGAGCCACAGGCACCAACGGGTCAAACCCAACCGCCAACGGCAAAGCCAGTACTAAGATATCTGATGGACGCTCACCCAAAAATGCCCACTCCATGACGAGCCAAACCGTCGACGGATCGACCCCTGGTGCCACCAACGACGGAGCCAGCGGCCAGAGTGGTAGTCCAACACCTTATCAGGAAGCGGCCACATCGCACGGAACGGTTCAACATAGTGGTCGTAAGCTGCAAAAAAATACGAGCAAGGCGAGCCAGAAATCAACCGCATCAGGTAAGAAGTCAAGTCGGTAGGTGGTTAAATCAAGCGTTCGAGGGCGATATTCCTAAGAACGAGCCGTATGCTCGTTCGGCAATGCACTACCAGATACTGACGCAAGGAGTAAAAGAACTGGCCAAATGGTTTTTGTGAATGATTTCCATTTAGTTTGTTCATTGTAAAATACAGGAAAGCTTGGCGGTTAAAACGAAACAAGACGCTGCCCCAAACTTGATTATTGCTTTTCCTGACCTTACCAGCATGATAAAATACACGCTTACAGCCCTCGTTTTTTGCCTTTCATACATTGTCAGCTGCTCGCAAACGCCCACGAGCGAAACTAAAGAATCATCGGTCGCTCAGGGCGAATCGAAACCACTGAAGATACGTCTGGAATTAGTCGACAATAATTATCAGAATAAGGCGCGTTCTCGGTCGGTTTTAACCCTTACCAACACAGGCGACGTAGTTCTCCCTGCTACCGGCTGGAAGCTGTATTTTAACGGCGGATCGCCTACGAGCTTCGATTCAGCGATGGCTCGAGTAGCGCTGTTCAACGGCGATTTACATTACATTAGCCCAGGGCCTAAATTTACGGCCATACCACCTGGTCAATCGACGCCCATAACCGTTTTGAACAGGAAGATTCGAAACAAAACGGATTTCCCCAGCGGGTTCTATCTGGTATTCGATAAGAACCCGGAGCAAGCCTTTCCAATTGACGTAGCTATCAATTCCGGAAAGATCTACGAGCAGTCTGATCGCGCGCTGGCCGAACGGATCTATGATGAGAACGAGAAGATAAAGGCCATTCCAGATGATCAGCTGACGAAAGTGTTTCCTACCCCCGTTTCCTACCAGGCGCAGGGAAACCCTTTTCTGTTGACTGACCAAGTGATCATTATATCAGAAAAAGAGTTTGAGCCCGAAGCGCAGTTCTTAACCAGCAGTCTGTCGTCGGCATTAGGGAAAAGGCTAGCCATTCAAGCTCAGGGGTCAGGGAAAAGCATCAGCCTCAAGAAAAAGTCAGCGCTCCCCGCCGAAGGGTATGAGCTGGTCGTTAATCAAGACGGCATACAGCTATCGGCGTCAACCCGAGCGGGTGCTTTTTACGGTATTCAATCGCTGCTCACCTTACTTCCGGCCAAAGAGCTTTCGGGTTCTACCGGATCAATTAGCCTACCGGGGGTTCGGGTAGCCGACTCACCCCGTTTCGCGTACCGGGCCCTCATGATGGACATGGCCCGCAATTTTCAGCCAAAATCAGAAGTGCTCAAAGTGCTGGACGTAATGGGGTTGTATAAGCTGAATACGCTCCATTTCCATTTCAGCGAAGACGAAGGCTGGCGGGTCGAGATGCCTTCGCTCCCCGAACTGACCGACGTAGGGGCAAAGCGAGCTCATGCCTCCAACGAGAGCAAGAACCTGATTCCGTCTTACGGCTCAGGACCTGCGCTGAGCAACCCCGCGGGCACCGGCTTCTATTCTAAAGCTGATTTTGTCGAAATTCTTAAATATGCCCAAGCTCGGCACATTGAGGTCATTCCCGAGATAGAATCACCAGGACACGCCCGGGCGGCCATTAAAGCTATGGATGCCCGTTATGATCGCCTTATGAAAGCAGGCAACAAAGCTGAAGCCGAGCGCTATCTGCTACGCGATTTAAACGACAAGTCAGTGTATCGGTCAGTGCAAGGCTGGAATGATAACGTAATCGACGTATCGCTCCCATCTGCCTATGCCTTTATGGAACGAGTCGTCGATGACCTGCGGGCCATGTACAAAGAAGCCGGAGCACCGTTGAAAACCATTCATTTCGGTGGCGATGAAGTGCCGGAGGGCGTTTGGGAGAAATCACCATCTGCCCAAAAGTTAATCGCCCAAAATGCGTCCGTTAAGAACACCGACGACCTCTGGTATTACTACTTCGGCAAGGTAAATCAGCTGCTGAAAGCGCGGGGCTTGTTTTTATCGGGTTGGGAAGAGATTGGCTTAAAGAAAGTTAACCAGAATGGCCGGATGGTATGGGTGCCTAACCCAGCCTTTGCGTCCGAAAACTTCCGGGTCAATGTCTGGAAAAACAGCCCCGGTTCGGGTGCCGAAGATCTGGCGTATCGCATGGCCAACGCTGGCTACAAAGTTATACTGACCGGCGTAACGCATTTGTATATTGATCTGGCCTACAACACTTCATCACAGGAGCCCGGTCAGTACTGGGGTGGCTACGTAGACATCGACAAGCCGTTCTACTTCATCCCCTACGATTACCTCCGCAATCTGAAAGACGATAATACTGGCAAAGTGATTAATCCATCCATAATAAAAAATCGGGAAGCGATCACTGAAAAAGGAAAGGCGAATCTGGTTGGCATTGAGGCTCCTCTCTGGTCGGAGACAAACCGAACGCCCGAGCAATTTGAATATAAGATGTTGCCAAAGCTACTAGCCGTAGCCGAGCGAGCCTGGGCCAAAGATCCAGGCTGGGCCACGGAGAAAAACGACGCCAAAAGTGATCAACTGTACGGCCAGGCCTGGTCTGAGTTTATCAATGTTGTGGGCAAGCGAGAATTGCCTCGTCTGGATCGTTTCGCCGGTGGGTATCAGTACCGGATACCAGCAGCCGGTGCTAAGGTGATCAACGGAAAAGTAGCGGCCAACGCACAGTTCCCCGGCCTGATTATCCGCTACACAACCGATGGAACGGAACCCACTGCCTCCAGCCAGGCGTATACCGAACCCGTAGCTTTTGACGGCCCTGTTAAGTTTAAAGTGTTTAACGCGACGGGCCGGTCGAGCTACACGGTGACAATAAATCAGTAAACTGCTGCTGTACGTAAGTGAGAAGTTTAATGCACAACCAAGACCGCCTGATCTGACGTAACAAAAGGTTAGGTTGTGTTATTTGTAGTGCCTACCGACACTACAAATAGTATTTTTAACTTATCTGCAGACGGATGCCAAACGAATAGTTCCGATTTTTGCAGCATGAAACAAGTACTAGCACTGTTACTGATCTTATCCGGATTCAGTGCCAGCTCGCAGGTGTTGCGGAAACGAACCGTCAAACTGATGGGCAGCCGATTCGACATCACCATTGTCGCTAACGACTCCCTGTCAGCTGAGCAAAACATCGACACAGTTATCGCCGAGGTGACACGGATTGAAAACTTAATTTCGGATTGGAAAGCTGATTCTCAGATCTCGCAAGTCAACAAAAATGCGGGCGTCGCTCCGGTTCGGGTAGAGCCCGAGGTGTTTGCTCTGACGGAACGGGCGATTCATTTCTCTCGGCTCACAAACGGAGCGTTCGACATCAGCTTTGCCGCGATGGACCGTATCTGGAAGTTTGACGGCTCGATGACGGCAATGCCTTCTCCGCAAGCGATTAAGAAATCGGTTGAGAAGGTTGGGTATCAGAATATCGTACTGGACCGCAAACAGTCCACCATCTTCCTGAAAAAGAAGGGCATGAAAATTGGCTTCGGTGCGCTGGGTGAGGGATACGCCACTGATCGGTGCCGCGACATGATGCTGGCTCGGGGCATTAAGGCCGGTATTGTCAATGGCTCGGGCGATATGAGCACCTGGGGCAAACAACCAGATGGCAGTGACTGGGCCATCGGCATTACCAATCCTTTACACAAAGACACGGTCTTTGCGGTGGTGCCCCTGCGGCAGAGCGCCGTAGTCACCTCCGGTAGTTACGAGAAATTTGTGGTGTTCAATGGCAAGCGGTATGCCCATATCATCAACCCGAGCACGGGCTACCCGGCTACGGGTGTGAGCAGCGTAACAGTCTTTGGCCCCAGTGCCGAAACCGCCAATGGATTCAGTACGTCGCTTATGGTTTTGGGTAAAGAAGCAGGTTTGAAATTAATCAAGCAACACCCGGCGTACAGCTATATTATGATCACCGATGATGGGCAGATTTTCTCTTCTCCAGATCTAGGTATTAAAAAGCACAGCCTCTGATCATTATTCCAGACCATTTGTTGATTCAGTAGTAACAAATGACTACTAACCGATCAGTGGTGGTAAACTACTACGCCATCAATAGCAATCCATCAGGATCTGGCCATGTGACTGGAAGAAACTAACGCTCTTATTCAGCTTCGTTTGGCAGATCGTTTCGAGTAAATCAAGCACGTCTTTCTGCATAGAAAGTGATCCACAGAGCATCAACACGCCTTGCGTAGCCAACGTGTTAGCTATAAAGTCAGAATCGCGGGCGATCAGGTTACTAACGTACTGTTTGTCACCTTCGCGGGAATAGGCTACATGGAGTTGGGTTAGTTTTTGCGTTGCTTGGCTTTCCTCTAAAAAATTGCGGTACATGTTGAACGACGAACTTTGTCGGAAACCGCAGTATAAGTGACAGGCAACCTGCTGCTTATTTTGGCTGATCATCCCTAGAAACGGGGCAATACCAGTGCCATTGGCAATCATGACTACCACTGGTGCTTTCTTAGGGAAGTGGAAATGATCATTGCGAATGATCCGGGCACGAATCGTTTGGCCGGGCGTTAACTCGTGTAAAAAGCTGGACCCCAACCCGCCTGGGTGTAGCCTGACACTCAATTGAAGATCTTTATCGAATAAACCAATCGAATAGAGCCGCTCGCGATGGTCGTTGGCCGGATAGATCGCCAGCAAATCGCCCGACGTAACGCTATGTCTACGTTTGGTCCGCAACCGGATAAGAAAGGTGCCGTCTGGCTGAGGAGTACGGGTATTACTGGTAACGGTTAGTGATTCGAAAGTAGGCGTTGGTGCTTTGAGCAGTTCGGATGAAGCCGTAATGGGTATATCCGTCTGCTGCGACCAGGCTTCTGCCCATAAGCCAAAATCGTCTGGCGAGCGGTCATTCACGGTGTGGATGTCTACTAAGGGAACCGCCCATTTCTGCTGGGAAAGCACTTGATTGACCTCGAAGGCAAACTTACAGAAATCTGGATAGGCGTGTGACCCAAAGCCAAGCACAGAATAGCGCACCGGTTGGGGCTGCTGGTGTTTCTCGACCATGGCTGCAAATCGTCTGGCGTTGGTAGGAGCCTCGCCAAGTCCATAGGTAGCGGTCAGCGCAATCAGGTATTCCGCCTTAGGAAAAACACTGTAGTTGTTGAACTCAGTCAAAAAGGATTTTTCACCCTGTTTCAGCAGTTGCTGGTGCACGTGTTGGGCAAATCGGAACGTACTGCCGTTCTCTGATCCGACCAGAATCACAAATCGGCTCTCATCGGCCGAGTATTTGTTTTTAACGCGGTTGGCCCGTCGTTTCCAGGTGATGGCAAATCCGGAATAGATAAAGAACAGAATGTTCCCCGAAGCCACAGCCAGAATAATGGCCCATAGGGCACTCGCCCGACCGGTGTGCAGATCAAGGCTTAGGTTAGCCAGTAATACAGTAGTTGGATATGGTACTTCGCTGAGAATATCACCAGTAATCTGGTTGACCGCCAGTTCACGGTCTTTAAGCTTCAGCGTGTAATAATCTTCGGGATCTTCTGAAAACGGAAACTCGACGCTTTGCACCTCCGACAGCTTTATGTCTTTAAACACATTGAAGTCGGCCAACGCCCGTTCCGGTTTTGACTGGATGGCGTCGAAATCAATTTTGGGAGCGACTTTCTCTGTAGCGATCAGGTCGAATCGGGCTAATGAAAGATACGTCCCCGACAAGGCAATGATGAAAATAGGAATCAACGACAAGCGCCCCAATACGACGTGGTAATATTGGGCAAAGTTGTCCCGCACAATCCGGGTGAAAAACCGCTTCACGCCCCGCTGCCGCTGAATGATCAACATCGTGCCGGAAACGGTAATCAGCAGCAGTAAGAACGCAGTTAACCCAATGAAAAAACGGCCGGTCTCGTGCAGAAACAATGAACGGTGTAGGGCCGTGACCCACTCAAAAAATTCACTTTGCCGGGTGGGAGTACCCAGGTTTTTGCCCGTTTGTGGATCAACGTAGGCAGTCAGGTTCTTACCGTCGGCATCGCTGCCTTTAATCTGCACAAACTGGTTGGCATCAACGGTCAGCTCGCTAATTTCAGAATAATTTCCCTTAAGAACCGGTAGCGTCTGGGCCAGGGTAAGCTGCGAAAAATTATCGGCGCGATACGGCTGTAGCTTCTGTGATACGGGTTCAAACGCCAGAATAATACCGGTTACGGCTGCCAGAGTCAGTAAAAGAAAAGAAGATACAGCCAGAGCTAAGTGGCTGTATCTCCAAACGGAAATGGTCATAAAGGCGGCCGCTATTAATTAGGGCAACGTAGTTGGTACAACTCAGTTGGTAGTGTTGGGGCTGAAACGTACGTAGCGAATGTAACCTGTACCTTCACTTTTAGCGGAAAGGGCTTCCGTTGTCAGTGGAATTTCTAGGTCTTTAACGTAGTATTTCTTATCCTCTACGGCACTTTCAAACCGCAGCTTGTAATCCTTGTTGATCTTAGAATTGTCGATGTCCAGCACCGTTACACTCCGGTCGCCCCCGGCCACCGATGCCCCGGTAATGGCACTGATGTTAGCCGTTTTCTTACCCAGTGCCTTATGCCATTCCTTTACATCCGGATACCATTTTTTATCGGAGCCGAGCACGTATAATGTTTTTTCATAAGCTCCCTTACCGTTGATAAGCGAGACCACAATGTACGCTCCTTCGCCCATGTAGTTGGTCATCTGGATCATACACTTATACTGAGAGGTCCCCGGTTGTTGAGCCAACGAAGCCGATGAGCCGACCATTATCAGGACTAATGCCAACAGGCCAATCTTACGCAAACAAGACATATTTATTTCAGGAAATTAAGCGAGATATTGCCTTTCGACAGTGATTCATTTTCACTGGCCAGATCAAAAGCGGTTTCTTTAAAGTTGGTCGAAATGTCTTTCTTGGCACCGATCGACAATAAGTATTTCATTATAGCGTCGTCCTTCGAGACCATAGCGGCCTTGTGCAGGGCCGTGATGCCTTCTTTATTGCGGGCATTCACGTCAAGCTGAAGAGGCTCCAGCTTTTTCAACAACGCCAGGTCGTTTTTGGCAACGGCTAAATGGTATAACGTATTACCGTTTTTCTGGGGAGCTTTTACGTCAAGTCCTTTTTCCTGAAGCAGTTTCAGCTTCGCAGCAAAGTCGTCGGTTTGTGGGCCGCCTTCTGGACGAGGGCCGCCTTCGCCCCGTGCTCCGCCTGCTGTAGGATTGGACTGAATCAGGTAAGCAGCCAGATTATCTCCGTTTTTGTCCGTTACCTTAACGTCAGCTCCTTTACCTACTAGATAGCTAACAACTTCGGGCGAATTGCCTTTTACAGCCATAGCCAATGCCGTTACGCCTTTTTGATTAGCCTGGTTAATATTTTTTACCTTCGGTACCAGCATCTCCAGCACAGCAATGTCCCGGTTTGAGGCAGCTGCATTCATGAATACCGTATTACCTTCTTCATCAGCCTGGTTTACATCGACGCCTTTGCTCAGGAAATACTGGATGAGTTCATTCTGACGGGGCCGACGAACGATAGCGTGCAGCGCGTTTTCGCCGTTCTTATTGGTTACGGTCGGTTTTAAATTTAGGCTTTCCAGGTATTGGAACACCTCGGGCGAATTAGGCCCCCGGCGCGAACCCTGACTGGCCATGATAAACGCGTTATCCTGAGCCGCTACCCCCTTCTCTACCAGGGTCTTCATGTTCGCTATATTGCCACTCCGAGCCGCATAACTAAACGCGTTGTTACCAGCGGCATCCGTACTTTTCAAATCCAGCCCTTTCGAAACAAAATAATCAGTCAGTTTCAGGTCTTTATCGTTGGCGATAGCCAACAGCAGGGCATTAGCACCGTCGTGGTTCAAATCTTTTTTAAGGTCGGCCCCGTTCTTCAGGCATAGGTCATACACTTGTGTATTAGGCTGGCCACTAGCTGCGGCAAAATTCAGAACAGTCATTCCGTGATTGTCCTCCAGGTTGGCCTTTGACCCCTTACTGAGCAGGTATTCCATCAGCTCGACGTTGCCCCGGTTGGCAGCCCAGTGGATATAAATACGACCATCGTGGGTCAGCTTCGACACATCGTTGCCCGGCTGCGCCAACAGGTATTTAACGGTTTCGTTTGGCGCACCAGCGTTGATCGCCATTACGACTGGATCGAATCCCATGGGGTTAAGCTGCGAGGGGTTACTGCCTTTCTCAACCTCCGCTTTAACCTGATTCACGTCCGGCTTAGTTTGCCAGAACGAAGATTCCAGCAGTACGTTTTTTTGAGCCTGGGCGGAGAAGGCAATGAATGTAAAAATGACAATCGCTAGTTTTTTCATGCCGGTATAATGCGGTAAATGTTAAAGAGACCTTCTTTCTGCCCTTACCAGGGGATGATGAACTTTGTGAATTGGCCGTAAAATTAATAAGAATCAGTCTAAATAAATTTGTGGAGGCTTATTTTTACCTGCATAATTTGTGATAAAAGTGACTCATAGCATCAATTACCAGGTGAAAGTAGGTGTATGGGTTATACCACCTCTCTACTCGGCTCATCATTGCCGGTTAAACAGTGGAAGCATTTTTGGCATCACCCGTAAGAGCGCTGCTTGCTACTGACGAAGGAATTTAAGTCTGTTAAAAGGGAAGCATAAGGTAATTACAGGCTCTGAATGCGTCTGGAGGACGTTTCTATTTTACTATTTCAACATAGTATATCATAAATTCAATTATTTAGGAATGACCATTGCAACTGACTGACGAGGGCTTAACTTTGCGCTTAATTATAATCAGTCTAAATAAATGAAAAATATATACAGCAGTTCTCTGCTTTTATTAATACTACTTTTTTTAGCCAGTATGCCAATTCTGGCGCAGACCACTGGTTCAATTCGTGGCGTAGTAAAAACTAGTGATGGCAATTCGGCTGCCTTTGTTAATGTCAGCTTAAAAGAAACTCGAAAGGGTACTATTACAGCTGAAGATGGAACCTATCAATTGAAGAGCATAAATCCAGGTATGTATACCCTGCAGGTAACGTTTGTAGGCTTACAGACCCAGGAAAAAACGGTCACCGTCCTATCCGGCCAAACAACCACCACTGATTTCACCCTAGCCGAAAGCGCATCGCAGTTAAGCGAAGTGGAAGTAACGGGCAATAATCAGGTGGTCACGTTGGGAAAAGCAAGCATTGCTCCCCTGGACTTACCGCAGATGTCGGGCGTAGTGAGCAATGTTGTTATTACCAATCAGCAGGCATCTCGCCTGGGCGATGTTCTCAAAAACGTGAGTGGTGTATCGTTGACCCAACAGCGGGGCGGTGTCGCCGAAACGTTTTCGGCCCGTGGTTATAGCATTGGTATCGCGGGAGCAGGCGGTAACATCTTCAAGAACGGAGTTATTTCCAACACAATGGGTTTCCCCGAAGCGAGTACGCTGGAATCGGTTGAAGTTCTAAAAGGTAGTTCGGCACTTCTCTATGGCAACGTATCTGGCGGCTTGATTATCAACATGGTCACTAAAAAACCAAAGTTTGACTTCGGAGGTCAAGTTTCCATGCGGGTCGGTAGTTTCGGGCTTTACAAACCAATTGTTGACGTTTATGGTCCAATCGCAAAAAATCTGGCTTTTCGGGTAGTAGGTACGTATGAGAGCGCCAACAGTTACCGGGATGTCGTGAAGACAGACCGGCTCTACGTCAACCCGTCGCTTCTGTACAAACTAGGTCAGAAAACAACTATCCTGTTGCAAGGGGATTATCTGAAGTCGAACCTGACGCCCGATAATGGCATTGGGTCACTAAATCAGAATCAGGACGCCATTATTCCGGATGTACCGCGCTCCCGATTCATCAACACAAACTGGGCTTATAACAACGTCGATCAAACGTCCGGCTCGCTGAACATTGACCATGCTTTTAACAGTAATTGGAAACTAAATGTCATCGCATCGGCCCAGGGGACGAACGTAACGGCTTATGGGGCGGGTGTTCCTAACAACAACGTAGCGCCCAACGGCGATTGGACGCGGAGTCTCAGTCGGACGGTCACCAGCGAAGACGATTATACGGGGCAGGTCAACCTGAACGGTAAGTTCAACACAGGTTCAATTGGTCATCAATTGCTGGTTGGTGGCGACGTAGTAGGCATTGTCAGCCTGAGCAACTCGTATACCATAAACTACGGGGCCGGCAAAACCTCATACGATAAAATCAATATCCTAAACCCTAATCTCTACGAAGCTCGTACCGATATTCCGACGGCGACGGCAACGACCCAAACTAAATCGCCTTCGGTTCGGAACGGGTTTTACGTGCAGGACTTAATCAGCCTGTCTGGCAAATTTAAAGTGTTGGCGGGTTTGCGTTGGTCACAGCAAAAGACAGTTCAAACTACTGTACTAAATTTACTGACCCAGGCCGAAACCCGCGGGCCGGCAGAAACCAAAACCGATGCGGCTTTTTCACCCAAAGTGGCATTAATGTATCAGCCCACCCGAAACACATCGTTCTTTGGTAGCTATTCGAACAATTTCACGATTAACAATGGGGTCGATATTTACGGGCAAATACTGAAGCCTTCGATTGTCGATCAGTTTGAAGCCGGTGTCAAAAACGAGCTACTCAACGGGCGACTCACCGCAAACGTTGGCGTTTACCACATCGTCAACAGCGACCTGGCTCAGATGGCTCCAACCAAAGCTGATGGTACACCCAACACGGATGCAAACGTGAAGGAGTTTACGGGGCAAACTACCAGCGACGGACTGGAAGTTGATTTTACCGGTACCTTGTCTAAGAACCTTTATTTCATCACAGGGTATGGCTACAACTACATGCGGTTTACGAATACGTCGCTGGTTCGAGGCTCATCCATTGAAGGGGAACGATTGACCAACAACCCGGCGCATACGGCCAACGCTACTATCTTCTATACGTTTGATCTGCCTCAACTCCGGGGATTGAAACTAGGGGCTTCCGCTTTTTACACCGGCAATCGGTTCGGTGGTAACAACAATACCTATGGACAAACACCTGAGTTTAGCCGCCTGATACCGCTGACTGGTTTTACCACTATTGATCTGTCGGCCGGTTACACATTCCGGAAAGTCTCGGTCCTGACCAAAGTATCGAACATCACCAATGAACTGAATTATCTAATTCACGACCGCTACAGTATCATGCCGATTCCACCCCGGCAGTTCACGGCAACATTATCGTATCTGTTCTAAAAAGATTCGTTCATCACACACAATGCAAGAATCTCAAAGCACGAAAAACGCTTTGAGATTCTTCTTTTTAACGTAAGCTCGAGCCTAGATGTTTGTTGATTTGTTGGCCCTAAGGGCCTTCACAGTGTAGCGCCGGTAGACGATATGTGTGCCAGTATGCCGTCAGGCACCCTACCCTTGTGTACCTGCGCAGAGAATCCTCTGTGAACGTGCTGTATAGATCGTTGGTATGGGCTTATAGGTCAATGAGTAAACTAAGTAGATTTGACCAGATATCCTTTTGCATTGTACTCATAAGTCCATGCATCAGTAATTTTAACTAAACATAGCGGTTAAGGTTTCTCCCAGAGGATTCCACTGTCTCGGTACATGGGGTAAACACTGGTGTCCTTACCGATAGACTCAGCATGTAAGCTGGTAGGATCAAACTCTTCTCCACAAATTGCTCTAAACGCTTCGAAATTAATAATGCACCTGACTTTAGACGAGCGTATGGTTAACTCTTTAGCTACGTCGGTAATCCGTTCGGGTAACCAATCTTTGCAAATGAATAAGTCTACCCCTGTTTGCAGACGGTAGTACAGACCTTGCATAATGCCCTTATTTTTAAAATAGACTCCTCTCTGTTTCAAGCGTCTATCTCGAAGAGGTACGTAGATAGCCAGGTAAATCGTTACCCCTACCAACAATAGGTGGCCCAAAACATCTCTTTCGGTTAAATGAGCAAGGTTCATACGATGTAGGTTTATGCTTATCTGATTAGATCAAGGTTCTTATCAATTTGCACAAGGCCATGACTTTAAAACTGTTTTATAAACTAAGTTACCGAATAAAGGAAACCTACAGCAGCATTATAGTCCGTTAATTTGAATAATCTTTTAGTCGTTGAACAGAAAGGCATTACTGGTTACAGCCACTCCCAGGCGCTTTGGTAGGCGTTCAGGCTCTCGGCATAGGTGATAAAATCGGCATAGAACGGCAGGCTCGCCAACGTAGCACTGTCACCAACAACAACCAGTTTTTTGCGGGCGCGGGTCATGGCCACGTTCATTCGACGGATGTCCGACAGGAAGCCGATTTCGCCCTGTGCATTGCTTCGGGTCATGGAGATATAAACAATGTCGCGCTCCTGCCCCTGGAAGCCATCGACGGTGTTAATCGAGATTTTAGCCAGGTAAGGCTGCACATCCGGTGAATGAAGAAGTTGCTCATTCAAAACGCTGAGCTGTTGTTTGTAAGGTGATATGATAGCAATACTCGGAAAATTACTTAGCGTGTAATGGGCTGTCAGGCTGGTTACGACGTGAGTCAAATGCTTTATGAGCAAGGCGGCCTCCTCGGGGTTGGTTGAACTGGTGCCATCCAGCTTTTCATCGAACCCGCAACCCGCCGTATCGATAAACACCAGCGAGCTATCACCCGGAAATAACGAATGCGTAGCGACCGATATATGCGCTCTTAATTGCTTCTGATAAAACACCTGCGACGAGTAGGTCATGATGTGCTCGTGCATTCGGTACTGCTCCTGTAATAGCGTAACGGCTTCGGGATGCAGCCCCACGCATTTTTCGAGCAGGGTTGTGCTTAATCCTCTCACAGCAGCCTCGTTCGACTTGATGGTCGGAGGTAGTTGAAAATGGTCGCCGGCCAGAATCAGCTTTTGTGCTTTCAGGATGGGCACCCAACAGGCTGGCTCCAGGGCTTGCCCGGCTTCGTCAATGACAACCGTGTGGTAGTTAAGATGACGGATGGTGTAGTGATCAGAACCGATCAACGTAGCCGTGATGACCTCTGCTTTCGTCAGCAAGTCATCAATGATATACTGCTCCAGATCACCAACGTCTTTCATGATCCGGTGGGCCTCGTCAAACAGCGCCTTCCGTTGATCGCGTTCGGCCTTACCAAAATTGCGCTTGTACTTGTGCGCCATGTTCTTGAACTCACTGGCCTGCTTCTTGAGCTTCTTAGCCTCTTTCATCCGGCTGTGCTCGGCCATTTTATAGTCCAGCGTGAGTGCCATTAACCGTTCGGAAACACGCGCCGGATTGCCCAC
The DNA here is from genome assembly GCF_042684525.1 of Spirosoma soli. Taxonomy (NCBI): domain Bacteria; kingdom Pseudomonadati; phylum Bacteroidota; class Cytophagia; order Cytophagales; family Cytophagaceae; genus Spirosoma; species Spirosoma soli. The sequence goes on along the minus strand of NZ_JBHULN010000007.1, from coordinate 73,558 downwards.
CCGCAGTACATTCACGCCTTGTTCGTGCAGTTTTTCACTTAGCAAGTCGACAGCGGTATTGCTGGGTGCAACGACTAGTATCTTTTGGTGATCTTGCTTTAGCAACGCTTTTACGGCCTGCACCAGCGTAGTGGTTTTGCCTGTTCCGGGAGGACCGTGTACAATGGCCAGTTCATTCGCCACTAAAGTCTGCCTCACCGCCTGCTGCTGACTTTCATTCAATTCGGGAATGACCACGGTAGGTCTTTCGGTGTGAAACGTCGGTGACTGATTACCGATCAGGATATTCACCAGCCGGTTTTTGGGTTGCTCACTAAGCGCTTCGGCTCGTTTTAGGGCATCCTGCATCTCGTCGTAGCTGTTGTCGTCGAACAGCATCTCAACGCCCAGTTTGCCTTCCCTCGACCAATCAGGTAGCTCGTCGACCCGCAACGTGATCTTAAGCCGGTTGCTGCTTTGGTAAGCAATTGTTCCTTCTACCCGGTCGTTTTTAGGGTCGTGATTACTAAACAACACTGCTGGTACACCCGACCGAAATTGATGACTAATATCCTGGTGCGTAGTACGTTCTACCTCTACCGTCAGGTAATCACCCCGGCTCATTTCCGACCCCCTGATAGCTATCGGATACCAGGTGATGCCCTGAGCCCGTCGCTCGGCAATCGACGTACTTTCGGTGAGTTTGCGGTATTGATTACGGTCCTCTTCCCGTTCAATCTTGAGTAAATGAAGCAGCTGCTTAAAGTAATCCATTTACAAAGGTAGGTTAGCCTGTTAAATTGTAGTTGCTACACAGAGGTGCATAAAGTAAACAGAGATACACAGAGACCTCGGTATCACTCCGGGCTTTCTCTGTGTATCTCCGTGTAACAACCTTAGCGTTCCAGGCTTATTTTCCCCAGAAATAATCTTCCTGCTTAAGGTCTGCCGAGTAGACAGCCGCTTCAACAATTTTACCGTTTTCGACAGTATATACGTCAATATTGTCGACATCCAGCACGCCCCCACCGGGTTGCACACCGTTCCAGTGCACCAGGCACGCTACCTTATTACCGTTGACGGCCAACTGCTTAATGTCTGTCAGGCGGAGTGTGTTTGCCGTTGCTTCAAACATAAGGCCTACCATCTGGAACACTTCAGTGCTCGATTTCTTGGTACCCGACAACCGGTTGCTCCCCGGCTGGTTCCATTGAATGTTCGGGTGAACCAGAGCGCCAAACGTGGCCTGGTCTCCCTTTTGTACGGCGGTTAAAAATGTTTTGACGGTTGCTGCGGCTTGATTTTCCATGGTACTTTTTGTTGGTTGATTGATAAATTGACTGGTTGACGTAACGGCTGGTTGCGCCCGGAGCGGAGGGGCGCCAATGGTGATAAACGTGAGGGCAATACCTAAAAGCGAGTTGGTAATACGTTGCGTTTTCATGTTGGTTAAGCTGGTTAATCAGCGTTGATTACGGGAGCAAAACTAGGTTCGGGACCCGCCCTGACGCTTACCCGAATACGCCAATCAATTACCACTTTACGCCACGAGCTGGCAGGCGTTAGCGTTTGCCAGTACCTTCGTCAAAACTTTTCAGCTATGGAAGACTTACAGACGCGGTTCGTTCTCAATCTGCTGGGGTATGCGGTGCAAAAAGACCTTTCGCCGGAACGCTTGTGTAAGCTCTCGGGCATTGAATACCACGCCCTTAAACAGTCGGGGAACGTGACCATTACACCCAAACAAGTCAACGACCTTTGGCAGAATGCCAGTCACCTGAGCCACGACCCGTTGTTTGGTTTGCACTTCGGCGAGTCACTGCAATTGGCCGCCCTGGGTATTGTTGGGCAAATTGTTCAGAACAGCCGAACCGTTGGAGAAGCCTTAACCCATGCGGCTCAATTCATCCATCTGCTCACGGACCTGTTCGAAATGGACGTAACACAGCATGACCAACACTTCGCTGTTCGATTCATTGCCAATAAAGACCGCGCAAACGAGTACCCATTTCTATTTCGGCAGATGGCCGATTTGTCGACCGTATTTGTCCTGCATGAATTGGATGGTTTAGTGCTGGAGAAGATCAGGCCAGCAAGTGTAACGCTGCCGTATACGATCACCAACCAGCCGGAGTACGAGCGTATTCTTCGGTGTCAATCCATCTCGACGGCGGACGACTACACGTTGGTGTTCGACAACCGCTACTGGAATGAGCCTATTCTGACAGCTAATTATGAACTGCAAAGCGTATTACTTCAGAAAGCAAGCGCTATGAGCAACGACTTGAGCAATAATCAATCCGTAAAAGAGCGAATTTGTAGTTACCTGTTGGCGAACGCTTACCTGGGCATTCCGACCCTCGAAGCGATTGCCAGCAACTTCAACACTAGTCCGCGCAGCCTACAGCGTAAGCTTCAGGACGAGGGCGTAACGTACCAGCAATTGGCGGACTCGATTCGAAAATCATTGGCAGAACACTACTTAAAATCAGGCCAGTACCCAGTTAAGGAAATATCCTACATACTCGGCTATAATGAGCTGAGTGCGTTTACCCGGGCGTTTAAGCGTTGGACCGGCACGACTCCCGTTAGCTACCAGAAGGGCTGAAAAGAGCGAAATGCTCAATATACCCGCTGAAACAATGCTATTGTACAGACGGTTACAGATTGGTTACAATGACAACAAGTTCACTCAACGATGAAAAGACGAACGACAATGCTGGCGAGCACCGTAGTGCTTGCTGGTTTTCTTGCGGGTTGCGGCCAAAAAGATAAGGCTAAGGAAGAAAGTACCGATACCCAGCCAACCACGGCGCAAACGGCGAGTACTACGCTAACCTTACCCGCTCCCTACGCAACGAAGTCATCCACCCGCTTCAGCAACGTAATTGGCTGGCCCAAAGGCAAGACCCCATCCGCTCCAGCGGGCTTCACGGTCACGGAGTACGCGGGCGATCTGGTGAATCCTCGCTGGACCTATGTTGCGCCCAATGGCGATGTGCTGGTAGCCGAATCGAACACCGAGCAGAAGGGTGTCAAAAAGGTGAAAGCTGAAGTAAGCGGCAAAGCCAATTCACAGCGGCTTGACGAAAGCGCCAACCGCATTACACTCCTGCGCGATACCAACAAAGATGGCAAACCCGATGTGCGTGAGGTGTTCCTGACAGGTCTTAACCAGCCCTTCGGTATGTTAATCGTCGGTGATCATTTCTACGTAGCGAATACCGACGCTATCGTACGCTACCCCTACAAGACGGGCCAAACGAAGATTACCGGCAAGGGCGAGAAAATTAAAGACCTGCCCGCCGGCGGCTACAACAACCACTGGACACGCAACCTGCTGGCCAATGAAGACGGCTCGAAGATCTACGTAACTGTTGGTTCGGGCAGCAACGTTGGCGAGAATGGCATGGACAATGAAAAGAAACGAGCGGCTATCTGGGAAATAAACCCCGATGGCTCCGGCGAACGCCTTTACGCCACTGGCTTACGTAACCCGGTTGGCGTTGACTGGCAGCCTGGCACCAAGAAACTTTGGGCGGCCGTAAACGAGCGGGATGAACTCGGCGACGAACTCGTACCGGATTACATCACGAGCGTGGAGGAAGGTGCTTTTTACGGCTGGCCTTACTCCTACTACGGCCAGAATGAAGATCCGCGTCGGAAAGGCGAGCGTCCTGATCTAGTCAAGAAAGCGGTGGTGCCCGATGTGCCACTAGGTGCTCACACCGCGTCGTTAGGCCTGGCGTTCTATGATAAAGACAAGTTTCCGGAGAAGTACCGTAACGGTGCCTTTGTCGGCCAGCACGGTTCCTGGAACCGATCTGCGTTATCGGGTTATAAAGTTGTGTTTGTACCGTTCGAGAACGGAAAGCCCGGCAAGCCCGAAGATTTCCTGACCGGCTTCGTGGCTAAAGAAGATGGTGAAGACGCGAAAGACGTGTATGGCCGTCCAGTCGGCGTAACGGTTATGCCCGACGGCTCGATGCTCGTTTCCGATGATTCGGGCAATAAAGTCTGGCGCGTAGCCGCAGCGAAGTAAGCAGAGAGTGCCAACCATTTTGCCGTGACGGCTCTACTAGAGCTAACGGGTAACTTAAGTTAACAAACAGTCACTGAGCACACGTGACCTCTAGCGAACCAGACGCTACGTGTGCTCAGTGACTGTTTTGTTTTACCATCTGAGGTCAGTTGACAGAGTGAATAGTCTGATCAAACAGAAGTGGAATCCGTCAGTAGGCCGTAAGGCTACTTCCTATCAATCTAAATCTCAATTAAACGACTGTCTAAATTCCACAGGGGAAAGCATGGTTTTAGCCTTGAATAACTTGCTAAATGATTGGGGATGTTCAAAGCCTAAGCAGTACGCAATTTCGCCTACGGATAAGTCTGTTGTAGATAACTTCTCCTTCGCCTTTTCAATCAGCTTATTGTGGATATGCTGCTGCGTCGTCTGGCCCGTTACCGCTTTAAGGAGTTCACTTAAATAGGTCGGCGACAGATTAAGTTGTTCGGCCAGTTGCCCAACGGTGGGCAATCCCCTGTTTAACAACTCATCGCCGTTAAAATAATCCTTCAGTAATACCTCCAGACGGCTTACTATTTGATGGTTGGTTATCTTGCGGGTAACGAACTGACGTTTATAGAATCGTTCCGCATACGCAAGCAATGTCTCGAGTTGCGAAACGAGTATAGTCTGGCTGAACGGATCGATGTTCGACTGATACTCCTGCTCCATTGTCAGCATAAGATTGGTAATGGTAGTTTCCTCTTTTTCTGACAAAAACAAGGCTTCACATACCGAGTAATTGAAATACTCGTATTGCTGGATAGTTTTCGCTAACGGAGTATTCCATAGCAAATCAGGATGAACCAGCAGCAGCCATCCTGAGTGGTTCACGGGCTCGTTCGTCTCCGACTCAATTGTTAGCATCTGGCCCGGTGCTATAAAGACCATGATGCCTTCATCAAAATCATAGGGCTGTTGACCATACTTGAGCTTACCGGTGAAGTTTCGCTTTAGTGCAATCGAATAAAAGTTATTGACCAGGCTTTTCACCTTATGAGAGGCCGTTCGTTCCATAGCTTCAAAACGGACTACGCTAATGAGTGGATGTTGCGGTTTAGGCAAACCCACCAACTGATGATACTGAGCGATGGTGTTGTTACGACAAAGTGACTCGTTTGGCATGCTGTAGCTATGCAGGGGACCAGGCTTATTGGTAAGCCTGGTCCCCTGCTTTTAGAACGAATATAATAACTTTAAGCCCTCATTGAGCGAGGTTGGCTTTCGTCCTAACATCATCTCCAGATCGGGGCTTATGCCTGCTTCCTGCCCATTTTTTATGTCGATCATAAAGTCAACGATCCGTTGAACCATCCCCTCCGGTACACCCCGCTGCTTCATTTGAGCTTTAAACGAGGATTCATCAACCGGTGTGTAGGTAACCGTTTTGCCCGATAATTCGGTCAGAGTAGCTGCCACATTGGCAAACGAGTAGGATTGAGCACCGGAAAAAGTATAGACCTGGTTATCACATGGAGCCTCTACCAGCACATTGGCCATGGCCTCGCCCATGTCACTTCTGAGGGCAAAGGATACTCTTCCCTCTCCAGCAGGCAGAAAGATACCACTGTTCAGAACGGCTGGCCCCAGAAAGATGGGGATGGCGTCCATGTACAGGATATTGCGAAATAAGACGTAGTTTAAGCCACTTTCCCTAATATAATCTTCTGTTTGAAAGTGGCGTGTCATTAACGAATTCGCCAACGAGTTTGGGTCCTTCATGAATCGACTCGTGTAAGCTATACACTGCACTTCCGCTTTTTTAGCGGCATCGACTACGTTCTGGTGTTGTTGAAGGCCGTTGTCAGCATCTCCTCCTGAAACTAGTAACACCTTTTCGATACCCTGCATGGCCTTGTCAAGGGCGTCTGGGTCATCGTAGTGGCCAATACGTACGTTCACGCCTTTTTCCATTAAGTAAGCAGCTTTACTGCTGTCTCGAACAAGAGCGGCAATTTGGTCGATAGCCGTTTTTTTCAGCAGCTGCTCAATGATGGCCTTTCCTAACTGGCCGGTAGCTCCGGTTACTAATATCATAGCTGAGTCTCATTTTGTTTTGACAAAGGTCCTCAGCCGCTGAAGACCCGACGTAACCGAAATTAGGTTTGTTGTAGTCGAAACAGGGTAGTCGTATGGTAGTGAGAGGTAGCCCCAGCCGTTTAGCCACGACGGCTCCTTTCGAGTTGACGGGTAACTTAAGTTAACTACACGAAACAGCAGTTGGTAAGAATCATAGACAACACTCCCCTAGTTTTCATTTCGCAACCGCAGTTGATTGAAGCCTGTTTAGAATACTCATCAGCACTCAATGGACTGTTTGATTTCCGCAGGGATGGCAATGAGTACATTGCATATGAGACGGTCTTTACGTCGGTAGCTTAATCAAGTAGTGAAGCGCACTTGAATTTTGCTGGTCGAAGCAAAAACACTATGCTTTCATCTATCCAATCCAATCGTTGAACAGAGCGCACAAACGTTTTTTGTTAGGAAAATACAAAGTTTTGCTTTTAATAAAAATAGCAAAACTTTGTATTTTCTAGTGATGTGTTTTATAACTATGATTATGTAAATGGAATAAAGACAGCGGATTCTTGTATTTCGAAAAGTTGAAATCTTAGGAAAATTTAATTTACTACGTTATTCTTTTCCTGGCCACCAGTCGTTTACTCGAATGATGTACTTAAGCCCACCTGAAAACAGTTCACCATGTCCTTTAAGATCCATATCAAAAGTTCCGATAATGATGACATAACGCTTGCTGTACTGTTTAAGCACAGCTTCATACTTCTGAGGAATATCTACCCATAAACCATTTCTGGTTAGACTATGTGTATAATCTTCTTGATGAAAGTAGATAGCATTCCCTTCAAATTCGAAATTTATATAGCCTTTGAGCTGAACTACCTTACCATGGTACTTTTCAGGGGTTACAACCAACTGAATTAGTGAAACATCATGTATTGGATAGTTAGGATATTTTGAAGGATCTTGAGCGTACACTCCTTTATGCAGATTAAGGAAGAGCCCGAAAAAAATCAACGTCTTTTGAACTTGTTGGATCATTAAAATGCAAAAACTGCTTTTGTTGTATAAGTGCGGTGGCTGTTGCAAAAGTCGATGATGAACCACTGACGATATAAAACGGGCCGGAAAGAGACCGTTTCCCAGTGAGGAAACGGGTATTGTAACCATTTGGGTAGTTAGTTGACCAATGAAGTTTTGCAACAGCCACTAAACTTATGTTAAGAGATTAAATTAATAAAATGCTTGTTTGAAAAAACCCAACTATAAACTCCCTATAAATTTAATTATAAACTGATCTAGTTTTTTTGAAAACGAATTGACTTTGAAAAAGCTGGTGTTTGGGCAGGCGTGAATAAGTAATCAGCCGTATTCTTATCAGAATAAATCCAGATTTGAGGGTTAGTTGTTGAAACAGTGCCCCCGGATTTGCCCATTAAATAAATGTAAGTAGCTGTGTTATTAGGTGACTCAACGTAAGCTTTAGGATAAGATAAGGTTTGGGTTGGTGAATAAACCCCGTTGGGTAAAGAGTTGGTAGTCCCTGTGGGTATTATCTGCACACTAACTGTATCAGCGGTTATATATTTTATTTGCAAAGTCAATTCTTGACCATTGATTGGGTAGGCGATTGAATTACCAAAGCTGGAGAAGTGATCATAATCTTTAGCTTGATAAGTTCCCTCAATTGACCGAGCTGGCTCCACATCTGAATGCTTACAGGATACAGTTATTGTCAACAGCAAACCGGCAAAAAGTAATACGTTTTTCATGGCTCAACGAATTTGGTCTATAACTAATAAACAACTGAAAACTCATATTGTGTTATTCCAATATAATTTTTAATATTTTGTTAATTCAGCTGTTGTATAATCTCTTTTATGCTAAATAACCCATGAAAGTACTATTTAATAGTAGATCAAGCGTATCTAAAGCATCCTGAAAAAATCTAAGAATTATGCCTTATTGGCCTGATACGTACCCATCAACGGGTGAAATCAAGATCGTAGGCTACGTTTAGCCGAAAGCCTGTGTTGTATTCAAACACTCGGCTATTTGTAATCGGATCTGCCTCGGGATGTTGGGTAACCTGGTATAGATAACCGAGTTCTAGCTTCAGGTTGTCCCGAACTTGGTAACCTAAGCCACCAGAGATCCGGTTTTGGTTGAATGTATTGTACCCAACATTTTTACCAAAACTGATGAACAGCTCATCGAAGAAAGATAGGTAAAACTCGTTATTTTCAATCGTTCGCCCCTGCAAGGGTACTACAGCTTCAATTTGATAGCGAATCCGATGCTGATAGTCCCAATCAATGATCCGGTGCGACCCGTCGGGTGCCATTTCACTAATCCAACGCTGCTCAAGCCGGAACCGATGACTGAGCTGGATAACGCCTATCGTATCAGCGATCTGAATATCTTCGTAAAGGCGGTGTTCCGGGTACGGCACTCCGGTTTCGGCTGTGGGGTAATCGCCATATGGGTAAGTAATTAAATTAGTGTAGCCAAAGCCGAACTTAACCTTGTCGTTGAGTGAATAAACTGTGCCCACCCGCGCCAGCGATTGTTGCCAGGCCGTAACCCAGTTTACCCGTCGCCATTGATATTCGGTGTGAAGCTCCCATTTCTTGCTCAGCTTATGATCGCCGTTGTACACAAACCAGCCGATCTGATTAAAGTCTTTAAGACGGTTCTGCTGGCCTACCCCCGTAAACGGCAATAAGCACATTAAAACGGCCACTACGCTCGATTTAGACATGTAAGAATGGTTTCCATTGGAGAAGAAACCAACGTAATAACCAGACAAGCCGAGCAGATGGATTGTAATATCTATTCACAGGCATATTATTGTTCTCCGCTCTGCACGTTCAGAAAGCCACAAACAAAAAACGGCCTGTGAATGCCCAGGCCGTTTTCTGTTTGTGACGATAAGCGGAGTTTCCTTATTTCGGCGCTCGGGTGAGCTCCCAGGTGCCAGATGCCTGCCCACCACCAGCATCCCAAGTCCCCTTCAGGGTTGGATCGGTTAAATTTCCACTGAAGCTTACGTCTTGACCCGACGATGGGTCAGTGTAAGCCGCGCTGAGTTTGTTCTTTTGCCAGGTAACCGTTTTCAGATCGAGAGGATGTCGGGTACCGTCGTCAGTTACCATCACAATCTGGCCGGTCAATTTTTGGCTGGCATCCCGATTTAACATCAATTCAAATTTTCCGGAGGCAGACCCATCGAACGTACCCGTCCACTTGCCAAGTACAGCCGACAACGTATCGGTCGCAGACGCGGCTGTTTGCGCAGTAGCCACCGAATAACTGGCGAACAGCATAAGTACGGACGCAAATAAAGCTTTGATAAACATGAATAGAGGATTTAGATGAAAAGATGGTTTTGTCAATGAAGCCGCTAATCTAGCAGGAAAAATAGGACAGCCTATTATGCATACGTAAAGAAGCTACTCGCAGCACAAAGTAGCTTCTTTACGTATGCATGAATCACTGATTATTACTCCGACAGGATCACTTTTCGGGTGATGCGCTGCGATCCCTGCGTTATTGTAAGCATGTAAAAACCACGGCTTAATTCGCTGACGGGCACCTTGATAATATTCTCACCGGCCACCGCCTGGTGGGTTAGTTGCCGAACGGGTTGAGCCCCGGTATTCACCAGCTGTATGTCTACCTCACCTTCCGCCAGGGCGTAATAACGCACTCGAACTTCATCGCGAGCGGGAATCGGATACACCTGAACGAGCGCTTCCGGCTTTATTTCGTCGCTGAGGGCGGCTACTCGCGCGCTGCCCGAGCCGGTCAGTCGTGCTCCAGCCCAATCGGCATGATCGCAGGTGTTATCGTCACCAGCATTGGTGACTACTAATCGCAAGGTCTGTTTGCCCGATACGTTTACGTTAACCGATTTGGTTGGGGCCGTGGTAGTCATTGTTCCACTGCTGTACACCAGGGCATTGTCCACAAAGACCTGGAATTCTACGGAGCCGCAGGTACCGTCAGCCAACTCATCGTCAATACCGATGTCTGTACTAAAATTGGTATATCGCCCACCCAGATCGTAGGTTAACTCCGAAGGCGCATGAACCCCCAGGCCTTTGGCGTAGCCTACACCGTTTACACTCATCGCCCGACCGTCGCTTGCGCCCGACTCTCCGTTACTGCGGTCCTTCTCCACCGGGCCGTAGCCGTTGTTCATGGTTTTCCAGTTTAGGTCGGACAAGTACGTAACCGCCCCCGAAGATGGGGCTGACGTTGCTGCTGCTGGATACAACCGCCCCTGCGGAACGGCTTGCTGCGATTGTCCTGGATACGCCCAAAGTAACCGGGCAGCCGCTCCACCATTGACTTCGTAAAACTCCATCTTGATGTCATACTTCTGACCCCCTGTTAACGTAATGGGATTGGCGTTATCCATAGCAGGACCATGCTCGTTCCAGTTGTTGACAAGCTGCACGCCATTGACCCAAAGCCGCACGCCATTGTCGGAGAAGGTGCTGAACGTATAATCACCCGTTACCGGCGCTTCGATCTGGCCCGTCCAGCGAACTGAAAAATTGTCGCCGTTGACAGTCCCGCCCGCGGGCGAACTACTGCCCCAATCAAAATTGACGGTTGCGTCGGTGCGCGTTAAGACCACCGGACCCGCCAAAGACGTATTGTTGAAGTACTCAGCCTGAAGTCCGGTGCCAGACCCACCACCCGAAGCAGTTCCAACCCGGTACAAGGCCGACGCTGGAATATCCTGTTTGCCAACACCGGGCCCACTGTAGCTGGCATTGAGTTGCTGCCCGCCACCGCCCTGAAAGTAGGTAACGGTCAACGCGTGCTTACCAGCCTTCAGACCAATGGTACCTGACTTTTCGGTGGGCGCGTGCCCACCGTCGTTGTTCACTACTTCGGTCGAACCAATGTACAATTTGCTGCCGTCATCTGAATTGGTGTAAAACGTATACTGACCATCAGTCGGTACGTTAATGAAGCCTTTGAAGCGTAGTGCATATTGACTATCACGGTTACGGACAGACAAGTCAACTAAACTCGTGGTGCCAGTCTTAGCGGGTGTCAACGCATCGAAATTAGGTAAGTTGCCCCAGTCACCTTCAAAGTAGCCAAAATCAAGTCCGTTGACCGCATTGGCTGGATTTTCCGGGTCACGTAACGAAACGGGTGGCGCTGGCGGGTTGTTGGAACCAACCTCTTTAAAGAGCACCATCGACGAAAACGCGGGTAGTGAGACATTGTTCGTGTAAACGTTGTTGCGCGCATCGCGATAGGTACCGTCGATTGACACCTGTTTGGTATCACCGGTTTCGTTGTACACGAGTTTGACGTAATCATCCGGGTTGACGTCGCTGCGGGTTGCTTCCTGCAAACTAACATTATCGAACCAAACGGTCTGGCCATCTTCGGTTACCTGAAACACCACAATAGCGTTGGCTTCATTGGCTGTCGCCGTAAACGCCATGTCGTAGCTCTGGCGGTTTGTTCCGACCTGAACGCTCGACCGGGCGTCGAGGTCCCGATACGAACCATCTTTCTGCCGGATAAACGCCTGAACTCGCTTAGCCGACGACGAAGCCACGGCATCAAACCGAAGCTGATAGGTTTTGCCCTGGCTTACTGATCCAATGTTATTCGTTACCAGTACGTAGGAGTCGCCCCGACCAGACCCCGAGGGAAACGCCACCCGCAGGCTACCGCCGTCGAGCCGGTTGCTGTTGTCCCAAACGGCCTGGCCATTGCCGTATGGACTCCAGGTACTCCAGCCCTCCGTGTTACCGGAAAAAGCGCTGTTCAGCTTGCTATTGCCCGTTCCGGTGATGGTATAGGTTTTATACGTAAGCGGACTATTGCTCGAATTCGCATCTTTTCCGAAGCGATCCTGCCACTCTTTCAGCGACAGATCGGCCCCCGTAATCCCAGATCCGTTATTATATACTGCCCGAATTTTAAGCAGATCCTCGAACGGACGCGCATAAACGTTTCGATTGAATTGTCCATAACTACCGAGGTCGTTCTGGTCCGACTCGTATTTGACATTGAACTGCTCCGGCAACCGGCTGACAAAGATGTTATTCTCGAGCGTGTTGTTCCGCGGTGGGCAAACGCCGTGGTTATGCGTCATGGCCAGCTGGCCTTCGCCGTTGTTAAATACGGTGTTGCCGCTTACCGTTATGTTCGAGGTAGCATGCATAAATATTCCCAACCCGTGGCAGTTGAACACCGAATTGTTGGCTAGTTCAATGTTCTGCGTACAATCGTCGAAAAAGATACCATTGACACCGGCATAGGCCCCACCGGGTGTTCCTTCGGGAGCGCCGATACCGTTATAGATTATGTTCGACACCAGATGAATATCGCCCATCGCCTGCCTGTTTCCATTCCAGACATAAAGACCGCCACCATCGCTTTTGGTGATACAGAAGTTAGAGATTCGGTTGCGCCGGATGGTTGTGCTGGTTGTATATGAGATACCGTTATACCCAACGTTGTCGATTACGTTATTCTCAATCAGCGTGTTAGCCGTACAGAGCGACGTCAGCGCTACGTAGGTTCCATCGCCACTCCGCCCCCGCCCGGGCCATAAGCCAATGCGCTGAACCGTGTTGCCCCGGAACGTAAAGTTTTGATAAGGCTGAATGGTGAGACCGTTATTGTTAGCGTCTTCAATCAGGTTATTTTCTACCGTTATACTGCCCCCGTATCCGGTAATGTACATACCGTCTTCCCCTGAATCGGTAATGTCATTGCCGGCAATAACCAGATTTGAACCACTGTTGACCAGCAGGCCCGTGCTGAGCGTCTGGGTGATTTGCAGGTTACGGATGGTAACGAACTTGACATCCTTTAGGTTAACACCTTCGTTATGAACCGTTACCGTGATATTTTGACCATTTGGGCTACCCTGGTCCGCATAAAGCCGAATAGTTTTGTTGCCGGGGTTGTAATACCACTCGTCGGTTTGATCGAGCGTAGCCGGGTGATTTTGAATGAAATAACCCCAACCATCGGTTATGTCGCGGCTGTTGGGGTTATTGAGCGACAAGGTATTGCCATTCTGCTGGGTAATGGTGGCTCGGTCCAGAATCCATTGCACCGGCCGAATGACGGCTTCACCGCCCGTAAAATTAGTGGGTAGGGACTGCTGACTCGTCAGCTGCGATTTGCCGGAGTGCGATTGTACAGTCAGATACCCTTTGTTGGCGGAGTTATAGTTAGGATAACGCCCTAAAGGCAAAGGCGATGCGTTGCGATATAAGCCCGTTACACGACTGCCGCAGGAGGGGCAATCGGCCTGCCAGACGTTCCCACCGACGTTGCTCCAGTTACTGACCGGAACCGACCCCGACAAGCTGGGTTTATTACCAGACCCGTAAGCGTCTATAACAATAGGTCGGTCAGACGTACCGGATTGGCGAATGAAAAGCGTTCCGCGGAAGGTATCGCCCCGCTTGAACAGGATTTGATCGCCCGGTTGAAGAGCCAGACTACTAACTTTAGATACTGTCTGGAACGGCGAGTCGGCCGATCGGCCGTTGTTGTTATCGTTGCCTGAACTGGCTACATAATACGTCGTTTGACCGAACGCTGTCGAAGCGTGGAACGCCAGGCAAACCAAGGCTGAATAGACAAACGATACCGACTGTAGACGTAGAGATTTTTTTAGGATACGCACAAGATAGTAAAGTGAAGTAGTTACGAAATGGCGAGGTGTTGAACGGCTCAACTACTCAATTCTATCCGTAAACTTACTAGACATATACCGTTTAATCAATATTTACCTACCGGCTAATCAACATCTAAGTAATTTTGCGCGGTTCGTTGTAAGTATTAATAAACTTGTTTACCCGTTCTTGAAGCTACTATATGCCCCGCTCTTCTCTTCCGAACAGGATATTTGTGAATTGAGATAGGACAATTCAGGGCTGAACCACTTATCAATGATGTGTAGCCTGGAGAACGAGCGAGAAAGATGGGGATAAATTTTTAACAATAAATTAACATATAAGTATCCTACATGTGACTAATAGGCACAAACAACGCAGGTCGTAAGCTGTGCTCTGGATAGTCAAAGCCCACTATTCAGATTAGGCTAGCTGTATGTTAACTTCAGTGGCTTTAGCAATTACGTACTGACGGGCTTCGTCGTATTCTTCGGCAGTACGCAGGTGTTCGAGTAGTAAAGGCACCTCTTGGGGTAGCGATGTAACATTGCGCAGGTAAGTAACATAGTCCATACCGCCCCGGCCAGGCATTGTTTCGCTAAAATGGCCGTCTTTACCAGCGATGTCTTTGCCGTGAGACGACACAATCCAGCGGCCTAATTTGCGGAATGTTTCATTGATCAGCGCCGTATTGTTATAATAACGCTCGGGACTGTTGATGATGTTGGCGATGTCAATATGAGCTCCAAAAGCGGGTCGGTCAATCGCCTTGATGAACTTTAGGTATGATTCCGCACCGTCGGGTAAGCTCCAGCCCATCATCTCGAGGGCGAACTTGGCCCGTTTCGGCTTCACGGCGTCGATTACGTTACGGCAGTTCTCGACCGTAGCGTCGAAATACTCTTTAGACAAATTTCGGGCATCAGGACCGTCCCAGTTTTTAGGGTTGTAGGAGCCGGCAATGTTCACGCAGGTAAGCGCACCAACGGCTTCGGCTAAGGCCAAACGGTCAGTTACGTACGTCAGATTTTTACGGCGTTTCTCGGCATCCTGGTCCAGCATGTTTACCCAGGCTCCAACTTCAGCAATCAGTACGTTCTGTTCAGCAAACGCTTTCCGGATGGCGGCTATTCGGTTCGTATCCGTGAGTTCTACTTTAGGTACGTAAGCCGCGCTATACCGCAATCGCCGATGTTCTCGGGCCAGTTCATCAGGATCATCGCTTTTGAGAAAAACGGGACCACCCAGTCGCAGGAGTTTAGAACCCGTTTTCTGCGCAGACAGGCTACCGGCAATCAGGCTACCCGTTACTACGGCTGATGAATGTAAAAAACTACGACGCGAAACAAGTGTCATTGAAAAGCAGAGGTTATTAAAGACAAGGTTTGGTCAGGCAAACGGTATAGACCACATCAACTTACTTTCCGAAGTAATAACTCCGGAGTTTCTAACCGGCCCTACAGCAATATATTGGCTAAGATCAGTACAGTTACGCAGTAACATCAATCCAAGATCGTTACATTTGGTTAAAGCGCTGAAGCTTTGTAACAGTTTCAGTTAAATACCGTTATTGCGACATAAAGCGAACTGACTATGAACTGGTTACTACTCACTTCTCTGCTCTCTGCAGCGGCACCTGTACAGCAAGATACTTTGAGAAAAGTTACGCATCCTTACGATAACATGCCCGTTTATCAAGAGAGCGGCCGTTCGGTCCGGATGCCGAGCCCAAAGTACTATATGGAAATGCGGCCCCGGTATGAAACCAGACCCGGCAAAAACGATAAGCAACCCGCCGACTCAACCAGGAAAGCACCTCGAATTTAAGAGTATGACTACCATAAAGGGTACGGAAGCTCGCAACCGTTGACAAACTACACCACCGAGGCAGAACGCGCCCAGAATCGCCGGGTCGAATTCATTGTGAAATCTGATTAGTAACTGCTGGTCTGCGCAGGTATTTGCTTCTGCTTCTGCCTCTTTCTTAGCTGCTACCAGTATATCTATGTTCGTTTCCTGCCGTCCTGACGGACCGTCCTTATTATAGAGGAGGGCAGAACTACCTACTTTTCTTCTTTTGAGGAAGGCTGAGGAGTGGGAAAAGCACCAATATCCCTTTCACTTACGCAAGAATCGGTTGTACAATATGTCTTTTCGCTGCTAAATTAGAAGCAATCCTTGTACTATATTAATAAATCTAAACTATTCTACCCCGCCTATATGTTCTTTATATGGGAGAGGGCATTTCAGGCATTCCCTCTATTAATATTGATTATTAATTATTTATGTACGTTATGAATGTAACAGGAGCTTATAAACACGAGAACCAAACAAAGGCGCTGCTAATCAGCATTTGGACTTTTTTGCGTTTGTTCACATTAGGATTCACAAATAGCAATACGGTTGTATTCGAGGGCCTAGCTCGTCATGCTACTCCTTTTGGTGGCAACTGGCTATCTGTAAACTAAAATTTTAAGCAGGCAGCTACTTAGCTCATATATCCAACCATTATTAAACATATTCAAATGGTATCATTACACGAACAAGTTGTTGTATTACAACGACAGATTGACTCGCTGACTCAACAAGTGTCGGTGTTAGTAAACCGCATTAATGCCGAGTCATTAACAGACAAGCAGGGAAATACCGATAAACAGGATATAGGTATCAACCGCTACCGGCAGTTGCAGGGTAAAGCTTAACTGGCGTCTCATTAGTGCATGATTAGAAGCACAGGGTTACGTATGGTCCGTATAGTTGGACATGGCCTGGTATCTTTTTGATAATAGGCCTGTTCCAACCACGGCCAGTACGTACCCAACTTGGTGAAACATGGGTAGAACCTTGATGGATACGTACTGGCCGTCTATCGTAAGCAACGGCAAAACCTCTACGTAGCGCCAGTTTGGTAAACGCCACCAATAACTACCTCGGCAACTGTTTCGTTAACCAGGCCATCAAATCGGCGTCTATCTGATCGCGACACTCGTCGAGGCCATGCCGACAGCCATTGTATAGCCGAAGGTCTTTGGGCTTATGGGCGCGTTGGTAAATGTGACGAGAGCAGTCGTCCGGCAGGATTTCATCGGCAGTACCGTGCATCAGTAGCAACGAACGCGGACTTAGCTGATCGGCTAGGCTGGTGCCATACGTCTGGCTACTCAGAGCCACCACTGTCACGACCTCCTCGCTCAATGCTCCGGCACTGATGACAACGGCTCCACCAAACGAATGGCCAACTAAAGCCATGCGCGCATGGTTTCCATAATGCTTCAGGTATTGTACGCCGACTAAGGTATCAATTACGCAATTTTCAAGATTATTAGGGAAACGGTAGTCCAGGCGAAGTGAGGCTATGCCCTGGTTGGTTAATTGCCCAGCAAGCCGTGGATACAAACCTCCGGCCGGGCCAGTTAACCCGCCACCCGCACCACCCACCCAAACAACGGCCGTGCTGGCCTCATCCACTGGGTGGTAGCGGACATTAATATTGCCTACGTTCGTTTGCAGCAATAACTCTTCAATCCCCTCATGAGTGGCCCGATGTACTACCGCATTCAGCTTAACACTCACCGCCTTTTGCTTTCCTCCCATACGTCCTGTGCCATTTCGTTTCCTTCCTTACTCATCGTCAGGCGAAAAGTTGGCGAACGAACTGGCCTAGTTAGGGTAAGGCCTGCGAGTTACTCCATGCCTACCTGCAACGCCCTACCCACATCTTTCTGGTAAAGCCGGCCAATCGGTAACTCCTGGCCTCCAATGTCGATGTGTGTGGGTGTGTAGGCCGCTACTTTATCAATAGCAACGATGAACGAGCGATGAATGCGCACGAAACTGGTTTCGGGCAGCATGGCCTCCAACGAACTGATGCTTTGCTTGACCAACAACGGTTTAGCGTTCGTCGTGATGATTTTGACGTAATCTTTTAAGCTCTCGACGTATAAAATATCATGGGTAAACACCTTGACCATTTTCCGGTCGGCCCTAAAATACAGGAACGTGCTGGCTGCTGACGGCGTCGGCAGTTTTTCGCTCGGCGGCAACGTAAGCGCCCCCGACGGGCTTGCTCCTACCGAGATAGGCTCGGCCTTCATTACCTTAGAAACGGCCCGCAAAAACCGCTCGAACGAAATGGGTTTTAGCAAATAATCTACTACGTCCAACTCATATCCATCCAGCGCATAATCGCGGTAGGCGGTCGTAAAAATCACTTTGGGTGGTTGTCGTAAACTCCGCAGAAAATCGGTCCCCAGTAACTTAGGCATTTTGATATCGAGAAACATCAGATCGACCGGCGTTTCCTGCAACTTACTAAACGCTTGAATGGCGTTGTTGCATTTGCCCACCACCTCCAGCCCGTCGACCATGTCAACATACGATTCGATCACATCCAGAGCGGGTGGTTCATCATCAACGAGTAGACAGCGTATCGTCATAAACGTAAAGGTTAAACGGTTTCGGCCAATTGAGGAGTAGGCACAAAAGACGCATTTTTTATTGGAGACAAGTCTAGTGTTAAAGTGACCATAAAGGTTTCTTCCTCGGCTACAATGCGCAGGTCGTATCGATCAGCGTAGAGCAGTTCCAGGCGTTTCTTTACGTTCTGCAAGCCAATTCCGCCGACATACGTATCGTCGTGCTCGGTCGCTTCCCGGCTGTTGATCAGCTTAAATTTCAGCGTTGTGTCCTGAACAGACAAGTCCAGATGCATCCAGGCTTGTTCAAGTTGTTCGCTCGTACCGTGTTTAAACGCATTTTCCAGGAAGGGCACTAACAGCAGAGGGGCAATCAGTTTGTTGTTATGATCACCAGAAATCGTCACTGACATATCGAGCCGGTCACCGTAGCGCAACTGTTCGAGCCCGATGTAATTACGCATAAAGGCAATCTCCTTTTCCAGCGGCACTTCGGTTGCGTTACAGTCGTAGAGCATGTAACTCAGCAATTCTGACAGCTTTAAAACTACCGCCGGCGAATTGTCGGACTTACGAAGCGTAAGAGCGTACAGGTTATTGAGCGTATTGAACAAAAAATGCGGATGAACCTGTGATTTGAGTAATTGCAATTCAGCCTGAAGTTTCTCTCGCTCGATCTGCTGATACGCTCGTTGTTTAAGGTACCAAACCTTGGCCAGCTTGATGGCAGCCGCAAAGCCTGCAATGGTTGTTGCCCCTCGCAAGCCCGCAATCATCGAGTAAAAAAAAGCGTCTTGTGGCGCAGGAACATTGAGCTGCGCATGAAGCGGTATAAGAATCCATACCGTAGAACAGGCTGCCACCACTGCGCTTAGCAATAAGAACCCCACCAAACCAACGAAAAACGAAGCATACTTTTCCGGAAAAACGTATCGAGGTAGTAAGATATACAAGGTTGCATAGGCCAGCGTCATGTGTGAGGGCAGATAGATGATCGCGTCGAGACCAGCAATCGTCCATCCCTTCAGCATGGCAATCAAAAGGTTTTCGCCTTTGAATTCGTGTAGCCACTGAGCCGGGCGTGCGCCGTAGATCAGCAGAGAAAATACCCAGAACAAAAGCCAGAACAAGCCGTGCCGTGCTAGCCGGTGACGCGGTTGGTTCGAGAAGACAAATTCTTTGGTAAGAAGTTGCATACGCCTGTTGATTACTACCCCGAAGATAGACAAACGTAACAAGTTGGCCTACGAGCCAGCGGATTTGTCGACAAACGGCGTTCAATCGTCGCCAAACAGCAATCTTTAGCACTTAACACCATTCATTGTCAATTTATTGGTGTGTGATGGCAACTGACCAACACTGGGCGACTTTACCAGCGGAGCGTATGATGTGTTTCTACTTTTGATTCAATCAACGACCAAATAACACACACTAAAAAAACACAAGCAATGAACACTATCTCCTACCTCCGTCTGACTTTATTGGTTGTTTTTTTCGCAACGGTATCTCTGTTTGCACAAGCCCAAGTCCGAAAAGCACCGATCGTTTCTCGTGAAGGCTTCTGGGTCATTGAAACGCCAGCCAAGAGCCGTCAATGCACCGTCCGATTTTATACCAATCAGAATGAACTGATTTACGAAGAGACTGTAGAGCGTCGATTGAACATTAACCGTCGGCAAACCAAGCGCAACCTGAATGCCGCCCTAGAGCAGGCCATGTTTGTCTGGAACGCTACGCACAAAGTACCCAGCGACCGGCAGTGGGTTGCTATTCAGTTCGACAGAAACAAGTAAAGCTTATTGGACATCGGTGTAGTCTGTGTTGGGCATAGTCTCCAGACTACCGCACTAGCGAACCGGCCCCAGCGTTAGCCGGTCATAGACCGGCTAACGCTGGGGCCGGTTCAGGCTTCGACCGGCGCATGGGTTTGGGCGGACGACTGAAGTCGTCCGATATTGTGTCAAGACAATGTTCTTATCGCTGTGTGTTTACACACGGTATGAACGATAGTGTAATCCGAAAATGATTGTTACGAATGCGTAGCCTAATTTATTTGGTAGGTAAATCGTACCACAAATCAGCTTTGGTAAGCATACGTAAATCTTTGTCTTATGCAATCATCATCCCGGCGCAACTTCATTAAAACGCTGTCGGCGGCTTCAGCTCTGGCCGCTACGGAGACTATAGCACGTCCGTTTAGCCAGGTCGCGCCCGCTTATATACCGAATCTGAAAAAGATCAGTCCAAACGACAAAATTCGCTTTGCTACCATCGGCATGGGTATTCAGGGCAACTTCGATACGAGAGCGGCTTTGCGTAATCCCGATGTTGAACTGGTCGCCGTAGCTGATTTATACAACGGCCGGCTCGAACACGCTAAATCCGAATACGGTAACGGCAAAGAGCTGTTCACAACCCGCGACCACCGTGAAATTCTGGCCCGGCCCGACATTGACGCCGTTCTGGTTGTTACCCCCGATCACTGGCACGATCACATCACCATCGCAGCTCTGAAAGCGGGCAAAAACGTGTATTGCGAAAAGCCAATGGTGCAACACCTCAACGAGGGTAAGGCTGTGATTGATGCCTGGAAAAAATCGGGCAAGACCATGCAGGTTGGTAGTCAGCGCATTAGCAGTGCCGCTTTCCAGGAAGCCAAACGGTTAGTACAGACCGGTGAAATTGGGGCTATTAACTACATTGAATCTACCAACGACCGCTTCAGTGCCGGTGGCGCCTGGAATTACTCTATACCACCCGACGCATCGACCCAGACGGTTGACTGGGACCGCTTCCTGGGCGACGCGCCGAAGCATCCGTTCGACGCCAAGCGTTTCTTCCGCTGGCGGAACTACAAAGATTATGGTACGGGCGTAGCCGGTGACCTGTTCATCCACCTGATCACGGGCGTTCACTACGTAACCGATACAATGGGCCCAACCCGCATTTTTTCGTCGGGTAACCTGGCGTACTGGAAAGACGGCCGGGATGTGCCCGATGTTATGTCGTGCATTATGGACTACCCGCAAACGGACCAGCACAGCGCATTTCAGATGGTGTTGCGGGTGAATTTTGCCAATGCCGGTAAGATTAATGACGCCACGCGTATCATTGGTAATGAGGGAGAGATTCGCTTCTCGGAAAACAACCTCGTATTGACCAAACACAAGCTCCCGCAAGCACCGGGTTATGGCGGCTACGACAGCTTCTTCACGTTCACGCCGGAGGTGCAGGCCGAGTTCGTTAAACAATATGATGCGCAATACCCGCCCGAAACCCGCACGGCTGAACCGGTTAAAGAAGTGAAGTTCGAAGCCCCTAAAGACGACGATGCGCACGCTAAACACTTTGCCGATTTCTTTAAAAACGTTCGGGAAGGTAGCCAGGGCACAATTGAAGATCCAGTCTTTGGTTTTCGGGCAGCGGCTCCAGTGCTGGCCTGCAACCAAAGCTACTTTGAACAGAAAGTAATCCATTGGGACCCAGTTACCATGACCCAAAAGAATCCAGCAACGGCAACAGGTAAGAAAGCGCCGACTCGTACACCGGCCAAAAAGACCGTCGCGACCGCGAAAACAACAGCAGGGAAGTCATAGGAACTGGTTGTCTCAAACGAGTTCTTCTCTGAGCGGGCAATTTAAATTGCCCGCTCAGAGAAGAACTATAAATTCCCCTTCTTCATTTCCCGTACCGCATAATCGGCCGCCCGCGCCGACAAGGCCATATACGTCAGCGATGGGTTCTGACAAGGCGATGAGGTCATGCAGGCCCCATCGGTGCAGAACACATTTTTAACGACGTGGTGCTGATTAAACTTGTTAAAAACAGACGTTTTGGGATCATTCCCCATTCGGGCCGTTCCCATTTCGTGGATACTCAGACCTGGATGCGCCTGGCTGTCGAAGCCCTCAATATTGCTGAAACCGGCTTTCTCCAGCATCAAAACCGCCTGCTCCTGCGCATCTTTCCGCATGAGTGTTTCATTTTCCCGGTAGTGAACATCCATTTTTAATACGGGTTGCCCCCATTTGTCCTTGACTTCATCCGTCAGATACACCCGGTTGTCATAATACGGCATGCATTCACCAAACGCATCAAGGGTAATCTTCCAGTCACCAAACTGGGTGGCTTTCTCCTTAAAATCAGCCCCAAATCCCTCTTCGCTGAAGGCATGATCCCAGTTCTGCCGACTCGTGTACACCTCGAAGCCATACCCCCGCTTGAAGGTCTGCTTGTCCTGGCCAACGTTCCGGAACCGGGGAATATACAATCCCGCCGGATGACGACCGTAATACGCCTTGTCGAGGTCATGTTTGTAGTCGGCTGTGGCTCCGGCATGAAAATGATGATCCATCAGGTTATGGCCGAGTTGTCCACTATCGTCCATGCCGTTTGGAAAACGGTTTGATTTAGAGTTCAACAGGATGAACGTTGACCCCAGGGCTGAGGCATTCAGGAAGATAACGTTGGCGTAAAACTCATGCCACTGGTGCGTTTGCTCGTCAATAACCCGCACGCCTGTTGCCTTCCCAGCCTTCTTCTCGTCGTAAATGATCGAGTTGACAATGGAATGCGGGCGAACAGTCAAGTTTTTTGTGCGTCGGGCGGCAGGCAACGTAGCGGATTGCGTACTAAAATAAGCGCCGTAGGGACAGCCGCGCATACACAAGTTACGAAACTGACACTTGGCCCGGCCCAAGTCGGTTTGTTCTTTGGTCGGCGCAGTGAGGTGGGCCGCCCGCGCTGAGATCACTTTCCGGTCAGCGAACTGTGCGTTAACTGATTTTCTAAAATGTTGCTCCAGGCAGTTGTCGGGCAGCGCGGGTTGAAATAGGCCATCGGGCAGATGCGGAATCCCGTCGCGGTCGCCGGCAATCCCCGCAAATTTCTCAACATAATCGTACCAGGGGGCAATGTCCTTGTACCGGATTGGCCAGTCGGTAGCGATCCCCTCCTTGAGGTTTGCCTCAAAGTCAAGGTCCGAAAACCGGAACGAGTAACGACCCCACATCAGCGACTTCCCGCCGACGTGATAGCCCCGAATCCAGTCGAACGGCTTTTCTTCCACGTACGGGTTTTCGAGGTCATTCACAAAATGCTGATGCGTAGCTTCGGTGATGGTGAATCCGGTGCGATTCTGTACCGGATAATTTTTCAATATCGCTTCGGGCATGTACTGGTTACGGTGGGGAAACTCCCAGGGGGGCGTCATGGCCGTGTGATAGTCTGTTACGTGCTCAATCATGCGTCCCCGCTCTAGCAGCAACACCTTCAGTCCCTTTTCGCTTAATTCTTTGGCCGACCATCCACCGCTAATGCCCGAGCCAACCACGATGGCGTCGTATCGGTTTGCCAAGTGAACCTGCTGCTGAGTAGCCATCTTGTTCGGATTATTTATTCAGGAATAAGCTTCGAATATAATCAACTTACTTGATGGCAGGCAATTTATTAACCTGCTCTTAACCAGAACTATTCATTTCTTATCGTTACTATGTCACAAACTGACTTTCTGTGAAAGATTTTACAATAACACCAGCGCCGATTCGTCGACGCCTGAACCGTCGACAAATAGGGTTAATCGCCCTAGCAACCTTACTGCTCTGGATTGCCATAGATGTCTTTGTGCCCCGCCAACACAGCATTCGGGCGTTCGACCCAGCCGAAGTGGCCCGGTTAGAAACAGCCATGTGGCGGTCGTATTACGATAAGAATCCAGCGCTGTTGTTCTGGCAATTAGCCGGAGGATTACGGCAACAATTTCATGCCCCGTTCTGGCGATCATTCGGGCTCGCCTTTCAGGCCACCAAAGCCGCGTTTGTGTTCAAGCAAGGTCGCAACCGTGCCGATTATAACAAAGCGCTCCCAACGCTAAAGACGTATTACCAATCGATTCAGGACCTTACCATAGAGCAATTTGACGTAGAAAAAGTGGCCTCGTTGGAATTGAACTGGTGGATTATCCATCGCCAACGCGCTTGGTATTCGTATCAGGATTTGGGCAATGCCCTTGTGCAAACGGCCGCTGCGTTGTATGACCAGCCAAGTTCTCCTTTCATAGGATACGGTCGTCAGCGAGCCGAAGCAATGCGTTTATGCGACGAAGCCGGTCAAAAGCCCAGCGGAACCACCGAAGCCGATTGGCAACGTATTGAGCAGGAATTGAATCAGGCCTGGAGCACCCTGCACAGCGTTGTGCAACAGAAATAAGTAGCCAGCAAACTCAGACACAATTAGTTTTTGCGAGTTGTATAGACAGACGTACCGATTGTTCATGCAGCTAACGATTTCTCCCGAAAACCCCATTGAGTGGTTTGCCCTTCGCGCCAATCTTGCCGCTATTCCGCTACTTCATATTCAGATTATGCCGGTACTGGCGAAAGCCGTACTCGAAGCCGCCGACAATGGTGTCTTTGAAGCGGCTAAAAACGGCCCACAAACCCTTGATGAGCTTGTTCAGGTACTGAACCTAAACCCCAAAGCACTCGGCGAACTAATGGGCCTTCTGACCGCGATGGGTTACTTCAACTATAAAAACAACCGCTTTACCCTCACCCGCATGGCCCGTCGCTTTACCCTGAAAGATGATCCCATGTCGGTGTATGGGATGATGATTTTCAACAACCGGGTTGTGTGGCACTGGATGAGCCACCTGGGCGACTATCTCAAAACGGGCAAAGGCGTTCAGTACCACGATACGTTATCACCGGAGCAATGGCAATATTACCAGCAAGGCATGATTGCCGCCAGCAACATCGAAGCCCGCGAGTTTGGTTTACGGGCTCCTGTACCCAGATCAGTAAAGTCGGGTAAGGCAACGCAAATGCTCGACATCGGTGGGTCGCACGGGCAGCATTCCGTTGTGCTCTGTAAGAAATACTCGGGCCTGACCTCGGCCATTCTCGATCTTCCGCAGGCTATTGAACAGGCCGCTCCGTTGCTGGCTCAGCAAGGTATGGGCGACCGCGTACGGCATCAGTCAGGTAACGTCTTAACCGACGATTTAGGCGAAAGTCAGTTTGATTTTATACTCATGTCAAGTCTGGCGCACCATTTCTCTCCCGAGCAGAATCAGACAGTAGCCAGCAAAGTAGCAAAGGCTTTGCGGCCGGGTGGCGTGTTCATTATCAATGAATTTATCAGACCGGCAATTGGTGCTAAACCCGAGCTCATTGGTAGCAGCACCGATCTGTTTTACGGGCTAAGCAGCACGGCGGGAAACTACTCCATTGATGAAATTTCTGGCTGGCAACAAACGGCCGGTTTAACATCGCCGAAGGTGATCAACTACCGAACGGTTCCGGGCCGGGCTATGGTTATTGCCCGAAAATGACAGGTACGTCGGTATCGTTACGTACCTTTGACCACGAATTAGCATCAACCTCATGAAATACAGAAAGCACGTTTTTATCTGCAATAATCAAAAAGCCGCCCCCAAGAAATCGTGTGGCGAAGCGCATGGCAATGAATTGGTAGATGCCTTCAAAGCAGCCCTTGCCGAACGCGGTTTACTGAAAGAAATGCGGGCTCAGCGCACTGGTTGCCTCGATGCCTGCGCGTTCGGTCCGGCACTGGTCGTTTATCCAGAAGGCACGTACTATGGCAATGTGCAGCTTTCAGACGTCAATGAAATCGTTGATAGTCATTTGGTCAATAACCAACCTGTAGAACGGCTGAAACTGGAGTTTTAAAGTTGTACAGTCATAAACCGGAGTTGCAAAGTCATAAAGTTGTATAGTTATATGGCGATGCGTCAGCCAACTGTACAACTTTATGACTCTAGAACTCAATGCTGCAACGGATGAAATACAAACACCTTTTCTTCGACCTCGACCATACCTTATGGGATTTTGACCGAAACTCGGCAGAATCTCTCGACGAACTTTTTGACACCTTTCAGCTGGCCGATTTGGGCATTGCATCGGCCGAAGAGTTCAGTCGCCATTTTATTGCTATAAACCGAAAGCTCTGGGCCGATTACGATAAGAATATAATAACGCACGGCTATATTCGGCAGCACCGTTTCCCCATGGTGTTCCAGGCGCTGGGTATCGATGAGTCAGCGGTTCATGCCGACCTGAATGCGGAGTATCTACGACTGCTACCCCAGAAGCCTCATTTATTAGAGTCGGCGCGGGAATTGCTGGATTACCTGAAAGACCGCTACACGATGCATATCATTACCAATGGGTTTGCTGAAATTCAGGCCATCAAAATGGATAGTGCGGAGATTGCTCATTATTTCACCTACGTCGTCACCAGCGAGAATGCGAACGCCAAGAAACCTGATCCTCTCGTGTTTCAATATGCGTTGAGCATTAGTGGCGCTTCGGTAGCCGAAAGCCTTATGATTGGTGATAATTACGAAGCCGACATTCTTGGCGCCAAAAGCGTGGGCATGGATACCGTCTTTTACAACCAAGTCGGAGCCATCGTAGACGATCAGCCAACGTACGATATTCGTCATTGGAAAGAACTGATGGCTATATTGTAGCGCCGGTACAGGAAACGACAGCTCGCGCGACGTACATAGCTGGTTTTAGTAACTCAAAAAGCTATTGTAGTTAGACCGCAGTTGGTGAGAAGAGGTAGGGAGTACTTGTTAACTCGAAACTATCAAATTACTCTGATTATCCAGTAGACTTTTATCATCACAACAACCTTAAAGCGGCATGAGTACCGAAAATTTACTGTAAACCAACACAAGTAGATCATACTTGTTAAGTTGGGTTTATCAGCAGCTGAAGACCCTAGGCCTGATAATAAGGGAAGTTTCGATCGGCGCTAATTAAGATTAGCTTATCAGTGATAGCCTGACAAATCAGTAAATGATCGAAAGGGTCTTTATGAGCAGCGGGAGTTTCTAACACGTAAAGCTGCTTAAGGTGCTTCGGCTTAACTGTCAACAGGCGCACACCGTAATCATCCTGTAATTCAAATAGCAACTTGTCAAGATCTACAGGTAGGGAAAGTTTGCCTAGCTTAGCCTTAAGAATTAGTTCACGGATACTTTCTGTGCTTAAATAGAATTCATGCGTTTGATCAGCGAGTAGCGTTTTAACAGCAGGGTCAAGGCGAGGGTTATCGGTAAGGGTCCAGATTAGGATATGCGTATCCAGCAAATATTTCATCAATCGACAATTGTCTTTTTCAAATCTTCCGTCCAACAGTCATCTTTCTCGACGATGATTCCCTTATACTTACCAAGGGCGGCTTTCAGATTCGACTTAGACTTCGATTTGTCCGAAACTGATTTTGTTGACTTGGTTGCCGTTTTCATGATTGTATTCATTTCTATGGCCAATATAACGCAGAATTAGCCAATATCGTTACGTGAGCGGTTAACCAAAATCAATGAATGTTAAATTGATAGACCTCCGAGCCGTATCTATAATGATTCGGCTGTGAAGCAAGCCGAATTTCTAGTTCAGCCTTACAAACCACCATGCGATACATTAGCTACGTATTTATTCTTATCCTATTTTCTTCGCTGCTTCGCGCTCAGCAACCCATAACCGTCGATGTTTGCGTTTACGGCGGCACCTCAGCGGGTGTAATAGCCGCTTACTCCGCCAAAAAAGCGGGTAAATCAGTTGTATTGATTGAACCGGGGCGGCACCTGGGTGGTATGTCGTCGGGGGGGTTAGGCGCAACTGACATTGGTAATAAGCAAGCGATCACGGGCTTATCGCGGGATTTCTACCGACGCATCGGACGGCACTACGGCAAGCCTGAGCAGTGGACGTTCGAGCCCCACGTTGCCGAAGACGTGTATAAGCAATACTTGAAAGAAGCTGGAGTTGAGCCCCTATTTTCATACCGAATCACATCGGCCAAAATCGCTGACAACCAAATCCAGTCGATTAACCTTGAGCTAGTTAAATTTCAATGGTATTATAAAAAGGGGGGGATTGCGTTTAATGACACCTTACCAAAAACGATCCGGGCTAAACAGTTCATCGACTGTTCTTACGAGGGCGATCTGATGGCGAAAGCTGGAGTAGCATACACCGTTGGGCGCGAAGCGGCCAGTCAGTACAACGAGCCGCTAAACGGCGTACAACTTCGTGACAAACATCAGTTTCCGGACGGCGTTGATCCTTATCAGACGCCCGGCAATCCAGAGAGTGGTTTATTGTGGGGAATTGGTTCAGCTACACTAGCCCCTAACGGTACTGCCGATAAAACGGTACAGGCGTATAATTTCCGCTTATGCCTCACCGACAACCCCGCCAACTTCATCCCCATCACCCGCCCCCTGGGCTATGACTCGACAAAATACGAGCTGCTCTTACGGCAGATTGCCAAAAAAGAACCAAAGGAACTGACGTGGAATCTGATGCACTTCATCATGATGCCTAACCGCAAAACTGATATTAATAACTGCGGAGGTTTCTCGACCGACATGATCGGGGCCAATTATGATTACCCCGATGCTGACTATACCCGGCGCGACGAAATCATTCGCGAGCATGAGACATACACAAAGGGCTTATTTTACTTCATCGGCCACGATCAACGGATGCCCAAGCACCTGCGCGATGAAATGTTGAAATGGGGCTATCCGAAAGACGAGTATTTAGATAACGATCATTTTTCGCATCAACTGTACATTCGTGAAGGCCGACGAATGGTGGGTGAGTACGTGATGACCCAGGCGAATTGTGAAGGCAAAGTTGTTGTGCCAGACCCTGTCGGCATGGCGGCTTACACCATGGATTCGCACAATTGCCAGCGGCTGGTAGTTAAAAATGCCAATGACGTACCAATGGTACGAAACGAAGGCGATGTGCAGGTAGGAGGCTTTCCGCCCTATCCGGTCAGCTACCGGGCCATTATACCCAAACGGGGTAGCGTACAGAATCTCCTGGTGCCTGTATGTCTATCAGCCAGCCACATTGCGTATGGATCAATCCGGATGGAGCCGGTTTTCATGGTGCTGGCCCAATCGGCTGCGCTGGCAGCCTGCCTGGCTATCGACGACAAGAAAGCGGTGCAGGATATAGACGTACCGAAACTGCAACGACTGATTCAAACACAGAGTAATAAATTGATGAAGTAATTTTGTCATGCTGACGAAGGAAGCATCTTCAGTAACAGCAAAAAATTATTTTGGCTATGAAGATGCTTCCTTCGTCAGCATGACAAACTAATTATGCAACTAAACGAATCAACGGCACTTGTTACGGGTGGAGCCTCCGGCTTAGGCGAAGCAACCGTTCGGATGCTGGCCCAAAACGGCGCAAACGTCATTATTGTCGACTTAAACGAAGACCGTGGTCAGCTGCTGGCCGATGAGCTGGGCATAAATGCCCGGTTTATTAAAACAAACGTTACCGACGAGGCCGACGTACAGGCTGCCGTCAACTTAGCCATTGAAACATTTGGTGGTTTACACATCAATGTGAACTGCGCCGGTATCGCGGAGGCCCGTAAAACGCTCGGCAAGGTCGATGGCGTCTATGGGGCTCACTCGCTGGCCGCTTTCCAAAAAGTAATCTCGATCAACTTAATCGGTACGTTCAATGTGATTCGGCTGTCGGCCTTAGCCATGGAACACAATGAGCCAAATGCAGAAGGTGAACGAGGTGTCATCGTCAATACGGCATCCGTAGCGGCTTACGACGGCCAAATGGGTCAGGCCGCTTACTCCGCGTCAAAAGGAGGCATTGTCGGCATGACATTACCCATTGCGCGTGACCTGGCTCGCTCCGGCATTCGGGTGATGACCATTGCACCAGGCTTATTCGAGACGCCGTTACTCATGGGCCTGCCCGAAGAAGCCCGGTTGTCGCTGGGGCAGCAAGTGCCCTTCCCATCGCGGTTGGGGCGTCCTAACGAGTATGCAATGCTCGCTAAAAGCATTCTGGAGAATCCCATGCTAAACGGCGAAGTCATCCGGCTCGATGGTGCAATTCGAATGGCTCCGAAATAAATAATCAAGGATTCTGTAGCCCAAACGTGGCCACGTCTGAATACCCCCTAGTCTGAAAACAAAAGCTATCTGATTAGCCTGGACGGCTACCCAGACGTGGCCGTCCAGGCTACAGATTAGCCACCATACATGTTATCGACAGTAAAATAACACTTAATTGATGCTGTTAGGATGCCGATCAGTATCATTGAGTATTGATTCGACTAGGCGTAAGGCACTAACATCGTCGCCCGTGAAGGCGCGGAGCCACCACTGTTCCTGCAAACCCGCAGCCCGCACAAGCGCTTGTCCACGTAACCCACGCCGGTGGGCCGTCCAAACTCGTTCGACAAGTGTTTCGAGATACTGAAGTTTGCGTTCTACCGCCTGCCGACCCTGTTTCAGCACAGGGTTATGCCCACAAAAGACAACGTCGAAGTCATGTTTTAATAGCTGCCGTGTCGACGTAATCATCTGGTAAATGTTCTCGCCTTTTCGGAAGATTTTCAGATTACCAACGTAGAAATCACCGGAGAAGAGCCAACCTTCATTCGGCTCCAGAAAGACATGATGATCATCGGAATGCCCCAGCGTTAAAATTGGATAGAGTCGATACCGTTCCGTTTCAAGAACGGCGGATAATGGTACTACGTCCGGGCACGGATCAATCTCGCCAAACCAGAAACGTTCGTAGGGTAATAAATGGAACCTTTTGGTAATACGTTCGGCCGTTAACGGCCCCGCTAGGATAGGGCATTCATGAGCCTGACTTAAAGCCTTGGCATTACCAGAATGGTCTTCGTGAAAATGAGTGAGGGTAATCTGATCGATGCGCGTGTTGGCCAACGTCTGCACTACTTCGCGTTGCATGTGTCGTTGAGCCGTATCAACCAACAGGCCGTCTACGTAATAGCACCAAACAGGTAAAGGCCGCATAAACCGAACCGGCGAGTAGCCGAATCGATACCCCTGAACCGGACCGTGTTGTAACGTTTGACAAATTTTCACGCAGCACGTTGAGAAGGCAATCCAAACAAAAGTGGCCTGCGAAGAACACAGGCCACCACAAAGTTAACTTGAATACACAAAACCTATTTTGCCGAAACCAGTTCCAGATCAAAACGCAGGGGTGCGTAGGGTGTAACAATATAGCGGTTAGCACTTACAGCTCCCTGGGTACTATAGCCAATTGCCGACGGGAAAATAACTGTTGCTTTCTCTCCTTCTCTCAATCTCGACAGTCCTTCTTCAAACCCTTTGATAAACCGATTCTGTCCGAGAACGACGTCAACGGTACTCGTACCCGTGCTGTCAAATGCGGATGCCGACCGTAGCATTTTACCCTTGTAGCGAATGGTTAACGTTTGCCCCAGACCAGGCTGCCGACCAGCTGGATTATCCTGCGTTTTGATAAACTTCAGACCGGTTGCACTTGAATCAGTGATGACCAGATTGTTACGAGCAATGTAATCGTTGATCTGTTCGGTCTCTGTCCGTGTACGATTTAGCTGCACATCGAACCGAACGACTGAATAAGCCGGCAAGTTGGCGTTCACGGCCTGATCGCCGTAGCCCAGATAGGATGGAATCAGAAGCGTAGCTTTCTCGCCTTCGTGCATCAGGCCCAGCCCTTCCTCTAAACCCGCCAGAATAGATTGAAGCCCAAACGGATAGTATACAGGCAAATTCGCCTTGGTGCTATCTACCAGCACGTCCTGAAGATTATATGATTTATAGGTAAATTCAACCTCCTCACCAACCTTTGGCGTTCTGCCGGTCGGATTAGCTACCGTAATTTTATAGTATAAACCCGTGGAGGTTAACTGACCGCCCAACTGTTTAGCCGATGCATAAGTTTGAATCTGAGCATCGTTCTGATCGTAGTTTGCATTCGTTGAATCGACCTGTTGCATGCAGGAGGCCAATCCACCGACGAACAAAGCGCCGATAATCGTTAATTGAAATGTACGCATGGAATTAATTTAACAATATAACTATCAATACGCTTTATGACCCCGTATCGTGGCGGAACGTTGGGATGCTGGCTAATTTTTTCAATTTATCACGAAACTCTCTCCGTTTTTTAACGCCCGAAAACGGTTGGCAGGTAGGCCTTTTTCCGTCAAAGCCTTGTTCAGATCGTCTACTGGTTCGGTTTCGCCATCATCGGCCAGCGGAAAGGTTCCAAAGTGAATGGCAACGCTCTGTTTCGACTGAACATCGGCGTGAATTTGTACCGCCTGTGCCGGTGAGCAGTGAATTGGTGCCATAAACGACGGCGGTTTATAAGCCCCGATCGGTATCAACGCCAGCCGTAAAGGTCCGAACTGCTGACCAATCCCTTTCAGGAAAGGGCCATAGCCAGTGTCACCTACAAAATAAAGTTTTCCTACCGCCCTGTTATCGATGACATAACCTGCCCAAAGCGTCGCGTTCCGATCGAACATGCCTCGACCCGAGAAGTGCTGCGCCGGTACACAATGGATCGTCGTTCCATCGGCATAGTTGATTGCCTGCCCCCAATCCATTTCGGTTACGTTTGCGCAACCCCGCTCCTCCAGAAATGCTTTAACCCCTAACGGACAAAATACCCTGGGCTGATCACGGGTGCATAGCTTTTGCACCGTTCCAATGTCCAGATGATCCCAATGGTTGTGACTCAACAAGAGGATATCAATCTTAGGTAAGTCATCGAAGCGAATACCCGGTGGGCTGTTGCGTTTGGGACCGGCAAACTGCACCGGGCTTGTCCGTTCGTAGTAGATGGGATCAGTTAGAACGTTCAACCCATCAAACTGCAACAGCACCGTCGAGTGATTAATGAACGTAACGCGCACAGGACCCGTGCCTAAAGACTGGCCAATCTCACTATTGACCCGTGCGGGAGGTGGCGGACCTGGCTTGTTATTATGATACGTTCCCCAGGGTTGGGTTCGTTGCCGATTTAGTAGCCAACCGGGAATTTCGCGCAATCCTTTGGCCTGCACTCCCCCTAAATTCCGGAACTCCTTGCCATCAAAATGATCGCTAACCGGTCCTTTATAACGAGGAGCCGAAACAATATATCCCGCTACGACCATTACCAGAATGACCAGCAGAAGAGCAACTCCCAGAATAATAAGGATCTTAGAAACCATCGTAAGTCATGCATTGGGCGCGTAGCGCGTTAACCGGGCAACCGTTGGCAAATCAGTCGCTTTACGGCTGTAGCAACTGATCAATCACATGAACCACGCCATTGTTTGCTACCAGGTCCGGTGTTTTGATGGTCGCAGCCGTAGAGTTTCTATTGCCTTTGACGGTTGCGTTACCATTCGTGGCTGATATAGTCAGTCGGCTACCGCTTAGCAACGTATTAACCGACCCCGACTGAAGTTGATTTGAAAACACTATTCCTGTGATTATGTGGTACGACAGGATGTTGGCCAATGTCTGAGGATTCGCGGCTTCTATAGCGGTGACCGTACTGTATCGGCTATCGCTTCTAAAAGCCGCATCATTGGGCGCAAACACAGTCACGGTATTGGTTGATGCCGTTGTGCTAAGCGCTGCCGACAATGTCGGATTCGTCGATGCCACGCGCCTGACCGCAGCTGACAATAGCGTCAGATCGGGGTTATTCTGAATAGTCGCTAGTAAGCTGCCGTTTGACGGACTAAGCACCCGGTTAATCACATGAATGTAGCCATTAGCCGTCGACAGATCTGCCTGGACAATTTGTGCATTATTGACCCGAATGATGTTATCAGACTTGTTGATGAACGCCACCCCGTTCGTAGCCGTCTGAACCGAGTTTTGTCCCGATGGAATAGCTGATGAGCCAATGGATGAGTAGAGTACGTGGTAAAGCACAATGTTCTTTACCTGCTCCTTGGGCAACGCCCGGATGCCCGCTTCGGTTAAGCCCGACGCCTGAAAAGCCGCATCGTTCGGGGCAAACAATGTCAGATTAGCTCCCTTGAGCGCATCACCTACCTCCGCATACGTAACAGCCGCCCGCAGCAGACTAAACTGATTGTCTTCAAGAATCTGGTCGGCTATGGTCTTTGGTATGGCAACTGTGTCGTCGTTTGTTTGACAACTCAATCCGGCAATCAACAATAAGACAAATACGAACGCCCGGTGCGTTCTGCTCAGCAGTGGTTTGTTCATACGTATATGATTTATGCGAACAAAGATAAGAGAGATCGTTAGTCCCTGAGCAGCTGAATTAATTCGTCTGTCCAAGTAGCGAAATAGACTACTGACTTACTGGCTAAAATTTCGTACCTTCGCGGTCTTGTTAAATACTGTTAAAACTCCCCCATTGGGATGAAGGAACACATTGACCCGAGCAATCTGCCCCAGCACATAGCCGTTATTATGGACGGAAACGGACGTTGGGCGAAACGGCAGGGCGCTGCCCGGGTGTTTGGTCACCGTAACGCGATTAAGGCCGTGCGCGAGGTAACAGAAGGATGTGCTGAGCTGGGTGTCAAGTACTTGACGCTTTACGCCTTCTCAACAGAAAACTGGAACCGACCCAAAATCGAAGTAGACGCGTTAATGACTCTGCTGGTCCACACCATTCGTGGGGAGATTAAAACACTAATGGACAATAACGTGCGGCTGACAACCATTGGCCATACCGAAAGTCTGCCAGCCGATTGTCGACGCGAACTAGCGGAGGCCATGCGCGAAACAGCCGCCAATACAGGATTAACGCTTGTATTGGCCTTAAGTTATAGCGGACGCTGGGAAATTTTAGAGGCCGTTCGTCAACTGGCAACCGATGTCCGCGATGGTAAGCTTAGACCGGATGAGATTGATGAAGCCATGTTCGGAAGTCATTTGTCAACGAGCGGTATTCCCGACCCTGAGCTAATGATCCGGACCAGTGGTGAAATGCGTATCAGTAATTTTATGCTCTGGCAGTTGGCTTATTCTGAATTATATATGCCTGATGTGCTCTGGCCCGACTTCCGGAGAGAACATCTATACGAAGCTATCTTAAGTTATCAGCGACGCGAACGTCGGTTCGGTAAAACCAGCGAACAATTAGTAAAATAGAGTGAACTAGAGCAACATAATCGTCTGTATACTAACTGGTTTAAGGGCATGCCAACCGTTTCGCCTTGAATGGAGTCCACACAAAACAGTTATAAAATAACACATACCACAAACTTGGAACACCGTATAAAAGTCATATTGGGGGCCGCTTTGTTGCTCCTCACCCTGCTTCCAGCCCACGTAAGGGCGCAGGTACGCGTTGGCGTCGGTAGAGGTACCGAAACAGCGGCAGCAGATCCCAATGATTTGCTTAACTACGCCAGCCCTAAAGAATATGAGATCACCGGCCTCACCGTAACAGGCACCCGCTATCTCGATCCAAACTCGTTGGTTTCTCTTACTGGCCTGAAAGTTGGCGACAAAGTCCGTCTTCCGGGCGAAGCAAACGGCTCATCAATACGCAAGCTGATGGAGTCCGGCCTGTTGGATGATGTTGAAACCATTGCTACACAAACTGGAGAAGGTAAGGTAGCTCTCACATTTCGGGTGCAGGAACGGCCCCGCCTTTATCGGGTTAGTTTCCTGGGCGTCAAAAAAGGGGAACAAGATCAATTAAAAGATAAAGTAAAGCTGAACCTGGGTAAGATTGTTACCAACACAATCACTAAGAACACCCAGCTGGCCGTTCGTAAGTTCTTCGTAGACAAAGGCTACCTGAATACGAAAGTAAAAATCACCACGGTTCCTGATAGTGCTCGAAACAACGCTACCATGCGGGTGTTGGTCGATAAAGGTCAGAAGGTTAAAATAGCTAAGATCAATTTTGAGGGCCGCAACGAAGTCGAAGAATCGACGGTTCGGATGAAAATGAAAGGAACGAAAGAGATGCGGTTCGGGCGGTTGTTCAGCCCGTCTAAGTTCGTTCCAAAAAAATACGAAGAAGACAAGCAGAAGCTCATTGAGTATTACAACAAACTGGGCTATCGGGATGCAGCTATCGAGAAGGATACAATTATTAACAATGGGGGTAAAACCATCAGTCTGAACATTACTCTGAACGAAGGGCGGAAGTACTACTACCGCAAGGTTGATTTCTCGGGTAACTACCTCTACACGGCCGACCGGTTGCGCGAGGTCTTAGGGGTAGCGAAAGGTGACGTTTACAATCCAGAAGACCTGGAGAAGAAATTGAATGGTAACCCCGGCCAGGACCTGAGCTCGCTGTATATGGATGACGGCTATTTGTATTACAATGCCCAACCCATCGAAAAATCGATTGACGGTGACTCTATTGACCTTGAAATTCGCATTTTTGAAGGAAAGCAGGCGACCATTAACCGGGTTATCCTGAACGGTAATACCAAGACCAGCGACCACGTGGTCATGCGTACCATCCGGACGCTACCCGGCCAGAAATTCTCTAAAACGAACCTGATCCGGACTCAGCGCGAGTTAGCCACACTTGGTTACTTCGATCCGGAGAAAATCGGCATCAACCCTGTTCCCCAGAATGATGGTACGGTAGATATTGAATACTCCGTTGAAGAAAAGCCGTCCGACCAGATTGAACTGTCGGGTGGTTGGGGTGGTTACGTTGGCTTCGTGGGAACACTCGGTCTGACGTTCAACAACTTCTCAGCTCGGAATATTCCGAACTTCAGCGCCTGGCGTCCGCTGCCTGCGGGCGACGGCCAACGAGTCCAGCTACGTTTCCAGGCAAACGGTCAGCAGTATCAGGTGTATTCGTTGTCGTTTACGGAACCCTGGCTCGGTGGGCGGAAGCCAAACGCCTTCTCGGTCAGTGCCAGCCATACGGTGTATAAAACGTTCTATAATCCGCTTGACCCTTCAAGCCTGTACAAACCATTATCAGGGCAGACACCAACTGGAGCATATACCAACACGGCCTTCACAATTGGTTTAGGTCGGCAGCTTAAGGTGCCTGATGACTTCTTCACCTTAAGTCATTCGCTTTCGTTCCAGCGTTATGATTTGAACAACCTGGACTTATTCAGTATTGGCTATAACAATGGTATTTCGAATAACATTACATTCAATACGACCCTGTCTCGGAACAGCATCGACCAGCCGCAGTTTCCACGTAGTGGTTCGTCGTTCAGCCTGAGCGGCTCGTTTACTCCCCCTTACTCGGCGTTCCGTACTATTACCGAAACAGCAAAACCCGAAGACCGATACAAATTTGTGGAATACCACAAATGGATGTTCGACGCCAGCTGGTTCCAGACTGTATTTGGTAAACTGGTGTTGAACACCCGAGCGCACATGGGCTTTTTGGGAAGCTACAACCGTCGTACTGACATTGGCCCATTTGAGCGGTTCGTGTTGGGCGGCTCAGGGCTAGCCGGTCAGGGCCAGTTTGCGTTAGCGCAAGACATCATCGGTCTGCGTGGCTATGACGACCGTAGCGTTTACACCGCCGATTACAACCGCGCACCAGAGACCAATGCTGTTACCCGAGGAGGTGTCGTTTACAACAAGTTTGTTGCCGAGCTCCGGTACCCGGTTTCGCTAAACCCATCGGCTACCATTTTCGTACTAGGCTTTTTGGAAGCCGGTAACAACTGGGGGAGTTATAAACAATTTAATCCATTCGATCTGAAGCGATCTGCCGGTTTTGGTGCCCGTATCTTCATGCCTGCCTTTGGTTTGATTGGTATCGACTATGGTTATGGTTTCGACCCAATTCCAGGAACAGCCAAAACCGGGCCGAGTGGTCAGTTCCACTTCACAATTGGTCAGCAGATAAGATAAGATTTGCAGGTTTTCCAACGTTTAATCAGAACAGCTATGGTTAGCAATTGGCTCATAAATTTCTGTCCTGATTAAACGTTGGAGCCTCCTTTAAGTCTAACCTATACCACCAATCGCTACAAAGGTTTAAACTGACAATCAATCACTTCCCGCAAAAATTAGACGGCTAACAATGAAAAAAGCCTTATTTTTTGTATTTTTGTGTTCTGTTTGGCTAGCAACTCCTGCAAAAGCGCAGAAGTTTGGATACGTAGACACTGAGTTTATTTTCAGCAAAATGCCCGAGTATCAAAAGGCATTAGGTGAAATAGACAAGTTTACTGACAAGTGGTCGAAGGACATCCAGGATAAATACGTTGAGCTCGAGAAATTACAGAGGGCGTACCAGGCCGAGGAGATTCTGCTGACCGAAGACATGAAGCGCGAACGGCAACGGGTACTAAGCGATAAAGAGCGTGAAGCCCGTGATTACAACAACAAGGTGTTTGGCTATCAGGGACTTCTTTTTGAGAAGAAAAAAGAACTCATGAAGGCCCCCATGGAGTTAGTAAACCGAGCGATCGAGAAGGTGTCGTTGCAGAAAAAGTTAGACTTTATGTTCGACAAAGCGTCTGATTTTGTCATGCTCTATACTAACCCTAAACATGATTATACAGATTATGTGATGGAGGAGTTAAACCTGGATACTAAACCAACAGCGGGCAATGCGCCAGCAAACAAAGCAACAACCACAAAACCTAAGTAAATACAAACAATCAATTCCCGATGAAGAAAAACCTCGTCATGGCGTTTGCAGCAGCTCTTTTAATGGGCGGTTTAAACGCACAGGCACAAGCCCCAACCCCAACGACGGCTACGACTACCGCAGCTGGTCCGCTGAAGTTAGGCTATACTAACATTGATTACGTTCTGGCCCAGACGCCTGAAGCTAAAGATATTCAAAACCAGTTGACGATTCAGCGCACGCAGTCTGAGAACGAGATGAAGCGCA
Source organism: Spirosoma soli (assembly GCF_042684525.1). Classification (NCBI taxonomy): domain Bacteria; kingdom Pseudomonadati; phylum Bacteroidota; class Cytophagia; order Cytophagales; family Cytophagaceae; genus Spirosoma; species Spirosoma soli. The sequence continues at coordinate 34,740 of NZ_JBHULN010000007.1, read as the reverse complement.
TGAACAAAGAGCTGGAAGACAAATATGATGCTTATCAGAAAGGGGCAGCGCAAATGTCGGACGTGATCCGTAAGGACCGCGAAACCGAATTACAGGGCTTGCAAACACGTATTCAGGAGTTTGGCCGTACCGCCGAGCAATCATTGCAAACCAAGTATCAGCAGTTGGTTAATCCGGTTGTTCAGAAGATTCAGAAAGCTATTGATGCGGTTGCCAAAGACAACGGTTACCAGTACGTCTTCAATCTGGACGCTGGTGCTAATACCATTCCCATTTTGTTAGTAGCTCCGGAAGAAAATAACATCACGGAGTTAGTTCTCAAGAAGCTAGGGATCGATCCGGCGAAAGCTGCTGCGGCTACCAAGCCAGCTACAACGGGTGGCAGCCCTACCCCAGCAACCCCAGCTCCTAAGAAGAACTAAGTCGCCATTAATTTCTTAACAAAAAGAGCCCCTCCAATTGAGGGGTTTTTTGTTAGACTACCTTTAAAAAGTATAATTATAGGGCGAACAAGTAGCGTTTTAACTAAGAAAAGTAGTAAAACGTCAGTATTAGAAGTCATTCAACAAAATCTTCGCCTTACTTTTACGTTCTTCAAGACAGACCACTATCTGACCATTGTCTATGATCCGCATTGCCGGTAGTGTGGCCTGGCTGCTTATAAACTTAATTGTTGTTAGCAGCTATGCACAAGATACAAAGCCATTTCAACTACTATTTCCGACACAAGCTAACTGGAATGTTGTACCAGAAGGCAATACAGTTAGGTTTGATTTAAGAGCCACAAGTGCCCCAACTGATACGTTGACATTCTCTTTCGGTTCGGACGTACAGGAAGGCATGGAACTTGATTCATTAGGGCATTTTAGCTGGACACCTAGCTTTGATTTGGCTGACCGAATCCAAACAGCTAGATCATACCCCGTAACTTTTGAAGCTCACAACCATCGCGGGCAAACTACGTCGCAAACCATCGAGTTTAAAGTGCTGCACGTTAACCGTGCTCCAATAGTTGGCGAATTACGGCCGTTTTATGTCCGTTACAGAACACAGAACGTATATAAAATGGAGCCCGACCTGGTCCATGACGACGACGGCGATCCAATTGTGTTTATCCCAATTGCCGACCAAATGCCAGAGGGGAGTCGGCTTTCATCACAAGGCGAACTCACCTGGACCTTGTCGCTGAATCAGTTCAATAAATTAAAGCAGGCTCCACAATACATCGAATTCTGGGTAGAAGACCAACCCGCTAAAGCGCGCACCAAGGGTCGGTTAAAGGTCGAGGTAACACAGATGGACCTTCCACCTGACATTGCTGTTATTCCGAAGCAAACGCACTATAAACTGCGGGAGAACGCAACCGTCGACCTAAAATTTTCTCTTCTTGACCCGAACGGAGAAGACGATATTGCTACGTTTGATTTCTTATCAGACAACCGGCAGATTCCTAAAACGGCTTTAGTTAAGAATACTGATAACCAGTATGAGTTTATCTGGCAACCCGGTTATGAATTTGTAAAAGATCCTTATGATTCATTAGACGTCCAAATTACGTTTTACGTGCTTGATAAAGCGCAGAACCGGGAAGAACGCCGAATTACCTTTACAGTGTTCAACACGGTGAATGAAGGCGAAAAAGATCGCTATTTATACGCTCAGTACCGGCAATTGTTAGTTCAAGCCTGGGGGCTGGTCGAGCAGCTGGGCGAAAAAGAAGAGCAGCTCAAACGTGATTACAAAAGGGCAAAAGGCGGTAAGCGAAATCGATCGGTAGCGAATGCTTCTCTTGGAGCCATAACAGGAGTAGCACCTGTTGTTGACGCCGACAACTCCAAATATGTATCTGCCGTAGGTGGAACGGCTGTCTTAACGATGGGAACACTCGAAGCAACGGAAGTTATCGGCAAGTCCATGAAAGACTTATTAGATCGCTATAATTACGTCCTCGGTAAGCGAAGTGAGCTTCAAAACAAAGGCGACGTATTTGCCCGTGAGTTTGCCCTGAAATCAACCCGGCGCAACGGTGAGTTCATCCGAAAGTTAGATGACTTCCGCAATTCGATGAGCTTAAGCGGCCTCGTTGCTCTAGAGTTAGACGCAAACTGGCAGAGTAAGAAAGAAGCTACAGATAAGGCCATCAAGCGCACTTTTAAGGACTTTACACCTCTTGAAGAGACACAGTAATAATTTCCGGTATTCTGTTTACGATGGCTAACGTTTGAGCCTTGCTGCTGCGTCAGCCGCCGTAAACAGAATATCGTAAACCGTTACTCAATCTTAATGGAAAAAGTGGCTTCAAATACATCTCCTTCTTTCACGTATTGAATCGCTTCTTTTTGGTCGATTGGCTTCTGTTCACCCTCACTATCGGCACAACCAAGCCACGGCTCAATACAAACAAAGGAAGCGCCAGGTTTAGCCCATATCCCTAGATACGGAAACTCAGGGTAATCTACCGTTACAGCGTGACTGTTTTTTGCGCTACGGATAGAAACACGCCGAGACACCAGGTCTTTAAACACCAATGCATCCTGATCAAATAAGTGCCTGGTGAGTCTTAATTTGTTTCCCTCTGTTGGTATTGCCTTCGTTTGGCCAGAGAAATAGCCCGCTGATGAGAGCATATGCGTTTCTAAAGGCTCGGCCTGGTCGAATTCAATGTAATAATCTTCGTAGGTATCATCAGCATTAAAAGGAACGGCAAAAGCGGGATGAGCACCAACCGAAAAGAAAATGCCCTGCTCGTCATTGTTAACCACCCGATACGTTATTGATAAGTGAGGCCCTTCTAGCTCGTAAATTATTTGAAACGTAAACTCATAAGGAAAAGCAGCTCGGGTGGTGTCGCTAGCATGCAGAGAAAAGACGGCATGAGTAGTCGTTGATTCGGTTGTTTCAAACGTAGTGTGCCGGGCAAAGCCGTGACGCTCCATAGGATGCGTTTTTCCGTCAATCAGCAGCTGATTATTTAAACAGCCACCTACCACGGGAAATAAATTCGGCGCATGCCACGGCCAAACGTTTGGGTCGGCTTGCCAGAGGTGCTCGATGCCACCAGGCTTATGAAAAATAGATGTTAGCTCAGCCCCCTTCGAGCGAACGGAGACGCGTAAGTAGTCGTTCTCTAAAGTTGTCATAGCTTGAAAACAACAAAAGCCGCTCAATGTTGAGCGGCTTTTGCGGATTTGTCGATCACCGGGACTGTGACCAGAGCTTGGTTTAGAACCGGAAGTGCGAAAACGCCTTGTTGGCTTCAGCCATGCGGTGCGTATCGTCTTTCTTCTTCACTGCTGCGCCCTCCCCTTTCGAGGCTGCAACGATCTCAGCAGCTAAACGGTCTACCATTGTTTTCTCACCCCGCGAACGAGCGTACCGGATAAGCCATTTCATGCCTACCGCGACCTTCCGGTCTGCCCGTACTTCGGTTGGCACCTGGAAAGTGGCTCCACCGACGCGACGGCTTTTTACTTCAACTGATGGCATCACATTGTTCAATGCCTTTTTCCACGTATCCAGACCGCTTTCGTTGGTGCGTTTTGCTACCACGTCAAGTGCATCATAGAAGATGGCGTACGCCAGGCTTTTCTTGCCTTCGTACATTAAGTTGTTAACAAATTTGGTTACGAGAACCTCCTTATATTTAGGATCAGGTAATACGTAACGCTTGGGCGGTTTCGCCTTTCTCATGATTGCTTCAGATTTTTGATCTTACTCTGAACGTAGCCCATTTATTTAAATGTTCTAATGCCCAGTTTAATTTAAATTACTTCTTTTTACCGCCTTTTGCTGGAGCACCTTTACCTGCTGGAGCCTGACCTGGTTTCGGACGCTTTGCGCCGTACTTCGAGCGGCTTTGCAGACGACCGTTTACACCGGCCGTATCCAGAGCGCCACGCACAATGTGATAACGTACACCCGGTAGGTCTTTTACCCGGCCACCGCGGATCAACACAATTGAGTGCTCCTGCAGGTTATGGCCTTCGCCCGGAATGTAAGCGTTTACTTCTTTCTGATTCGTCAAACGAACCCGAGCAACTTTACGAAGAGCCGAGTTCGGCTTCTTCGGCGTCGTTGTGTACACACGTGTACACACTCCCCGACGTTGTGGGCAGGCGTCCAAAGCAGGCGATTTCGACTTGAATTCAAGCTTTTCGCGGCCTTTACGCACCAACTGTTGTATGGTAGGCATTCTTAAATTAGTTTACAAAAAAATAGTCTTCCCGAAAATTGAGGTGCAAAGATAATAAAACTTATGCTAATAGCCAAGCACATATGGCATTTGCAGCGAGCGAATTACAGTTTACAAAAGACTCAATAAATCGTAACTCATACGTCGTAGATCATAAATCCGTTATGCCTGACCGACCGGCCCGCTAAATCCGCCACCCGGAAAGCGGAACGTATCATTCGGCTCATTGATATTACCGTAAGCCTCTTCAAATCGACTAACATTCTCTCGTAGTGCTTCCAGTAAGCGTTTAGCATGCTCGGGCGTAAGAATGATACGCGCCTTTACTTTAGCTTTCGGTACACCTGGCATTAAACGAATAAAGTCCAGGATAAACTCGCTGTTCGAGTGAGCAATCATGGCTAAGTTGGCATAGACGCCTTCGGCAATCTCTTCACTTAGCTCAACATCAATAGAGCCGTCTGGATTTTGTGGTTGATTCATAGAGCAATTCTTTTTGCAAAAGTACGGCTAATAACGAAAACACCCCAGCCATTACTGACTAGGGTGTTTTCATATCTAACCGACTACAGACGCTTACACCGTCGCCCGTTTTTTGCTGCGGGCAAACTGTTCGCGGGATTCGGTGATGGTCTCCAGCTCTTCTTTCGAACCAACAATCGCGTTTTGGTAACGACGAATACCTGTTCCGGCCGGAATGAGGTGACCAACAATAACGTTTTCTTTCAAGCCATCGAGCATATCACGCTTACCGCGGATCGAAGCTTCGCTCAACACTTTGGTCGTTTCCTGGAAGGAAGCAGCCGAGATAAAGCTGTCTGTACCTAATGATGACTGCGTAATACCCATCAGCGTTGGTTGAGAAACGGCAGCCATAGCGTCGCGCACGGTCACCAGGGCCATGTCACGGCGTTTGAGGCTCGAGTTCTCGTCACGGAGCTGACGGCTCGTCACAATCATACCTGGCTTAAAGTTAGTCGAATCACCAGCGTCCATAACGACTTTGGCATCGAGAACTTTGTCGTTTTCTTCGCGGAACGCCCACTTATCAACGACTTGTCCTTCAAGGAAGTTGGTGTCGCCAGAATCGATGATTTCAACTTTCTGCATCATCTGACGCACGATGGCTTCAATGTGCTTGTCGTTGATTTTCACCCCTTGCAGGCGGTATACTTCCTGAATTTCATTCACCAGATACTCCTGAACGGCTGTCGGCCCTTTGATGGCCAGGATGTCGCTTGGCGTGATGGCACCGTCAGACAACGGAGCACCAGCCCGTACAAAGTCATTGTCCTGTACAAGGATAAACTTCGACAGAGGTACCAAATACTTTTTCTTCGTGCCGTCTTTCGACTCGATGAAGATTTCACGGTTACCCCTCTTAATCGTACCATACGTAACAACACCGTCAATTTCACTGACAACAGCTGGGTTCGATGGGTTACGCGCTTCGAACAATTCCGTAACCCTTGGCAGACCACCCGTGATGTCACGAGTTTTACCAACGTTACGTGGAATCTTCGCCAGCGGCTGACCAGCTTTGATTTGCTGCCCTTCTTTTACAACAAGGCGAGAACCAACGGGTAAGTTATAACTCTTTTGCATAACTCCCGTGTCCGTATCGGCTAGGTGCAGCGTCAGGGTTGTTGTTCCCTGAACAACAATAGCCGGGTTTTTAGCCTTGTCACGGCTTTCAATGATAACCTTCTCCTGGAAGCCTGTCTGTTCGTCAAACTCCTCACGATAGGTAATACCATCTTCGATCGCATCAAATGTCAATGTACCGGTAAGCTCTGAGAGAATGACAGCGTTATAAGGGTCCCAGGCGCAAATGTCATCGCCTTTCTTGACCATGTCGCCGTCTTTCACCCGCAGGAACGCACCGTAAGGAACGTTATTGCTAATCAGAACTACGTTGCGATCATTCGGATTCACAATCCGAACTTCACCCGAACGGCCCATAACGATCGTTTGTGGATTGCCCTCAGCATCTTCCGATTCAACCGTCCTCATTTCTTCGAGTTCGATCAGACCATCAAATTTCGCTTTAATCGATGCATCAACGGCAATGTTAGAGGCCGTACCACCGACGTGGAACGTACGTAGCGTTAACTGCGTACCAGGCTCACCAATCGACTGCGAAGCAATTACACCTACAGCTTCACCGATGTCTACCATTCGACCCGATGCCAGGTTACGACCGTAACACTTAGCACATACACCCTGACGTGATTCGCAGGTCAGTACTGACCGAATTTCAACTGTCTCGATGCTGGTTTCGTCAATACGAGCAGCTACTTCTTCTGTAACCAGCTCACCTGATCCAACAATCAATACTGGCTTGCCGCTTTCGTCTTTCTCGAGCGGATCATAGATGTCGTGAACCGTTGTACGGCCCAGAATACGCTCTGACAGTGGCTCAACAATGTCCTCGTTGTCTTTCAATGCTGATACTTGCAGACCACGTAGCGTACCACAATCATCTTCGCTGATGATAACGTCTTGTGCTACGTCGTGCAAACGGCGGGTAAGGTAACCAGCATCGGCCGTTTTCAAGGCTGTATCAGCAAGACCTTTCCGAGCACCGTGGGTTGAGATAAAGTACTCCAATACGTCAAGACCTTCTTTGAAGTTCGACAGAATCGGGTTCTCAATAATCTCACCGACTGAACCTTGCAGGTTTTTCTGTGGCTTAGCCATCAGACCACGCATACCACCCAACTGACGAATCTGCTCACGAGAACCACGGGCGCCCGAGTGCATCATCATATAAATTGAGTTGAAACCACCCTGATCAGCTTCAAGTTGCTTCATCAGCGTCTCAGTCAATCGAGAGTTTACACGTGTCCAGATGTCAATAACCTGATTGTAACGCTCGTTTTCAGTGATCAGACCCATTAGGTAGTTATCCCAAACGCCCTGTACTTCGGCTTTCGCTTCTTCAACGAGTCCCTGCTTTGCTTCAGGAATCATGACATCGCTCAAACCAATTGACAGACCGCCTTTAAACGCCATCTGGAACCCTAGTTCTTTGATTTCGTCCAGGAACTGAGCCGTCCGTGCGCCACCAGAAATTTTGAAGATAAGCGCAATAATCTGTTGCAGCTTTTTCTTCGTCAACAGTTCATTGATGTATCCTACTTCCTCAGGTACAGCCTGGTTGAATAATAACCGACCAGCTACGGTATCGATTACTTTCTCGACCAGCTCACCACTTTCATCCCGGACTTTCACCCGGCACTTGATGTTGGCGTGCTTAGAAACTTTACCTTCATTAATACCAATGATAACTTCTTCAGCGCCGTAGAACGTCATACCTTCGCCCGCAATTAGATACTCAGGTGTGCTCTTACGCCCCTTCGTTACGTAATACAGACCTAACACCATGTCCTGCGATGGTACCGTGATTGGCGCACCGTTGGCTGGGTTAAGAATGTTATGCGATGCCAGCATGAGCAACGAGGCTTCAAGGACGGCTTCTTGACCCAGCGGCACGTGAACGGCCATCTGGTCACCGTCAAAGTCAGCGTTGAAGGCTGTACAAACGAGTGGGTGCAACTGGATAGCTTTCCCTTCGATCAGTTTAGGCTGGAATGCCTGAATACCTAAACGGTGCAGCGTTGGAGCCCGGTTAAGTAACACAGGGTGACCTTTCAGTACGTTCTCCAGAATGTCCCAGATAACAGGGTCTTTCCGATCAACGATTTTCTTGGCCGACTTCACCGTCTTAACGATACCCCGCTCAATGAGTTTACGAATAACAAACGGCTTGAACAATTCAGCCGCCATATCTTTTGGCAAACCACACTCGTGCAGCTTCAATTCAGGACCCACCACGATAACCGAACGACCCGAGTAGTCAACACGCTTACCGAGCAGGTTCTGCCGGAAACGACCTTGCTTACCCTTTAACATGTCGGATAACGATTTCAACGCGCGGTTACCTTCCGAACGAACGGCGTTTACCTTCCGTGAGTTGTCGAATAGCGAATCGACAGCTTCCTGCAACATCCGCTTTTCGTTACGCAGAATCACTTCCGGTGCTTTGATCTCGATCAGACGCTTCAAACGGTTGTTCCGAATGATAACCCGACGATACAGGTCATTCAAATCGGACGTAGCAAACCGGCCACCGTCAAGAGGGACAAGCGGACGAAGTTCTGGTGGAATAACAGGTACCATCTTGATCACCATCCACTCAGGACGGTTCTCAATCCGGCCATTAGCCTCCCGGAACGCTTCAACGACTTTCAACCGTTTCAACGCTTCAGCTTTACGCTGTTGCGATGTATCGGTAGCAGCTGCGTGACGTAAGGAGTAAGACAATTCGTCTAACTGCACACGTGACAGCAACATCTCAAGCGCTTCAGCCCCCATCTTAGCGATGAACTTATTGGGGTCTTTGTCATCAAGATGCTGGTTACTACTCGGCAGCTTATCGATGATATCGAGGTACTCGTCTTCCGTCAGGAAATCGAGTTGGTTAATGCCATCCTCAGCTTTCACACCAGGCTGAACTACTACGTAACGTTCGTAGTAAATAACTTGGTCAAGCTTCTTGGTTGAAAGCCCCAAGAGATAGCCAATTTTGTTTGGTAAGCTACGGAAGTACCAGATGTGCGCAACAGGTACCACCAGTTCAATGTGGCCCATACGCTCCCGGCGTACCTTTTTCTCGGTTACTTCCACGCCACAACGGTCACAAATAATGCCTTTGTAGCGAATCCGCTTATATTTACCACAGTGACATTCCCAGTCCTTTACTGGCCCAAAGATGCGCTCGCAGAACAAGCCACCCATCTCGGGTTTGTAGGTCCGGTAGTTAATTGTCTCCGGCTGTGTCACCTCGCCGTAGGAACTCTCCAAAATAGACTCGGGCGATGCCAGACTGATCGTCACGCTGGCAAAGTCGCTATTGAGTTTTTTGTTCTTTTTGAACGACATTGGTTGGAGATTAATGGTTAAAACCTTGTCATTTGTTAAGTGGTCATTGATTGTCATGTATTGCGAAAACAAGCAATGACCACTAATAACTAAGAATGACTAACTTTATTCAAGTGTAATTTCGAGTGCAAGACCACGTAACTCGTGAACAAGTACGTTGAACGACTCAGGAATATTCGGCTTCGGTAGATTTTCACCTTTCACGATAGCTTCGTATGCCTTCGCGCGACCAACTACGTCATCGGATTTAACGGTCAGAATTTCCTGCAGGATGTTCGAGGCTCCGAAAGCTTCCAACGCCCACACTTCCATCTCACCAAACCGCTGACCACCAAACTGCGCTTTACCACCCAGCGGTTGCTGCGTAATGAGCGAGTATGGTCCAATTGAACGAGCGTGCATTTTGTCGTCAACTAAGTGACCCAGCTTCAGCATGTAAATAATACCGACCGTTACAGGTTGATCGAAACGTTCGCCTGTCAGACCATTGTATAAGTAGGTACGGCCGAATGACGGTAAACCGGCTTCGTTCAACTCATCAGCCACTTGCTGCTCGGTAGCTCCGTCGAAGATTGGCGTCGCATACTTACGATCCAATTTTTGACCAGCCCAGGCCAGTACCGTTTCGTAGATCTGGCCAAGGTTCATCCGGGATGGTACACCAAGCGGGTTCAACACGATGTCAACCTTGGTTCCGTCTTCGAGGAACGGCATATCTTCATCACGTACAATCCGGGCAACGACCCCTTTGTTACCGTGACGACCGGCCATCTTATCACCTACTTTCAGCTTGCGCTTTTTAGCGATATACACCTTAGCAAGTTTTACGATACCTGCTGGCAATTCATCACCAACTTCGAGCGTAAAGCGTTCCCGCTTGAACCGGCCAGTGATTTCGCTCCGACGATTGTTATAGTTCTTCACTAATTGAACAATCATCTGATTCAGCTTATCGTCCTCGGTCCAACTGTCGAGGTTGAGGTCAATCAACAGGTTAGCTTCTTCCGGTACGGCGTAACCACTTTCATCGCGATACGGGTTGCGGTCAGGGAATAAATTGTCCGTAATGTTTTTACGGTTGAATTTTACGCCCTTGCTAACGACTTCGTCACCGAATTTATGCTTAACACCCTGGCTCGTTTTACCGTCAAGCAACGTCACCATTTTGTCAATCATCCGGGCCCGGAAGTCGTTTAACTCACGACCGTACTTCTTCATCAACGACTTCACCTCATCTTTGTGCTTGCCACGATCTTCTTTCGCAGGGCGGGCAAACAACTTAGTATCAATAACAACACCCTTTAAGGATGGTGGTGCTTTCTTAGATGCGTCTTTTACGTCACCGGCTTTATCACCGAAGATGGCACGAAGAAGTTTTTCTTCTGGGGTTGGATCACTTTCACCTTTCGGGGTGATCTTACCAATCAGAATATCACCTTCTTTAACTTCCGTACCAACCCGGACGATACCATTTTCATCGAGGTTTCGAACCGTTTCTTCACTTACGTTCGGAATCTCCGAGGTCAGTTCCTCTTCGCCCCGCTTCGTATCACGAACTTCCAGTTCAAACTCTTCAATGTGGATCGAGGTGAAGATATCTTCGCGTACTACACGCTCAGAGATTACGATAGCATCCTCGAAGTTATATCCCTGCCATGGCATGAAGGCAACCTTCATGTTACGACCAAGTGCCAACTCACCAGCCTGCGTAGCGTAGCCTTCGCAAAGTACATCGCCTTTCTTTACCTTCTGGCCTTTCAGGACAGTTGGCTTGAGGTTGATACAGGTATCCTGGTTTGTACGACGGAACTTAATGAGGTTGTATGTCTTCCGATCTTCGTCGAATGTAACCGACATTTGATCTTCGTCAAGGTCATAACGAACCACAATCTTGGTCGAGTCAACAAACTCGATCACCCCGTCAGCTTCGGCAATAACTAGTGTTCGTGAGTCAACAGCTACACGCCCTTCCAACCCCGTACCCACAATCGGGGCCTCAGGACGGAGCAGCGGTACTGCCTGACGTTGCATGTTCGAACCCATCAGGGCACGGTTAGCATCGTCGTGCTCAAGGAACGGAATCATAGAAGCCGCTACCGATACAATCTGGTTCGGTGCGATATCCATGAAGGTCACGTTTGCAGGCTCAGCCATCGGGAAGTCACCCTCAAAGCGAGCTTTCAAACGATCTACCTGGAAATTACCTTTTTTATCGACACCGGCATTTGCCTGAGCGATGTAATGCGTGTCTTCTTCTTCGGCCGTCAGATACATCACCGGCTTGTCCATCGATACTTTACCGTTTTCAATGACACGGTAAGGTGTTTCGATGAATCCCATGCTATTGATTTTAGCATAGACGCAAAGTGACGAGATCAATCCAATGTTCGGCCCTTCCGGCGTTTCGATAGTACACAGACGACCATAGTGCGTGTAATGTACGTCACGAACCTCGAAACCAGCTCGCTCGCGAGATAGACCACCAGGCCCAAGTGCCGACATACGACGCTTGTGCGTCACTTCGGCCAAGGGGTTAGTTTGGTCCATAAACTGCGATAACTGGTTTGTGCCAAAGAACGAGTTAATCACCGACGACAGCGTCCGAGCATTGATGAGGTCAACAGGTTTAAAGTCCTCGTTGTCCCGTACGTTCATCCGCTCTTTAATCGTCCGCGCCATACGCGCTAAACCAACACCGAACTGAGCATACAATTGCTCACCTACCGTCCGAACACGCCGGTTGCTGAGGTGGTCAATATCATCAACAACAGCTTTTGAGTTAATCAAACCAATCAGGTACTTCACAATAGACACAATGTCTTCTGTGGTTAGTACCTTCATATCCGACGAAATATCGAGACCTAACTTTTTGTTAATCCGATAACGTCCTACATCACCAAGGTCGTAACGCTTATCCGAGAAGAACAAACTCTGAATGATTTCACGTGCTGTCTGTTCATCCGGAGCATCCGCGTTACGTAACTGCCGATAGATTTGCTCTACTGCCTCTTTTTCAGAATTCGAGCTATCTTTCTGCAACGTATTATAAATGATGTTATAATCGGCCATGTTCATGTCTTCCTTGTGCAGGATGACCGATTTCTGCCCAGACTCTGTAATCACATCAATATCGTCCGCCGAAATTGCTGAATCACGCTCAAGTAACACTTCGTTACGGCTGATTGAAACAACTTCGCCCGTATCCTCATCCACGAAATCTTCCGTCCACGTACGAAGCACCCGGGCCGCCAGACGACGACCAATAGCTTTTTTCAGGTTAGCAGGCGTTGCTGGTACTTCTTCCGACAAACCAAACAAATCGAGAATGTCTTTATCCGAACCAAACCCGATTGCCCGCAACAGCGTTGTCACCGGAAACTTCTTTTTCCGATCGATATACGCATACATGACGTTGTTAACGTCAGTTGAGAATTCAATCCAAGACCCCTTAAACGGAATGATCCGGGCTGAATAAAGCTTCGTTCCGTTCGTGTGCTTACTCATAGAGAAGAACACACCCGGAGAACGGTGCAATTGTGAAACAATCACCCGTTCAGCTCCGTTAATGACAAACGAGCCTTTCTCGGTCATGTACGGAATATTACCCAGGAATACCTCCTGCTCAATTGTCTCAAAATCCTCATTGTCAGGATCGTTATTAGACAGCCGCAATTTAGCCTTCAAGGGTACTGAGTACGTCAACCCACGATCAATGGACTCGTCAACCGAGTACTTCGGTGGATCAACAGAATAATCGATAAACTCCAGCTTGAAATTCTCGCGAGAGTCTGAAATAGGGAAATTCTCCTGAAATACCTTGAACAAACCCTCTTCAGAACGTTGGTTCGAAGGCGTATCAAGCTGGAAAAAATCTTTGAAGGATTTTACTTGAATATCCAAAAAGTCTGGATATCCAATCACTGGCTGAATCGTCGCAAAATTTTTGCGCGTACTGATTTTCGCGTTTGTAGCCAAGATTGTACTCTGTTTAGTTGCGTAACCGATTCTCTATGAGCGCGTTGCGAAGATTTGCTACGGCACTCGAACTAAGCGGCTATTCAGACCCCAGGCGTCACCCAACCCAAGGGGCGTAAATAGACAACATAAGGCAATAAAAATAAGTTTGTCTTTTGCAAGCGTATAGACAAAAAAGTCTCCAAACAGGAAAAGACCAGACGTTGGTCTGGCCTCCCCTGCCTGGAGCGATATGCGATGAGCAGATGCTTATTTAACTTCTACTTCAGCACCAGCTTCTTCGAGTTGCTTACGGAGCGATTCGGCTTCGTCTTTAGCAACGCCTTCTTTCACTGGCTTTGGTGCACCGTCAACTAGTTCTTTCGCTTCTTTCAAGCCCAAACCGGTCAAGTCTTTCACCAGTTTCACGACAGCTAACTTAGCAGCACCAGCTGATTTCAGAACGACGTCGAACGACGTTTTCTCAGCAACTGCGGGAGCAGCGTCACCGCCACCTGCAGCACCACCAGCTACCATTACGGGAGCGGCAGCAGCCGGCTCAATTCCGTATTCATCCTTAAGGATAGCAGCCAGTTCGTTAACTTCTTTAACCGTCAGGCTTACAAGCTGCTCAGCGAACGCTTTCAAATCTGCCATTTTAGTATTCTTATTTGATTGTGATACAATGATTGGAAAATGGTTGTCGGATAATTAAGCTGCTTCCTCACGCTCCGACAGCGTTTTGAGGATACCGGCCAACTTGTTACCACCACCTTGCAACGCCGAGATGACGTTTTTAGCAGGCGATTGCAGTAGACCAATAATTTCACCAATGAGTTCTTCTTTGCTCTTCAGTGCGATGAGCGTATCGAGTTGGTCAGCGCCAATGAACAGGCTATAATCAATTGAAGCAGCCTTTAGTTGTAACTTATCACTCGTTTTACGAAACTCTTTAATAAGCTGTGCCGGTGCTTTGCCATTCTCAGGGTGAAACATCACTGCTGACTGACCATGTAGCACCGTGTCGTTGAACGGTGTATAATCCGTATCCAGGGTTTCGAGTGCTTTTTTGATGAAGCTGTTCTTCACTACTTTGTACTCGATGCCCCGCTCAAAACACATCCGACGGAGATTGTTGGTCTCAGCGACCGTCATGCCATTGGCTTCCGTGATGTAGAAGAAGGGAGTGCTCTGGAACTTTCCAGTTAACTCCTCAATAATTGCTCCTTTGTCCTCGCGCTTCATGGCTTAAATTCCGGCAACTGTGCCTTTATCAATCGTTACTCCCGGACTCATCGTGCTAGACAGATTGATCGTCCTCACGTATGTACCTTTAGCCGAAGAAGGCTTTAGACGCATCAATGTGGCAATGATCTCCTGCGCGTTCTCAGCCAGTTTTTCCGGCGTAAACGATACTTTACCAATACTGGTGTGAATGATACCGGTTTTATCAACTTTAAAGTCAATTTTACCAGCCTTCACTTCGCGAACTGCTTTACCAACTTCTGGCGTTACCGTACCCGATTTAGGGTTTGGCATTAAACCACGAGGTCCAAGCACCTTACCCAGACGACCTACCTTAGCCATAACGTTCGGCATTGTGATAATCACGTCAACGTCCGTCCAGCCTTGTTCAATCTTCTGAATATAATCGTCCAGACCTACGAAGTCAGCTCCTGCTTCTTTCGCTTCGTTCTCCTTGTCCGGGGTGCAAAGCACCAGAACGCGAACCGTCTTACCTGTACCGTGTGGCAGCGTAGCAACGCCACGTACCATTTGGTCAGCTTTACGCGGGTCAACGCCCAACCGAACGTCAATATCCACAGAAGCGTCGAACTTAGTAAACGAAATCTCCTTCAGAATCTCAGCGGCTTGTTGCAGCGAATATTCCTTAGAGCTATCGTACTTCGATTGAGCTTCTTTTTGTTTTTTCGTTAACTTAGCCATCTCTGTGTTTGCTTCGGCAAGTCTAATTAAATCTCGAAAGGCGCAGTGCCTGTCACCGTAATACCCATGCTGCGAGCCGTACCGGCTACCTGCTTCATGGCTGACTCTACTGTAAACGCGTTCAAATCCGGCATCTTCGTTTCCGCGATTGTCCGAACCTGATCCCACGATACAGAGCCAACTTTGTTGCGGTTTGGTTGAGCAGATCCACCTTTCAGTTTAGCCGCTTCCATTAGCAGAATTGGTGCCGGTGGCGTTTTGATGACGAAATCGAAGGACTTGTCCTTATAATACGTAATCAAAACCGGCAAAACCATACCCATTTTGTCCTGCGTCCGGCCATTGAACTGCTTGCAGAATTCCATGATATTCAAACCCTTGGAACCTAGCGCTGGACCGATCGGAGGTGAGGGGTTAGCCTGCCCGCCTTTGACTTGCAGCTTTACGTAGCCACCTACTTCTTTTGCCATTGTGTAATAGATTTACGATCTACGACGTACAGAGTCACGATTGATCGTCACATATCGAATCGTTTTCTGTAACTCGGAAACCAACTTGTTTTGACCGTTTGTTCTCTGAGGGAAGCATAGATCGCCCGGCCAACGGAAAGCTAACTGGAAGATTAACTTTCTTTTTCTACTTGTGCGTAACTGAGTTCTACCGGAGTACTCCGGCCAAATATCTTTACAACGACGTTTAATTTCTTTCGGTCGTCGAATACTTCTTCTACTGTGCCAATGAAACCACCAAAAGGCCCATCAACTACTTTAACAGACTCACCTTTGAGGTAGGCAACAGTTGGTACTGCCACCTCTTGAGTTTCCTCATCTACCTTACCTAAAATTCGGTTTACCTCAGCTTGACGTAGCGGAACTGGAACTTTTGATGTGGTTCCAGCCTGCGAGTTTCCTAAGAAACCTAATACACCTGGCATATTCAGGATTAAGTCAAGCGCTCGGTTATTACCTAAGTCAGCCGAAATCAAGATGTAGCCAGGAAAGAATGATTTCTCCCGAACGCGCTTCTTACCGTTACGCATTTCATACACCTTCTCCGCCGGGATTAAAACCTGCGGAATCACTTCATCCAACTTTTGCCGGATAATTTCGTTATCAAGGTAAGACTTGATTTTCTTCTCTTGCCCTGATACCGCCCGAATGACGTACCACTGTATGCCGCTCATGTTTATTGTCATTTGTAGTCAAGTATTATCAAGTATTGTCAGGTGTTGCTTTACGATACTTGACTACGCTTGACCATTTTTGACAAAACCTGACTTTTGGTTAAAACGACTGATAGAATGCGTTCAGTCCGTTCTCAAACACTAAATCAACTAAGCCGACTAATAGCGCAAAAATCAGCGATGCCACCAGTACCAGCGTTGAACTGGATTGCAGATCGCTGAATTTAGGCCAAGTCACGTTGTGCTGAACTTCCTCCCAGGAGGCCTTCAGAAACGAGATAAACTTGTCCATTGTAAGTAAGGGATTGGCACGGGTGGAGAGATTCGAACTCCCATCAACGGTTTTGGAGACCGCTATTCTACCCTTGAACTACACCCGTAGAATAACACTATGTCTTTTGCCTTCGGCGTCATTCGTTTCGCTGTTATCAATGGTCATTTTTTCGCTTACACAATAAATGACAACTCTTAACAATCAATAACTACTTATGCCTCTTAACAAACGGACTGCAAAAGTACGAAATAAAATCAAAAAACAAGTGCATTCCTATAAAGAAATGCACTTGTTCTGAGATACTTAATTAATCAAGGATTTCAGTTACCTGACCAGCACCAACGGTACGGCCACCTTCGCGGATAGCGAAGCGAAGACCTTTTTCCATGGCAATTTTGTTGATCAGTGTTACATCAATCGTGATGTTATCACCTGGCATCACCATCTCAACGTTTGCAGGTAGAGCAATCTCTCCTGTTACGTCTGTGGTGCGGAAGTAGAACTGAGGACGGTATTTGTTGAAGAATGGGGTATGACGACCACCTTCTTCTTTCGACAATACATAAACCTCAGCTTTAAACTTCATGTGTGGGGTTACAGACCCTGGCTTACAGATAACCATACCACGACGGATATCGGTTTTTTCAATACCACGGAGCAGTAGACCTACGTTATCACCGGCTTCGCCACGGTCCAGAATTTTCCGGAACATTTCAACACCCGTTACAACCGACTTCAGGTTTTCAGCACCCATACCCAGGATTTCAACTGGTTCGCCCGAGTTGATAACACCCCGCTCGATACGCCCAGTGGCCACCGTACCACGGCCCGTAATCGAGAATACGTCTTCCACCGGCATCAAGAACGGAAGATCCGTTTGACGAGGAGGCAGTGGGATGAAGCTGTCAACAGCATCCATCAACTCTTCAATGGTCTTCACCCACTGAGCATCGCCGTTCAGACCGCCAAGAGCCGAACCTTGAATAACTGGGATGTTGTCACCGTCGAAGTTGTAGAAGCTCAACAGTTCGCGGATTTCCATTTCTACGAGTTCGAGCAACTCTGGATCGTCCACCATGTCCACTTTATTCATGAACACAACAAGCTGAGGTACACCTACCTGACGAGCGAGCAGGATGTGCTCACGAGTCTGTGGCATTGGACCGTCCGTCGCAGCTACCACGAGGATAGCGCCGTCCATTTGAGCAGCACCCGTTACCATGTTTTTCACATAGTCAGCGTGGCCTGGGCAGTCAACGTGTGCATAGTGACGGTTGGCTGTCGCATACTCAACGTGTGATGTATTGATGGTGATACCACGCTCTTTTTCTTCCGGAGCGTTGTCAATCGAGGAGAAGTCCCGAATTGCGGCCAGACCCTTTTCGGCCAGCACTTTCGTAATGGCAGCCGTCAGCGTCGTTTTACCGTGGTCAACGTGACCAATCGTACCGATGTTTACGTGCGGTTTCGAGCGGTCAAAATTCTCTTTTGCCATGTTTTTAAAACGCTATTGTGAACTGTTGTTTGTTTTTGGATTAACTCGCTGAACGTCAGTCAAGCCGTCCGAAATGACGCCCAAACAGCGTAACCAGGATACGGCTTTAATACGCAAAAAGACTTCACGAAGAAGTCTTGAGCCGTTACGGGGACTTGAACCCCGGACCTCTTCCTTACCAAGGAAGTGCTCTACCGCTGAGCTATAACGGCTTGTCAGTTAACAGTAACCAGCGAACAACCAACAGTTGAAACAGCCCTACAAATGTTACTCCTGGCTGTTCGCTGATACGTGTTCACTGTGGAGCGGAAGACGGGTCTCGAACCCGCAACCTATAGCTTGGAAGGCTATCGCTCTACCAATTGAGCTACTTCCGCAATTCAGTCACCAGTTATCAGCCATCAACGATCAGTATAAAAACCGCTGCGGTTGCCCGCTGGAACTGTTGGCTGATAAGTGGTAACCGAAAAGTGGGGAGTGGAGGATTCGAACCTCCGAAGGCGTACGCCAGCAGATTTACAGTCTGATCCATTTGGCCACTCTGGAAACTCCCCAAAAATCACTGTTAAAGAACAATTTCCGCCCCTTTTCGGGTTTGGAGTTGCAAAATTACACGGTTTTGTGGTGTTGTCAACAGGTGAGTTAAAAAATAATTCAGATAAGGTTAATAAGCTCAGTCAAGGGATATGTTATAAACTGATTTCCCAGCTTTTAACTCATTGGTATCAACCCAATAATTTCGTTAGTCTCGTGCCGTCGGGATAAATTATATCAGTTATGCGCCAACGACCTGCCTGCTGCTCCATCTCACAACGCATTTCTACTGGTTTACCCTGCTGTACGAACGTAACAAACACAACGGCCTTTGAACCAGCTACATTAGCAGGTAACACCCACGGTTTTTCGACTGTTTTATCTGGGGCGTTAAACAACATATTTGCTTTTGACGACTTCTGACTTTTCCAGATAAGATCAGCGGTTGCCTTAGCAAAGAACTGGTCTACCAGCGCCCGGTCTTTTGCTTCCCGAAATGGATTATCTTCTTTCCGATGCTCGAAATAAAGTGCTCTGACCAGACGGTCAGCGGCTGACCGGGGCGCATCGGCGGAGGGGCGTTTTGTTAATAATGCTACGCTATCAACTTTTTCTGCAGCTGAGTTCGTGGGTGCTTCTGTCTTCGATTTGGTTTGGCACGATATACTTAATATCACTAGAATAATACCTGTCAGCTTTACGAGGTTCATAGTGATTGGGTGGAGTTTAGGATTGGCGAGCAATCTACTAAAATTAACTGCATAGAATGATAAAAGCCGCGCTTTCATATGAGAACTCGGCTTTTATCATTCCATTTTTATTATTGCCTTACCAAACTTTGATTCGGTCTTCGGGCTTTTTGTACATCTTGTCGCCGGGCTGGATGTTAAAGGCTTGATACCAGGCATCAATATTTGCTAAGGGACCATTGCAACGGTAGATACCCGGTGCGTGCGGGTCGGTCATGATCAGCTGCGCCTGCGTTTCTGGCAGTACGTTAATACGCCACACCTGTGCCCATGACAGGAAGAAGCGTTGATCGGGCGTAAAGCCATCAATCATACTTTTCTTACCATTAGCTTTACCCTGCGCCGTTTTTTTAAAGGCATCATACGCAATGGCTAAACCACCCAGATCGGCCAGGTTTTCGCCAAGCGTTAGTTGGCCATTAACCTTAATCGAATCAAGTACTTTAAAGCCAAAGAACTGTTCTTTAACCTGATCGGCACGTTTCTTGAAATTATCCGCATCGGCTTTCGTCCACCAATCACGCAAGGTACCATCAGCATCGTATTGACGGCCTGAATCATCAAAACCGTGGGTCATTTCGTGGCCGATGACCGCGCCAATACCGCCATAGTTGACAGCGTCGTCGGCATCAAAGTCAAAGAAAGGGAATTGCAGAATGGCCGCGGGGAAAGCAATCTCGTTATTTACCGCGTTATAGTAAGCGTTCACGGTAGGTGGCGTCATTCCCCACTCGGTTTTATCAACCGGCTTACCCAGGCGGTTAATCATGTAGTTGTATTGCCACTTACTGGCTGACTTTACGTTACCGAAGAAATCGTTGCGAGCAATAGTAACACCTTCGTAGCTTTTCCATTTATCAGGGTAGCCGATCTTTCGTTTGAATGCTAACAGCTTCGTTAAGGCTTTCTTCTTGGTATCCTCGCTCATCCAATCCAGATTCTTAATGTGCTCCTTGTACGAGGCTTCCAGATTGTCGACCAGGGTCAGCATCCGTTGCTTGGCTTCTGGCTTGAAATACTGCTGAACGTAAAGCTGACCTAGTAAGTCGCCTAGGGAACCGTCAATAAGACCACTAATACGCTGCCAACGGGGTGTCTGTTCCTTTTGGCCAGTTAGCACTTTCGAAAAGGCAAAGTTTTGCTTTACAAAAGCATCACTCAAGTAGGGAGCCGCCCCTTTAACGATGTTCCAACGCATGTACGTGCGTAGATCTTCGATGGGTGTTGCAGTAATCAAGCTATCAAGCGACTTGAAGAAAGCCGGACTTTGAACCAATACTGTATCCTGGCCTTTCACGCCATACTTAGTGAGCTGGTCGGCCCAGTTAATGCCCGGTGTTTGCTGGCTGAAATTAGCGACGGTCAGCTTATTGTAGGTTTTATACGGATCGCGTAGCTCAACACGGGGCATTTGTGCTTTTGCCAATGCAGTTTCAACACGCATCACCACATCAGCATCCTGGGATGCCTGCGTTGGCTCTTCGCCAATTAGTGCAAACATCTTCGTCAAGTTGTCGCGATAAGCATCCCGGATTTTTTGACTGCGGGCGTCGTTTTTGAGATAGTAATCTCGGTCAGGTAATGTGGTGCCTCCCTGGCTGAACTGTGGCAAATATTTGCTCACATTTTTGCGGTCTTGCGACACGAAAAAGCCAAATAACATGCCATTACTTTGCGTGCGCTGATAGGCCAACTCGTCAAGTAAAGCGGCTTTATTATTCACCTTATCAATGCGGGCCAGATCAGGTTTGATAGGATCGAAACCGCGCTTTTCAATGGTGGCGCTATCCATACCACTGACGTAGTAATCGCCTACCATTTGGTACAGACGGCCTTTAGTGGTGGATTTAGACGCATCTTCCAGCAAGGTCTTCATAGCGTCCAGACTCTTTTCGCGAAGCTCATTGAAACTTCCCCACGATGTTTTAGAGGCTGGAATCGCGTTTTGGCGCAACCAGTTACCGTTTGCGTATTGGTAAAAATTATCGCCAGGCTTCACGGACATATCCATGTTTTGCGGATCAATAAACTTTCGAGGAACCGCGCTCGGCCGGGGGGCTGGCCGGGGCAATGTTGCTTTCTTCGGGGGTGTAGCCGCCATCAGACCTACAGACAGAGCGACCGCCGATAGAAAAGTTAGTTGATGATTCATGTAACTATGACAGTTGGGGTTAATAATACCTACAAAAATACGTAACGCGGGTGGAAACCCGCGCTTTGAAAGGCTAAACTTATAGCGCCAAAGCGCGGGTTTCCACCCGCGTTACAACTCCTACTCTATTTACTCGCTTTTAAAGAAGCTTGAAACTCCTTTGTGTAGGTCCCGGCTTTGTACTGGTCAAACGGTTCTTTTTGGTGGTAGTTATTACCAAAATAAGTAATGATCTGGTGAAACGTACGCGGCTCCAAGTAACCAGCAATAGGCTGGATCAGGTTGAATTTTTCGTCCAGAAAAACGGTAGTCGGATAACTCAACTGGTTTTTCAGCAGCGCGGCTGCCAGTTCCTGCACACCCCGACCGTTTGCGCTACTAACATACTTAAATGTCTGTTTTCCTAACGTGATGTCGCCGGGCTGTTCAGCGTTGAGTCGTACGGCGTAATAATTCTCGTTGACGTAATCAATGATAGCGGGTTTCGAGAAGGTTTCGCGGTCCATTACCTTACACCAACCACACCAATCGGTGTAGACATCCACAACAAATTTCTTTGGTTTTTTTTGCGTCAGCGCATAAGCTTGTTGAATGGTTAACCAGTTAATCCGTTTAGGTTCGGTAGAGGGCTTGGCTACAGATGCTGTTGTATCCGTTGGCAATGTGGTCCGGAATGCAGTAACAGTGAGCATCACAAAAGCAGCGAAGAATAGAAGCAGGCGATTCATGAGCAAGTTATTTTTGATTGATAACGTCAGGCAACTAATAAAATTAGCTGATTGGTCAAGAGGTACTAAAAAAAGCCTAGTTTCAATGAATGATAAGTTATCAAGTTTCACTTAATCGCTCGTAATATATCTCGTTTGTGCGGTGGCCCCGGATGCTTTTCTACCGTTAAACCAGCCGTCCGCATGTTACGCTGTACGTAACTTTTAGAACAATACGTAGTCAGCATTCCACCTGGTAGCAATAAGTTTGCCATTTGTTGAAAAATTTCTGTTTTCCAAAGTTCAGGTTGCGCCGTTGGGGCAAACGCATCGTAATAAATTAGATGAAATTGCTCCTCAACGTTTACTTTCTGTAAACGAGTTTCCAACTTCGTCAGCGTAAAAAACGGATTGACAGCAACAGGCTCGCCCCAGGGTGATTCGTGGAGTTTGACCAGATAAGACGTATCAAGCAGCTCATCATAGTTAAGTTGACGAGCCTGGTCCAGGGGCATTGGGTAGGCATCGATCGCCGTGTAGTTAATCATACGTTGGGTAGCCTGAGCCTCCCGGGCCGTCAGCAACGCATTGAGGCCTGTGCCAAATCCCATTTCAAACACAGACAGCGGCTGGGCTGGAAACTTTTCGAATGCTGGCAGAAGCCCTAACTCAATGTACACCCGCTGCGACTCCTGGTAAGCGCCATGAATAGAGTGATACGTTTTGTCGAGGACTTGGTTAACGGCCGTGTGCGAACCGTCTGCTGTTAGGATCAGACGCACGTCTGCTTTCATAATCTATAGGTTTTGGGCTATTTTTGCGCTCCAAATACGTTTCAATAATGATCCAACGCATTCAAACCGTTTTTTTGTTTCTCATTGTCGTTGCCATGGGTGTTGCTCTGGCTAATCCAATCTGGGAGAAAACTGGACCCATATCCACTGAAATAGCTCAGTTAACGGCCTTACAATACAGTCAACAGCAAAGTGCAGGTGCCCAAGCAGGCGTTCCCCAATCACAAGTACCAACTACGGTTATTACCTCTGTCTGGTACTTAGGCTTATTGCTCGCCTTAGTAGCCTTATCGTCTCTATATGCCATTTTTCAATACCGCAACCGCCTGACTCAGACAGCCTTGTGCGCCGTTAACGCATTGATGCTAACCGCTATCATGGGTATCGTATTATACAGAACGCTGTATGCGGGAAAAGAATACGGTAACCCGGCCGACCAGGGTAATTTCTTGTTAGGCTTCTACGCTATCATTGCAGCGCTGCTCTTCAACGCATTAGCAAACCGGTTTATCCGTCGGGATGAGAAACTGGTTAGGGGGTCGGATCGGCTACGCTAACGTGGGCTTATAACCCTTTTCGTGTATCTTGAGCGAAAAAACAACCTCGCTCAAGATGCTAAAACGCTTACTAACGCTTCTCTGCCTACTACCACTACTCAACTCTCCGTCCGGCGCCCAATCGCCAACTGGGGCTACGCCCGTCAGTATTACTACGTTTACTGCCGGCATGGAGCGAAATACTGGTTTTCTGACGTATTACTGGGATGCTAAGAAGGGGAAAATCTGGCTCGAAATTTCGGCCTTCGACACTGAACTGCTTTATTACCCTACGTTAGCTCAAGGTGTTGGGTCGAATGACATTGGCCTCGACCGGGGTCGCCTTGGACAAGAACATATTGTCAAGTTTCAGCGAAGTGGTCCTAAGGTATTATTGATTGAGCCGAACTACGCTTACCGGGCCATCAGCAACGATCCGCTCGAACGGCGGGCGGTAGAAGAATCCTTTGCCAAATCTGTTCATGCCGGGTTTGAGATTGCAGCCGAAGAGAACGGCCGAGTTCTGGTTGATCTAACACCGTTTCTGATGCAGGACGCTGTCGGCGCAGCCCAGGCTATTTCTCAAACGAAACAAGGTTCGTACAAATTCGATCCGGTACGTAGCGCGATGTATCTGCCTCGTACCAAAGCCTTTCCGCAGAACACCGAGTTTGAGACAATCATTACATTAACAGGCGAAAATGCAGGGCCATTCTTACGCGAAGTGGTACCAACGCCCGCATCTGTGACGATGCACCAGCATCACTCGTTTGTTCAATTACCCGACGATAAATACAAACCCCGGCTGTTTGACCCCCGCATTGGTTATGGGGGTATCGAATTCTTCGATTACGCTACGCCCGTTAGTCAGCCAATTACAAAACGCTACATTTCGAGACATCGATTAGAGAAAAAAGACCCGACGGCAGCGGTTAGCGAAGCCGTTAAACCCATTATTTATTATCTCGACCCTGGCACACCTGAGCCAATTCGTTCGGCCTTACTGGAAGGCACAAGTTGGTGGAATCAGGCGTTTGAAGCAGCGGGTTATAAAAATGCGTTTCAGGTTAAGCTGCTGCCGCCCGATGCTGATCCAATGGACGTTCGCTATAACCTGGTGCAGTGGGTCCACCGGTCAACACGGGGCTGGAGTTATGGTGCCAGCATCATTGATCCTCGCACGGGCGAAATCATTAAAGGCAAGGTTACACTCGGCTCCCTGCGCGTTCGCCAGGATTATTTGATTGCCCAAGGATTGGTGGGTGACTTCCAAACCGACAGTTCGCACGTAACGGAGATGATGGCTATGTCGCTGGACCGGCTCCGCCAACTAGCCGCGCACGAAGTTGGCCACACGCTTGGCTTGCCTCACAATTATCTAGCCAGTACACAAGGCGGTTCGCCCTTTGGTAGAGCCTCGGTCATGGATTATCCAACGATGGTCGCCAAAGTTAAAGGAGCCAGCATTGATCTGTCTGACGCTTACGCCAAAGGAATCGGTGCTTACGACAAATGGAGTATTCGGTATGGCTACGAGCAATTTGCAAACGGAGCCAATGAAAAGCAGGAGCTAAATAAGATTGTCAATCAAATGCACGCGGCTGGCCTATCGTTCCTTACCGATCAGGACGCCCGACCAGAAGGATCGGTTCATCCCGCCACGCATCTCTGGGACAACGGAGCGAGTGCCGTAGACGAACTAAAACGTGTAATGGAAGTCCGGCGAGTGGCCTTGGCGAATTTTACAGAAAAGAAAATTCCCGCCGGAACGCCAATGGCCATGCTGGAGGAAGTGCTTGTCCCGATGTACATGTTTCATCGGTATCAGGTTGAAGCAGCCGCCAAGGTGATAGGTGGCCAAACGTACACCAACGCTTTGCGGGGCGATGGCCAGCCGGTTTTATCGACAGTTCCAGTTCCGGAGCAGACCAAAGCGCTGGAAGCTTTGCTTTCCACTCTTGATCCGCAATTTCTGGCGGTACCAAAATCTGTACTGGCGATGATTCCACCCCGACCGTTCCGGTATGATCCGAACCCACGGGAAGTATTTAAACGTCGGTCGGGACTTGCATTCGATCCACTTGGACCGCCAGAGGCCTCAGCAGGTATGACCCTGCGTATGTTGCTGCATCCCGAACGAATAAGCCGCTTAGTCACTCAATCGGCGGTTAACCCGTCCTTAGTTAGCGTTGAAACGTTGCTAGAGCAGTTGTTAAACCAAACGTGGTACAAAGCAGACCCGGCCGATGCCTATTTAGCCGAAGTGAAACGCCTAACCGACAAACTGTTTCTTCAGAAGTTGATTGACCTGACACAAAGCACCGAAGTAAGCCCACAAGCCCGGGCTGTTGCATTATTAAAAGTTGACCAGTTAAAGAAGAGATTAACTACACCGCTAAGCAATGCCAGTTCGATGGCACAGGCGCATCGTTTATTCGCGCTTGACCAGATCCGGCGCCTTGATGGTAATCCAGCCGATATTAAATCAACGATGGCTCAGGCTCCACCCGACGGTGCTCCAATTGATCCGGGTCAGGAGTGGTTATCACCCGATTGCGATTGGCGGTAAACTTACGCACCACTTCTTAACAGGTACTAGATTTTCTAACTTATTACTAAGTATCCTACAAACGCACGGTTCAAAGTTAGACCGTGCGTTTGTCTTGCGTCTTACTAATCTGTGTACCAAAGAAGCAATACCTGCAAGTACTTTAGCGAACAGTGGTTTTACTGTTTTTAACATTCGATGACGAGGAGCAATTTCTTCAGTATTGTCCCTCACCCGGCCGCTACCCTTAAGTATGTTTAGAGCCCTTAATGGAACCTTGAGAGCTTATCTGGGAGCCCATTCACAACTCCACGAATACGTACATCATCGGTATTAACTTACACATTCATGGTCACAACAGTAAGTTTACATTAGACTACTAAACTGGTCTTATTGTGGGGCAGCCCTTGCAGCTAGTGATGTTACGAATACCTATTTATTACGTAGTCAATTAGCTATTGCGATTAATTTCTATTACATTTCCAAGTTTTTATTTGGCGATATACAGTTACCTCAACAATAATTTAATCCTCACCCATGAGCTAAATAATTAATATTTAGATAGTTATGCTCATGTACATTTACTTTCTTGGCAGCTGCGTACGTTGATAATTTATTTTGAAAATATTTTTACAACAAGGTGTTACTTTTTACGAGTACTAACGTCTTATAAGTGAAATAGCTTTTTGTGCGCTCAAAAGTGTTGGCCAAAAGCCTACGTTTAAAAAGATACGCCTAGAAACTATTAAAGAAAATACCTTTTACCACCGTACAAAACTTAAATTAACCATGATCTTATTTCCCACTACAGAACTAGACCATGTTGCCTCGTTGAGCGACATCAAGCTCCGGTCGAAAAAGCCTCTTGTCAACCGAATTGTTGAATCATTAGTCTGTTATCATCCTGACATGACCCAGAGAGAACGGGCCGAATCAGCGCCTATCATTGCCAAGATGTTCTTGATTAGTTTAGGCACCATGTTATCTGTTATTGGTTTGTTAGTTTATCTGTTCGCGTTCTAATTCATTACGTTCAGGGCGCAGTCTAATTTGCAAAAAACTTAATTCACTTTCGCTTCGTGACACACCCAAAAAACAACCCGCCTATCAGCTGATAGGCGGGTTGTTTTTTGGGCAGTTGGTGATTAGTTAATACCTATACCTTTTGTAAATTTTTGGAAGGGTAGATAGCAGAGCTTACTGGTTCATGGTTTGCTGACAATTATCGACTGTCATTTCCGCCATATCACGCTTAGCAGTATTCTCTGTTACCTCCGACATTTCTAACCGTGTACGAGTAATACTCGATTTTTGGTCACCTCTGACGTAATATTTCTTACCAGCCTCAACGTCCAGGTCAAGCCCTGTTTCCCGCTTGAATACTTCAATACCCCCACGCTGCGCTGTTAGTGACAGTTTACCAGGCTTCGCTTTGTACTCGATATAGCGATTGTTACTCAGCTTGCAGATCTTTTCGCCGTTAGCAAATATGCTGTAATTTAAGCCTGACCCAAAAAACTGACCACCCCGGTAGATATAAACGGTAGCATAATCTGGTGATGCTATTGACTCAGTCGATTGATTGCGTACGGACACTGTACTTACGCTAAAGCAAACAGATACAAGTAAAATAAGCGTTTTCATAGTAAGATGATTAAGTGTTCAAATAAGGAATCGAAATAATAGATACGAATGGGAACACAACGTGGGTTTGCATAATATCTTTTCGAGCCACAATGTACATTCTTATGAAAAGATAAGAACGTTTGCCCAACAAAGAAGGTCCCACTAGTTGGTTGCTAGCGGGACCTTCTGGCCTATCCTTCATTCGTATTATACACCTAATTCTAACGTGCTTAATACGTTATTCATGTTCCGAACGGCATCGGCCGACTTATTGAAAGCGGCTTGCTCTTCATCATTCAGCTTGTAGTCAATAATCTCTTCCCAGCCGTTGCGACCCAACACAACTGGCACGCCGAGGCAGATGTCCGACTGGCCATACTCTCCCTCGAGCAATACGCAGGACGGAATTATACGCTTTTGGTCGCGCAGGATACTCTCTACCATGTAGGCACCGGCCGCACCCGGCGCATACCAGGCTGACGTACCGATGAGACTGGTTAATGTAGCCCCACCAACCATTGTATCAGCGGCTACTTTTTTCAACGTTTCCTCATCCAGGAATTGGCTAACGGGCACCCCCCCTTTGGTAGCCAAGCGCGTCAGCGGAATCATGGTCGTATCGCCATGTCCACCGACTACTGTTGCCTGAAGATCGTTCGGCGAGCAGTTAAGCGCCAATGATAAGTACGTCTTGAAACGAGCCGAATCGAGTGCTCCCCCCAGACCGATTACACGATTTTTTGGCAATCCTGACGACTTCAGCGCCAGGTACGTCATCGTATCCATTGGGTTAGAAATGATCACAAAAATGGCGTCTGGTGAGTGCTTAAGGATGTTTTCGGTAACGCCCTTCACAATACCCGCGTTGATGCCAATGAGCTCTTCCCGGGTCATGCCCGGCTTACGGGGCAAGCCCGATGTAATTACGACTACATCCGAACCCGCGGTTTTTTCGTAATCATTAGTAGAACCTGTCAGCTTCACGTCACAGTCGAGCAAGGTAGACGCCTGAAGCATATCGAGCGCTTTACCTTCACTAATGCCTTCTTTGATATCTAGAAGTACAACTTCATGGGCGAGTTCCCGGCGAGCAATATTATCGGCGCAGGTGGCCCCAACGGCCCCGGCACCTACTACGGTAACTTTCATACTGTATTCGGAATTAAAGGGTTAACAAGCGACCGCAAAAGTAAGGACCTGGTGCAAGACAAACCAACAGCAACTAGAATAAACTTCTGATCCTAATGCTCAGTTTATGGACTATTCAGTGATTTTTTTTGTTGTAAGGTAACCAACCAATTTTCACTCAATGAATACTATTGATTGAGTGAATTTCTAAAGTCAATGGCAAACAAGAGTCTGATAACGCGAGTCTTAACCTCAATTTTCTTTAAACGAGCCAATATCGGTGCCGTCCGTTACGCCCGTAATACGCGGAGCTTGTATAACTTGATTCGTGAGGCATTAAATAAAAGTGGTGGCTTATCTGGTAAAAACATAGCCGCGTTTCGTGAGCAGCTCAGTATTGTTACCCGTTTGTTGAAGGCGTATGCCTCTGGCGAGTATCGGCAGTTGCCTTGGAAAACCCTGATTCGGATGATTGCGGTATTGATTTATTTTGTTTCGCCGATTGATATTCTTCCTGATTTTTTACCAATCGTAGGACTGACGGATGACATTGCCCTGATGCTCTGGATGTTTAGTGGCATAAAAGATGACATTGACAAGTACCGGCAGTGGGAGCAGACCAACGGAAATCCACAGGACGAAGCACCACGGCCAACGAAAACTATTAAAATAGGGTGACGAAGTTTCACTTCATTTTAATAGATTATACGATAGAGTTTTTTAATTTTGCATACATTCAAATCCTAAGAATCATGATTTTGTCAAGCATTTTCGCAATTATGGGTTTGGGCGGTCAGGAAATGGTGTTCATTTTCTTAGCACTGCTCCTGTTGTTCGGCGCTAAGAAAATCCCTGAATTGGCACGGGGCCTGGGAAAAGGCATCAAAGAATTCAAAGATGCTACGAAAGACGTCCGCGAGAACATCGAGGAAGGCCTGAAAGAATCGGAGAAGTAATAGACCTTGTTCATAAACAGACAATTGAGCGGTTCCGCAATGGGGCTGCTCAATTGTCTGTTTCCTTTAGTGCCCTCCTGCACCAACCACATGCTATCTCATTGGTGCAGGAGGTGTAAGTATTAACTAATCCTTCCTCTGTTTTGACGCTTCACCGTTCTTTCTCTGCTGTTCAGGCCGAGCTAAAAGCCAGCGCTATCACCTGTCGTCAGTTAGTCGAGCAGTATCTCGTCCGAATTGATGAGCACCGTCATTTGAATGCCTTTACAGAAGTATACGCCGACGAAGCGCGCCAACAAGCGGATGTTGTCGATCAGAAACTGAGCGCCGGCACCGCTGGACGACTGGCTGGTATGGTCATTGGCATTAAAGACGTACTGAGTTATACAGGGCACAGCGTTCGGGCGGGCAGTCGTATACTCGACAATTTTACCGCACAGTTCACAGCCACAGCCGTCCAACGACTGCTGGACGAGGACGTCATCATCATCGGGCGTCAGAATTGCGATGAGTTTGCCATGGGCT
The DNA here is from genome assembly GCF_042684525.1 of Spirosoma soli. Taxonomy (NCBI): domain Bacteria; kingdom Pseudomonadati; phylum Bacteroidota; class Cytophagia; order Cytophagales; family Cytophagaceae; genus Spirosoma; species Spirosoma soli. Next base: position 4,496 of record NZ_JBHULN010000007.1, on the reverse strand, counting down.
CTTCGAACGAGAACTCGGCGTTTGGGCCGGTTCGTAACGCAGCCGACCCTAATCGGGTGCCGGGCGGCTCAAGTGGTGGGTCGGCGGTGGCCGTACAAGCTGGGTTATGTTTGGCAAGCATCGGCTCCGATACAGGAGGCTCGGTCCGTCAACCCGCTGCGTTTTGTGGCGTTGTTGGTTTAAAGCCAACCTATGGTCGTATTAGCCGCTGGGGCCTCATTGCCTATGCGTCTTCTTTCGATTGCATTGGCCCGATTGCCAACACTGTTGACGATGCGGCCTTGCTACTGGAGGTTATGGCCGGCGCCGACGACTTTGATAGTACCGTATCGAACCAACCCGTAGCGGCTTACTCTCAGGCTAGGTTATCTGGTCGTGACGCCGAAACTCGCCCGTTACGCATTGCTTATTTACGTGGTGGCCTCGAAAGCTCGGGCGTCGACGCAAGCATTCGGGAAGCGACCCAGGGCAAGATTGATGCCTTACAAATGGCTGGGCACACAGTGGAGCCGGTTGAGCTGTCACTCCTGAAGTACCTTTTGCCAACCTATTACATTCTGACTACCGCCGAAGCCTCATCGAATCTGTCACGCTTTGATGGCGTACGATATGGTTATCGAGATACATCAGCTTCCGACCTTTTATCGTTGTACAAACGGAGCCGGACAGAGGGCTTTGGAGCGGAGGTCCGTAAACGCATCTTGCTTGGTACGTTTGCTTTAAGTGCTAGCTACTATGATGCCTATTACACAAAAGCCCAGCAAGTACGTCGTCTTATTCGAGAAGAAACCGAGCGTTTGTTCGAGCAATATGATTTCTTGTTATCGCCTACAACTCCAAGTCCGGCGTTCCGTTTAGGCGAAAAGACCGGACAAGGTTCGGGAGATGACCCCTTACAGATGTATCTTGCCGACATTTTTACGGTGCAGGCAAACGTAGTGGGTTATCCGGCGATTTCAGTACCTAACGGCACCGATGTTAATGGATTGCCGATTGGGCTGCAACTGATGGCCCGCCCCTTTGCGGAAGAAGCATTGGTGGCGTTGGCAAAAAGTTTGTAACGCGGCTGAAGAGCCGTGCTAAAGATGTTTTATCAGCGGCTTTCCGGCCGCGTTATAGCGTAACACAAACCTAACCGAACTACTGCATGAAGTACCTGAACCGTAGCCTGCAAAGATTGAGGCTGATGAGTGCGGTGCTGGGCCTGGCCTGCTGTGGCCTAACAACAATAGCCCGCGCTGAGACTACGATTCAAGAGATCAAGCCAAAAACCGCGGACACGACCATTGTCAGGAAAGACACAATCGCCGTTGTGCCAACCGTACCCGACAGTTTGCTTCGCGAACGGTTGGTGAAATTGCAAAAGACCATTCCGCTCAACTACCATAAGTCGGTTCAGGCGTACGTCGATTATTTCACGTTCCGCAAAGCCAGTGCGACTAAGCTGATGCTGGAACGAATGCCACTCTTTTTTCCGCTTTACGAAAAAATGTTGGCTCAGTATGAGCTACCTGACGAACTCAAATTTCTATCCATTGTTGAGTCAGCCTTAAATCCACGAGCGATTTCCCACGCGGGCGCGGGTGGCCTCTGGCAGATTATGCCGGGCACGGGTCGTGACCTTAAACTTTATCAGGACGACTACGTAGATGAGCGCATGGATCCGGTAAAAGCGACTGAAGCCGCCTGCAAATACTTACGCGATCTTTACAACATCTTCGGCGATTGGGAACTGGCGATGGCAGCTTATAACTGCGGGCCTGGAGCGGTTAAACGAGCTATGCGCCGGTCGGGAGGAGATTCGTTCTACACAATCTACGATGCTTTGCCCAAAGAAACCCGTGGTTATGTACCGCAGTTTGTGGCGTTCACGTATCTGATGCACTACGCAAACGACCACGGTATTTTTGCCGAGAACTATGAGTACCCGATTCAGCACGATACCATTCATATTACGGGTTACTTTAACCTCGAAAGCTTTGCTAAACACAGTTCTATGCCGTTGGCAGATTTGCAGAAAATGAATCCCGCCATCACGACAACCATTCTGCCCGAATACACGAACCGGTATCCGTTACGCGTACCTCGTCAACAGTATGCTTACTTCTCAAGCCGTCGACGGGCCGTTATGGACTCGGCAAGTCGATTACCGGCGGCCATACCACACATCCTGCTAGCCAGCGCAGAGGATATTCGGTATGGTAGCGACTCAATTGGTGCCTGGACTGCGCTGGGCGCTAACCCATTAGCGCACATGACCTTAGACGAGGCACCGGGGGAAGTCGAGAATCCATCCAAAGCTCCTGAGAAACAAGCAAAAATAGCCGCGCAATTAGCGGTAGCCGAACCAGCCGATGAACCCGAAGACGACATTGAAACGGTCGTTTCGCGTAAGCCCCGTAAGCAGACTTATATCGTAAAACGGGGCGATAATATGGGTGATATAGCCGAACGCTATAACGTTGAACTCTACGATCTAAAACGCTGGAACCACCTTCGTTCTACACGCATTCAGCGGGGGCAAAAGCTGGTTATCCTGAAAGAAGTGGCCGAAACCCGTGCGGAGCGACTCGCCGATCAGGGAACTCCCAAAGGCCGTAAGAAAGCCGAAGTTATTGCGAAAACGAAGCGGTATAAGCCACGTTATCACCGCGTTCAGGATGGTGACACCCTATGGAATATTGCGCAACGATACGATGGGCTAACCATTGATCGGCTCAAGAAAATGAACCATATCCGGGGGAATGCTCTCCGGCCTGGTCAAAAGTTAATTGTGGGGTAAAGAACTTGGCCTGGACGTTTGTTTTTTGTACGTTTATAAAGTTGAACAAACCACCATGACGCCAGAAAAAAGATTAGACCAGTTGGAGCCTGTACTTGCGGATGTAGTTCAAACGCAAAGCCGTATCATTTTTCAAATAGGTAAAATAGTTGACTACGTAACAGATACCCGCGAACAGGTTGAAATCGTTATTCAACGAGTAAGCCGGCTGGAAGTAAAAGTTGATCGACTCGAAGAGAAGGTTGATCGACTTGAAATAAAAGTAGATCGATTGACAGAAGACGTGGTAACGTTGAAAACCGACGTTGCGACATTGAAAACTGACGTCGCGACGTTGAAAGCTGACGTCGCCATATTGAAGACTGACGTTACTAGCCTGAAAGAAGGTCAGGCCCGTATGGAAGCCAGTCAGGATGAAATGCGTCAGGATATCAATGTTCTCAAAGATAGTGTACAGGCCATTTTCGCTTTTCTGAAGGAACGTTTAAACTAATGAAATCAATTGGATAAGCTATCCCACGACTACACCCGAAAAGTCGTGGGATTTTCGTATATTTACTAGTTATAACTGTCTCAAAAACAAGATATTTCACCATCTGAATGATTGCTTATTTAGACGGATTGCTGTCTTACAAAGAACCCACATACGCTATCATTGACGTACACGGTGTAGGCTACGCAGTCCATATATCCCTTCAAACGTATTCAACCTTACCCGGCGGGGGAGACCGAGTAAAACTTTTCATTCATCACTTGTTCCGCGAAGACTCGCAAACGCTCTATGGCTTTGCGGGTGCCGATGAAAAATCATTATTTCTTGATTTGATCGGTGTGTCGGGCGTTGGGCCAAACACCGCACTCGGCATGCTTTCAGCCATGCAACCAGGTGATTTGCGCCTGGCCATTTTGGGTGAAAACGTTCGGGCGGTTCAGGCTATTAAAGGCATTGGTGCCAAGACTGCGCAACGTATCATCCTGGAGCTGCGCGACAAGATGAAAAAAGCGGGCGTCGTTCCCGATGGACCAACCTATCGCCAGCAACCAGCGGCCAATCCTGTTCGGGAGGAATCGCTGGCGGCACTGGTTGCCTTGGGTTTCCCAAAACCTACAGCCGAAAAAAGCGTCGACGACGCATTGAAAGCTGACCCAAATCTCACCGTTGAGGAAGTGATTCGCCGGGCGTTACGCTGATGACGACGGACGGTCCATGTTCCTTACCCAGAGCTGAAGGCGATTAAGTCTTCAGCTCTGCTTTTTTGGCTGGTTCATAAACAACGAAGCGTTACCGAATGAGCAACCATTGCCACTGATAACGCTTCGCCAGAAATTCTGATTGAGTCGGATTATATTAGGCTCATTTGTTCGGTATAAACGGCTCCGAATCGGTCGGTCGCTCGAACGGTAACTGCCTTTGCCCCAGCCGATGGCTTAATAAAAAACATATGATCGGTCAGCGACGGGTCAACGAATTTATGCTTTTTGGGTAACTCAGATCCGGCATATAGCTCAGCCGCCCAGGGGTCTAAAGAAATTCGCTGCTCGAGCGGGCCTTTCACAACACCGTCTTCCAGCCACTCGACTTTCCACTTATTGATCCGTGAATTAGTCTGTAAAGAAAGCGACTTCCTTCTTTCGGAAGAAGACTTGGATTAACTTTCGATTCTTCTCTAGTAGGTTAATCTGTTCCAAAACAATTACTGTTAGCTCTTCCAAG